>NZ_JBFRDX010000032.1:0-36759 GCF_052114005.1 Marmoricola sp. RAF53 | reverse complement strand
CAGCAGCGCTCCCATGAAGATCGAGGTCTTCGTCAGGCCGAGGCCGAGGGTGTCGTTGAGGTAGTCGGCCGCGGTCTCGCCGACCGTGGTGCACAGGATCTTGATCAACCAGAAGTAGACGGTGACTTCGGGGACCTTGTTCAGCATCGCCCGCGCGTCAGGAACACGGGTCGTCGTCGTGCGAGTGCTCATGACAGGAGAGGATGGACGAGCTACCTGAACCTGACCTGACATTCACCGAGCGCTCCGATTCCTGTCAGGCCTCGTTCAGCGGACCGGCGCGACGATCGAGACATGAGCTGCCCCACGCCCCGCCGCGGTGCCGAGGATCAGGCTCGTTCGGTCGTCGTGATCCCGACGTACAACGAGCGCGAGAACATCGACGCGATCCTGAACCGCGTTCTGGCCGTGACCGACAGCGACATCCTGGTCGTCGACGACAGCAGTCCGGACGGGACGGCATCCCTGGTCGCTGGTCGCCCTGAGCGGGGCCGTCGGGTGCACCTGGTGGTCCGTGCGGAGAAGACCGGCCTCGGGGCGGCGTACCGCGAGGGTTTCGCGTGGGTGCTCGACCACGGCTACGGGCGCATCGTGCAGATGGACGCGGACCTCTCGCACCCGCCCGAGCGGGTGCCGGCGCTCCTCGCGGCTCTGGACGACCACGACGTCGCGGTGGGCTCCCGCTACGTCGCCGGTGGTGGCGTCCGCAACTGGGCGCTCGGGCGCCGGCTCATCTCGTGGGCCGGCAACCAGTACGTCCGCCTGGTCCTCGGCCTGCCGGTGCGCGACGCCACCGCAGGCTTCAAGGCGTTCCGCGCCGAGGCACTCGCCTCCATCGGTGCCCTCGGCTCGCACTCCAACGGGTACTGCTTCCAGATCGAGAACACCTGGCAGGCGGTGCGGCACGGTCTGTCGGTCGTCGAAGTCCCGATCACCTTCACCGACCGAACGCGGGGGGAGTCCAAGATGTCCGGCTCGATCGTGCTCGAGGCCGTACTCCGGGTCCTGCGCTGGCGGGTCGACGAGCTCACGCACCGCCCGACAGGAGCGGAGCGCGTCGCGGCATGACCCTCCTCGAGCACTCCCGGCCGACGACGCGGGTCGAACCGCAGCTGCCGGGCTCGATGCTCACCAGGGCTACCTGGATCACCGCAGCGCTGGCGACCCTGGCCTGGATCCCGTTCCTCAGGACCGCCGCCGGCCCCGACGAGGGCGGATTCCTCCTCGTCGCTTCGCAGTGGGCTCACGGAAGCTCCTTGTACGGCGATTACTGGGTCGATCGACCGCCCCTGCTCATCGTGATCCATGCGCTCGCGGCGGCGACGGGGGGAACCATGTCGCTCCGGGTCCTCGGCATCGTCGCCGTCGTCAGCTCGATCGTGCTTGCTGCCGCGATCACACGGCAGTCGATCATCGGCCGACTCGCGCGACCCTCGGCAGCGGCGCTGGTGGCACCGGTGGTGATCGCGGGTGTCTTCCTTTCCAGCCCGCTCTTCGGGGCGACCCACGTCGGTGGCGAGCTGCTTTCGGTGCCTTTCGTGCTCGCCGGCGTCTCCCTGGTGCTGCGATCCTTCGGCGCGTCCGGCAGGGCCCGGTCGTCGACTTGGGCCGCCGCCGCCGGAGTCGCCTCGGTGTCAGCGGTGGCGATCAAGCAGAACGCGGTCGATGTCGTCGTCGTGACCGCGGTCCTCCTGGTGCTGCGTTTCTGGTCGGGTCGGCGTCGCCAGGCGCTCCGCACCGGCGCCTGCTTCGCTGGCGGCGCGATCACCGCACTGGGTCTGCTCCTGGGGCTGGCGGCGGGGCGCGGAACCAGGCCCGGAGGACTCTGGGACGCGGTCGTCACTTTCCGGTTCCAGGCGGCAACCGTGATCCACCACTCCGCAAGCGCCGCGACGCACGCCAGGATGCTCGCCCTCGTCGGCGCGGCCTTCCTCAGCGTGGCGCCGTTCCTGGTCGCGGTGCTCGCGATCCAGGTATCGCGACGACCTGCCGCGGTACGGCCGGGAGACACCGCGGCACCGGATCTGCGTTGGCCGGCGCTGGTACTCCTCGCCTGGGAGGTCGTCTCGATCATCGGCGGTGCCAGCTACTGGCTGCACTACCTGATCGTCCTGGTTCCCGGCATGGTGCTCCTGGCGGCCGCCGCCGCGCAGCGCCCTGTCTCGTTGCGCATCCCCGGTGCGCTGCTCACGTCGCTGGCCATCGCCTCGGCCTGCGTCACGACGGTCTCCGCCGCTCACGCCGAGCGCGGCTCCACTTCGGACGCCCGGGTGTCGGCGTACGTGCGTTCCCACGCCGCGCCGGGCGACAGCATGGTGGTCGCGTTCGGACACCCGAACATCCTCTGGGACGCCGGCCTGAGCAGCCCGTACCCGCAGATCTGGAGCCTCCCGGTCCGGGTCCGGGACAGCCGCCTGGTGGAGTTCCAGGCGGTGCTCGCGGGCCCGACCGCCCCCACCTGGGTCGTGGTGAGCGGGGAAAGTCTCTACACCTGGGGCGTCGACTCGACCAGTGCCGAGCAGGTCCTGAGAAGCCGGTACGCCCCGGTCGCGCACCTCGGGCACTACTTCGTGTGGCGCCACCGGTAGCACGGCCCTGCCATCTTCAGGCCGGCTCCAGCCGCTCCGGGTCAGCGGCACGACGCGAAGAGGTCGTCCCGCAGGCCCGGGGCCACACCCACCTCGCGGAACCACTCGCGGCCGAGGACGCGTCGGGCGATCGGGCCCGGCAGCCGTCTGAGCAGGGTGACGGTGCGGACGCCGCGCGACCCGGTGCCCTGGCTCGCGTGCGCCGCCAGACCGGCGATCTTGGCGGCGACGAACGGTCGGACATCGACCTGGTGGGTCAGCTCGGCCCTCGGCAGGTAACCCGAGCGGAGCCGGGCCACGTCGACCGGCGGTGCGCCCGGAACAGCCGCGACCAGGCGGGCCGCGCGCAGCAGGAGCGCACGGTCGAGCGTCGCCTCGAGCAACGGGACGCCGTCCGTCAGCCGGGCTGCGGCCCGGGCGACCCGGTGGAGGTGGACGTGGTCGGGGTGGCCGTAGCCGCCGGAGGGGTCGTAGCCGGTGAAGAGATCTGCGCCTTCTTGCTCCAGCACCTTCGCCAGTGCCTGCGCGGGCTCCTCGGTTCCGCAGTCGCCGAACCGGCCGTCGGGATAGCCGAGGTGCACGACGCGTGCGGCTCCCAGCGCCGCGGCCGCCGCCTCGAGCTCGGCCAGACGGCGGCGCCCGAGGTCACCGGACTCGGTCGTCCCCGCCTGCGCGAGACCGGCAGCACCGTCGGTCGCCGTCACCAGGACGACCCGGTGCCCCTCGGCGCAGGCGCGGGCGATCGAGCCTCCCATCAGCAACGACTCGTCGTCGGGATGGGCGTGGAACGCGACCAGGGTGAACGGCACCACCCCAGCATGCCCGGAACCGTCCCGACGGTCTGCCGGGCCGTCAGGCGCCTTTCAGGTGCGGTCCCGCATCGTGAGTTCAGGAACCTGGCGAGAAGCTCGCCACGACGAGGAGGAGGCGACAGTGGGAGCCAAGTCCGGACGCGCCCGACGCGCCGCCACGACGCTGGGTTCGCTGCTCGCGGTCGGTGCGGCGGTCGGGCTGGTCGCGTCCCTGCCCCGCTTCGTCGGCGCGAGCTGGTCCGCGATCGGGACCAGCCTCGGCCACGTCCACCCGGCCGTGCTCCTCGGCCTGGTGCTGCTCTGGTTCGCCGGGCTCGTGACGCACGTCCCGGTCCTCCAGGCGGCCATGCCGGGTCTCCGGGCCCGGCAGGCGTTGATGCTGAACCTGGCGGGCTCCTCGGTCTCCAACGTGCTCCCGTTCGGCGGTCCCGCGGGTATGGGCCTCGGCTACGCGATGACCCGGAGCTGGGGATTCGGGCCGGACCGCTTCGCGTCGTACACGGTGGTCACGAATCTGTGGAACGCGCTGGGCAAGTTCACCGCGTCGATCCTCATCCTGCTCAGCGCGGCGGTCCTCGGCTCGACGCTGCCGTCGGGACTCGCGTCCGTGGTGATCAGCGCGTCGGTGTTCGTCCTGCTCGCCGCCGGGAGCGCCGTGCTCACCTTCCGCACAGAGGGGTCCACGGCTGCGGTGGGGCAGCGCCTGGACGCCGTACGACGGCGGGTGCGGCCGCACGCCAGCGCGGACGGACTCACCGTCTGGCTGCTGAACAGCCGACGGGAGCTCCGGACGGCCGTCCAGGCCGGCTGGCACCGGATGAGCGCCGGGGTGCTCTGCTACCTCTGCCTGCAGTGCGCGCTGCTGTTCGCCTGCCTCGCCGCGGTCGGAGCCGGCGCACCGTGGACGGTCGTCACGGTCGCGTTCGCCGTCGAGCGGCTGATCAGCCTGGCACCGATCACGCCCGGTGCCGCCGGGATCGCGGAGCTGGGGACGGTCGCCGCGCTGCACTCGTTCGGGGTCGATCCGGTGTCCGCCGCCGCCGGCGTGCTCCTGTTCCGCATCCTCATGTTCGCGATCGAGATCCCCGTCGGGGGAATCCTGGCGTTCCTGTGGATGCGCCGGGCGGCGAGCGGCACCCGGGCGGTGGCCCCGACGCCCTCGGGGCCCGACGACCGGAGCCCCCGGGGAACCGATGTCGTCTCCGCGCTCGCCGGGGCGGGGGAGGCGGCATGAGGATCCTGCACATCACGGACACCTACCTGCCCCGCCTGGGCGGCATCGAGCTGCACGTCAGCGACCTCGCCCGGCGTCAGTCGGCGGCCGGGCACGACGTCGTCGTGGCCACCGCCGAGCGTCCGGCGCCGCCTTGTTCCCTCGGGCTCGGCGCCGAGCCGCGGGTGGAGTACTTCCGGGGCGGGGCGAACGCATCAGCCTTGGCGGTCACGCTCGCGCCGCTGCTGGTCGAGTTCCGGCCGGACGTGGTGCACGCGCACCTCAGCGTCGGGTCGCCGTTCGCCTGGGCCGCCCTGCGCGTGACCGCGGGAACCCCGGTGGTCGTCAGCATGCACTCCCTCCTCCCGAGGTCGTCTGCCCTGGTCCGGGCCGGCATCCGTGCCGTCCGGCTGCCGACCGAGCGTCTCCACTTCACCGCCGTGAGCAGTGTCGCCGCCGCCCGGCTGCAGGCCGCGCTGCCGGCGGGGAAGACCGTCCACGTCCTTCACAACGGCATCGACCAGGCCGCCTGGCAGGTCGCTCACGAGGACGCGCCGGAGCTCCGGATCCTCTCGGTCGGCCGCCTGGTCGCCCGCAAACGTCCGCTCGTGCTCGTCGAGGCGCTCGCGCAGCTCCACGCGCTCGCACCCGGGCTCAGGTGGTCGGCCACGCTGATCGGAGACGGCAGCCAACGGCGCCGGGTGCTGGACGCGGTCCGCGCCTACGGGCTCACCGATCGGGTCGACCTCCCCGGTGCGCTCAGCCGTGGTCAGATCCGGGGTCATCTTGCCTCCAGCGATGTGTTCGTAGCGCCGGCCACGCTCGAGTCGTTCGGGATCGCGGCGCTCGAGGCGCGCTGCGCCGGCGTCCCCGTGGTCGGCATGGCGGCCAGCGGTGTCACGGAGTTCGTCACCCACGAGGTCGACGGCCTCCTCGCGCACACCGACGCCGACCTCGCCCGGTCCCTGCTGCGGATCGCCGCGGAACCGTCGCTCGTGGCCGCGATGCGGCGCCACAGCGCGTCGACCGCGGTCGCCATGGACTGGGCCACGGTTCTCCAGGAGCACGATCTGGTCTACCGGGAGTGTTCAGACTCCTGTCAGGAGCTCTCCCTAGAGTCGGACCGTGCGCACCGGATCGCTGCCCGCCCTCGTGGCGCTCGCCTCGCTCGGTCTCCTCGGCTGCTCCGCGGGCACGTCCGGACCTGAACAGGCCGATCCGCCGACGATGCCGGCCACGGCATCAGCCCCGGTGCGACCGAGCAAGATCCTGGTGGTGATCGAGGAGAACCACTCCCTGGAGCAGATGCGGGCCGGGATGCCGTACCTGGCTGCGCTCGCCGACCGGTACGGGTACGCCACGAGCTGGCGGGCCCTCACCCACCCGAGCGAGCCGAACTACCTCGGCCTGGTGGCCGGGACGACGTTCGGTGTCACCGACGACCGGGACCCGGCGGCGAACTCCGCCCGCGTCGGTGCCGCGCCGTCGGTCTTCGCCCAAGCGCTCCGGGCCGGCAGGACGGCAGCGACCTTCGCCGAGTCGATGCCGTTCCCGTGCGCGCGGGAGGACCACGGCAGCTACGCGGTCCGCCACAACCCGTGGACCTACTTCGCGGCCGATCGCGCGGCGTGCGGCAGTCACGATCTCGACACCTCGACCTTCGGTGCACGGGCTCGCGACAACCGCCTGCCCGACCTCGGACTCCTCGTCCCGGACCTGAACCACGACGCGCACGACGGCACGCTCGGCGCTGCCGACGCGTGGTTGCGGACCACGCTGGCACCCGTGCTGGCCAGCCGCGACTTCACGTCGGGGAGACTCGTGGTCGTCGTGACCGCCGACGAGGACGACCGGCACGCGGACAACACGGTCCTGACCGCGGTGCTGCACCCGCGCCTGCGCCACCTGGTCGTGACGCGCCCGCTGACCCACTACTCGCTCACCCGGTACGTCGCCGAGGTCCTCGGAGTGCAGCCGCTCGGTGCGGCGCGCGAGGCGCCCGACCTGCGCGCAGCCTTCGGGATGTAGGCGACCCGGCGATCAGGAGCCCTGGTCCGGAGTCGGCAGGACGACGCGGAACCGGGCGCCGCCGAGATCGGAGTCGTCGACCTCGACCGACCCGCCCGCGTCCTCGACGACCTTCTGCACGATGGCGAGGCCTAGGCCGGTTCCGCCCGCGTCCCTGGCACGAGCCTCGTCGAGCCGGGCGAAGCGCTCGAAGACGCGCATGCGCTCGACCTGCGGGATCCCGTCGCCGTCGTCCTCCACGAGCAGCACGGTGGCGCCGGCCTCCTCGTCGAGCGAGACCCGCACCTGGGTCCGCGCGTGGCGCACGGCGTTGGAGAGCAGGTTCGCGACGACCTGGTTGAACAGGACCGCATCGCCGAGAGCCCGTCCGGCGCTGACGTGGCGCATGTCGATGCGCACCGGAACCTCCTGGCCCCGCAGCCGGCTCACCTCGTGGACGACGGCGTCGTCCACGTCGACGACGTGACCCGGACCCACTTCCTTGTCGTCCAGGCGGGCCAGCGTCAGCAGAGCCCGTACCAGCTCCTCCATCCGGCGTTCTTCAGCGCCGACGGCGTCCGCCAGGTGCGGGACCGTCGTGCTGTCCGGATGCCGTCGCGCCACCTCGATGGTCTGGCGCACGGTGGCCAGCGGTGAGCGGAGCTCGTGCGAGGCGTCGGAGACGAACTGCCGCTGCTGTTGCTGGGCGAGGTCGATGCGGTCGAGCATCTCGTTGAGCGTCGAGGCCAGCAGGGGGATCTCGTCGTCGCCCGGCGGCACCTCGAGCCGCTTGTGCAGATGCTCGGAGGTGATGGTCGCGGCCTGGCGACGCATCACCTCGACCGGCCGGAGCGCACGCCCGATCGACAGCCAGACAACGGCTGCGAGCAAAGCGATGCCGATGGGTACGGCGACCGCGAGCATCGTGACGGCGGTGCGCGACGCGCGCGCCACCTGCTCCTCCGACAGTCCGGCGAGAATCAGACGGCCGTCCGCCGTGCGCCGGGCGTACACGGCGTAGGAGTCGTCGAGCGTCGGGACGTGCACGCTCTCGGAGACACCGGGCGTGGTCCGCAACGCCTCGGTCACCTGAGGCTGGTCGGTGGCGAGCAACGTTCCGTCTGAGCCGACGACCTGGATGATCAGGTCCCGTTTGGAGGAAACGGTCGCCTGCTCCGGGGTGGCGCCCGACTTGAGGCGGGCCTCGACGTTGGCCGCCTGCTGCTGCGCCGAGCCGACCAGCGCTGACTCGAGGTTCTCGTGGAGGCCGCCGACGAAGATGAGCACGCCGACGATCGCCCCGAGGAGGCTGACTGCCGTCGCCGCGAGCGTGACCCGAACTCGGACCCTGGCCAGCCAGAGCCGGAGCGGTCCCAGGTCCTCGGTCACGGTTCCACCCGCAGCCGGTAGCCGCTTCCGCGGACCGTCTCGATCGAGTCGACGTCGTACGGCTTGTCGACCTTGCGCCGGAGCCGGCCGATGTAGACCTCGAGGATGTTGGGGTCGCCGTCGAAGTCGAAGCCCCAGATGGCGCCGAGCAGCTGTTGCTTGCTCACGACCGCGCCCTTGTTCCGCATCAGCATCTCCAGGACCGCGAACTCCCGGGTGGTCAGCACCAGCTCGTCGCCCTGGCGGGACGCCCGGCGTGACGCGGGATCCATCTCCAGGTCGCTCACCCGCATGACCGTCGGCCGTTCGGTGACGTTGCGCCGGGCGAGCGAGCGCAGACGCGCCAGCAGGACCTCGAAGCTGAACGGTTTCGTCACGTAGTCGTCGGCGCCGGCATCGAGCCCTTCCACCATGTCGCGGTCGCCGTCGCGTGCGGTGAGCATCAGGACCGGTGTCCAGTCGTCGAGCTCGCGGAGCCGGCGGCACACCTGAAAGCCGTTCACGACCGGCAGCATCAGGTCGAGCACGATCACGTCGTACTCGTTCTCCTCGGCGTACCAGAGGCCCTCCGCGCCGTCGCAGGCGACGTCAGCAGTGTGGCCCTCCCGCTTGAGACCCTCCTGCAGCGCAGCCGCGAGTGGCGTCTCGTCCTCAACGAGCAGAACACGCACGGTTCGTCTCCTGCTGGCTCGTTTCCAAAGTCATGTCGCCCCATTCAAGGGGGTGGAGGCTGTCAGGTTCCTGACAGCGGCTCCGGGCCACTCTGCTGCGATGAGCATCGACCACGCGGTGGCGGACTTCTTCGCCGCGCACCACGCGACTGCCCTGACGACCTTGGCCTGGACGGTGACGGCGATCGGAAACGAGATCACCTTGTTCGTCGCGTCGCTGGCCCTGCTCACCGTCTGCCTGGCCCGCGGGCAGCGTCGGGACGCGCTGATGGTGGCGGTCGGGATGGCCGGGTCAGCCGCACTCACCGTGGGGATCAAGAACGTCGTGCAGCGGGAGCGCCCCGGAGCGGAGTACCGGGTTCCCGGTGCCGGCGCGGACAGCTCCTACAGCTTCCCCTCGGGGCACACGATGAACACGATGGTGTTCGTCATCCTGCTGGTCGCCGTCCTCTGGCCCTACCTGACCCCCCGGGCCGCACGCCCGGTCGCCGTCGTGACAGCCGCGGCGACAGCTGTCTCGGTGGGAGTCTCGCGGCTCTACCTCGGCTACCACTGGTTCACGGACGTGATGGCGGGCCTGCTGATCGGGGCTGCCTGGGCCGGAGGTCTGGTCGCCTGGTCGCGAAGCTGGTCGATCACGAACGTGCCCCGGCCCGAGCGCGGTCCCGCTGTCAGCCGTCTGTCAGGTGGCTCGGCTCATCCTGAACCCACTGACGTTGCCGAGGCCGGCAGCAGAGGGGAGGGATCGTCATGAATGCAGAACCGGTCACCCGAGTCCTCGTGGTGGCGGATGCGACCGCCCTGACCGCGGAACTCGTCGATGCGCTCCGGGCCCGCGCGGAGCACGGCGCGGTGCAGCTCCGGCTGGTCGTACCGAACCCCGCCGGTGCGGAGCTCCACCTGCTTCACCCGGAGCGTCACGAGAAGGCCGCGGAAGCCGAGCATGCTCTCCGCGCGGTGCTACCCGAGATCGAGGCTGCGGTGGGCGACCACGTGATCGGGTCGGTCTCCGTGCGGCACGACCCGATCGACGCGGTCGAGGACATCCTGTTCGCCGAGCCCGTCCACGAGATCCTGCTCGCGGTCAGTACGCACCGGATCTCCCACTGGCTCCACCAGGATCTGCCGCACCGCCTGGCCCACTACGGGCTGCCGGTGTCCTCGATCGCAGCAGGCGCACGGTCGTGAACGGGTCCCGCCGACGCTGACGCGACGAGCGGAGCGAGGCAGCAGGACCTCCGCCAGGTTCGAGGAGGCAAGGGCCGGGATGCGTGCGGTGACGGTTCGTGGCGGGATCGGCTCGTCGATCGTGCTGGGCGCCGGCCTCGTGACCTCCAGGGTGCCCGCGTCGGCGTGGCCGAACCACGTCCCCGTGGTGGCGAACCTGCGCCACGACCCCGGCGCGCACCGGGCGTTCTTCGTCCTGCTGTTCCTGGGCATCGCCGTGCTGATCTCGGCCTGGTTGACCCTCGGGGACCGGGTCAGGTCCGGGCTCGCGGACGTCAACGCTGTCTACCTCGTCACGGCCGCGTGGGCGGTCCCGGTGATGCTGGCGCCGCCGCTGTTCAGCGGGGACGGCTGGAGCTACGTCGCCGACGGCTACCTGACCGGACACGGGCTCTCGCCGTACGTGTTCACCCCCTCGGTGCTGGACGGCCCGGTCGTCCAGGCCGTGAACGGACGGTGGATGCACACGACGACCCCGTACGGGCCGGTTCCCCTGCTCTGGGGCGGCCTCGTCTCGCACGCGACCGCCGACCCGTGGCTGCTGATGCTGGCGCACCGAGCCCTAGCACTCCTCGGTCTGGCCCTCCTCGCGTTCGCGGCGCCACGGCTCGCCCGGTATGCCGGTCACGACCCGGCGGTGGCGACGTGGCTCGTCGTGGCGACGCCGTTCGTCCTGCTGCACGGTGTCGGCGGACTCCACAACGATCTCCTCGTCGCCGGGCTGATCGCGTGTGCACTCCTCGCCACGATCCGTCACGGCTGGCTCGCCGGCTCGGTGCTGGCGGGGGTAGCCGCTGCCGTGAAGATCCCGGGCGGGTTCGTCTGCGTGGGGGTGGTCCTGCTCGCGCTTCCCATCGGCGCGAACCTGGGTCTCCGGCTCAGGCGCACCGCGCAGGTCGGCGGCGTCGCCGGTGCGGTTCTCGTCGGGATCGGCGTCCTGGGCGAGCTCGGGATCGGTTGGACGAGATCGCTCAGCGTGCCCGTCGGCACGGGCTCGGTCCTCGCCGTCACGACCGATCTGGGACGGCTGGCGGGGCGGTTCGCGCCCGACGCACCCTGGCCTGCCGCTGGCCCGGTCGCCCTGGCGCACGCCGCGGGTCTGGTCGTGATCGCTGCCTGCGCAGCCCTGGCCCTCGTGCGCGCGCCGGCCGGTGACAGGGCACGCGCGCTCGAGGCCGTCGCGCTCGTCATGCTGGCCGTCACCGTGCTGAGTCCGGCCGGGCACTACTGGTACGCCCTGTGGTGCCTCCCACTCCTGGCGATGGCACCCCGATCACCCCGAGCCACCGCGACGGTGATCGCGGCCGCGCTCGCGCTCGCCTTGACCGCCCCCTTGGATCCGTCGCTCCACCTTCACGGCCAGAACGCGCTCCTGCTGCTGGCCACGGTCGCCGCCGGCGTGATCGTGTGGCTCAAGCCGAACCTGTACCGGTCAGCCGGCTCCCCGGACACCGGGGCCCGGACCGTCGCAGGTCGACCATGATGGCCCCGTGGGACTGAGCACGGTGACCCATCCTCGCCCGGCCTGGCGACGGCTGCTGGTGCATCCGGTGGTGGCGGCCGTCCTCGTGGCGCTGGTCCTGCACCTGCTCTGGCTGACGTTGATCGCCAACGGAGGAGGGGACCTGGCGGCGCAGGACGCCTGGGCAGGATTCGCGCGTGCCCACCCGCGGATGGCCTACGACCTGGCCTGGTACGGCGGGATGCACCCGATGTCGTACAGCGTCCTCTCGCCCTACGTGATGGCGCTGATCGGGGTGCGGACCACTGCCGTCATGGCCGGCGTGGTCGCCTCGGGCATCCTCGCGATCATCCTGGTCCGGTCACCTGCCCTGCGCCGCCCGTTGCCGTCCGCGGTGTACGGCGCCTTCGCGATCGCCGGCAACACGGTGTCCGGCCGCGCCACCTTCGCGCTCGGCGTGATGTTCGGGCTCGCCGCGGTGGCGGTCGTGTTCGTGGACCGGTCGCCGGCTGGCGCTGGTCGGGAGTTCCGCGTGGGACGAGCTGTGCTGGCCGGCCTGCTCGCGGCCCTGTCGACGGCGTCCAGCCCCGTTGCCGGGCTGTTCCTCGGGGTCGTCGCGGCGGCACTGTGGCTCGGTGGACGTCGAGGGACCGGGTATGCACTCGGGGTCCCGCCGGTGCTGGTGGTACTGGCCTCGGCGGTGCTCTTCCCGTTCTCCGGGCAGCAACCCATGGCACCGCGGTCGATGGTCCTGCCGGTGGTGATCGGAGCCTGTTGCGCGCTGCTGCCTCCGCGCTCCTGGCGCACCGTGCGCACCGGCGCCGCGATCTACACGCTCGGTGTCGTGGTGGCACTGCTGGTGCCGTCGGAGATCGGCAGCAACGTGACCCGGCTGGCGCTGACCTTCGGTGGCGTCGTGCTCGTCGCGCTGGCCGCACAGGCATGGCCGCTGACCGTGCCCCGGATCGGGCTACCGAACGGACGCACGGCCCGGACCGTACTCGCTCTCGGCGTTGTCGCCGCCACGGTCTGGCAGGTCGGTACCGCGGCCGCCGACGTCGTCAACACCCGTTCGGCAGACGCCTGGACCGGGGAGGTGCAGCCCTTGGTGCGGCAGCTGCGCACCCGGCACGCCGACCTGGCACGGGTCGAGGTCGTACCGTCACGGAGCCACCGGGAAGCATCGGCGCTGGCGGCGTACGTGAACCTCGCCCGGGGGTGGAACCGGCAGGCAGACGCGGACCGGAACGACCTGTTCTACACCCGTGGTGCGCTCACCGGGGCGTCGTACCGGGCTTGGCTCGACCGTTGGGCCGTGCACTACGTCTACCTGCCCGACGCCGAGCCGGATCCGGCCGCCGTCCACGAGGCCGACCTCGTCGACCGAGGACTGCCCTACCTGCACGAAGTCTGGAGTGGTCCCGGCGGACGTCTGTACGCCGTGGACGAGCCCACGCCTCTCGTGGACAGCCCGGCAACCGTGCTGAGCTTCAGCGCCGGTGAGGTCGTGCTCGCGGTACCGGTGCCGGGACGGGTCCGGTTGCGGATCCTCTCCTCACCCTGGCTCACCCTCGTCGACGCGGCTGGCCGCCCGTTGAAGGCACCCGAGAACGCCGGTCCGGCGGTCTCGCCGGGCGACGTCCGCGGCTGTCTGGACAGGCAGGTGGAGGAGATTCCCGCACCAGGGGCGGAGAACGGTGGGCAACCGCACTCCTTGGTCTGGACCGTGCTCGACGCACCCCGGGCCGGGATCTACCGGATCGCGACCCCGTATGCGCTGCAGCGCGGGTCTGCTTGTCGTCAGGGACAGTGAGTGCCTCGTCAACGGCAGGAGCTGGAATGGCTGTCAGTTGTTTCGGTCTGCTGGACTGGAATCGTGGCTTCAGACTGCTCAGACGCCGCAGTACCCGTCCCGTCCCGGGACAGGGTGCGATGAGCGCGCGGCGCTGGCTCGGTCTGATGGTCGCCGCCAGCACCTGCTTCGTCGCCGTGGGGCTGCTGATCTCGGCCTGGCTCTCGCACCCGCATGTGGGACCGATCGCACAGTCGGGACCGCTGGTCGTTGTCGGGATGCCCACCCTGACCTGGGACGACGTCGAGTCCGGCCGCATGCCGGTGCTGCATGCACTCGCAGAGCAAGGTGCCGTCGGAGCGCAGGCCACACGGACCCCAGCCGGCCGGAGCTGTTCGTCAGATGCGTGGCTGATGCTGGCGACCGCGACTCCCACCGATGTCGGCACGGGGCGCTGCGCCCGGCCCGGACCGACTCCAGGCCCGGACGGATCGGCAGCCTTCCCAGCCTGGTCCCGCTGGAGAGGAACGGGCCTGCATGAGGCCAAGCCGACAGACCTGGGAGCGCCCGCCTCGATCCTGCTGCAAGCCGGCCAATGCGTCGGTGCTGCCGGGCCCCGCGCCGCGCTCGGCGCCGCAAGCCGTTCGGGCGTCGTCGCCCACTATGTTGCAGATCCGGCTGATCTGACCCACCTGTCCTGCCCGGTGACCTTGGCTGACCTCGGTCGGACCGACGACGCGGCACTGCGTCGCCTCGTGATGATGCTGCCCCCGGACTCGACGGTCGTGGTCACGGGTCTGGCCAACGACGGCACCGCAAGCACCTTCGTCCCGGTGATTGCCTCGGGTCCCGGCGTCCCGCACGGCCTGCTGACGTCGTTGTCCACCCGGCAACCCGGGGTCGTGCAGACCGCCGACCTGGCGGCGCTCCTGCTGCAGCGCGTCGGCACGTCGTCGTCGTCGCTCGGGGAGGGACGCCCGCTGGTGGTGCGACCGGTCGCGGGAGTCAACGCCCCGCTCCGACAGGTGACCGAGCTGGTGCGCGCCCTGAACACCGAAGCGCCTTTCGTGCCGCGTTTCTTCGCGCTGTTCCTGGGCGGCAGCGCGCTCGCTCTCTTCGCGGTCACGCTCGGCTGGTTCCTGCTGCGGCGGCGGGGACGGGAAGCGCTGGCCGGAGCAGGCCTGTCGCGTCGGCTGACCTCCTTCGTCATCGCGCTGTGCGCGGCGACGCCGGTAGCGACCCTGTTGGCCGGACTGGTCCCGTGGTGGCGCAGCGACCACCCGCAGGCAGCGCTCGCCGCCTGCGTCGTCGGCTTCGCCGGACTGCTCGGCATCGTCGCCGTGCGTGGTCCGTGGCGACGGACCTCCGTCGGCCCGACCCTGTTCCTGGCGACCGTCACGTTCTTCGTGATCGCCCAGGACGTGATGCACGGATCGCGGCTGCAGTTCATCTCGCTCATGGGGCTGCAACCGGTGTACGGCGGGCGCTACTACGGCCAGGGCAACGTGATGTACGCCGTGTTCGCCACCACCGCGATCGTGATCGCTGCCCTCGTCGCCGACCGGCTGATCGGCACGCGGCACCGGCGAGCGGCGGTCGCAGTGGTGGTCCTGATCGGGCTGACCGCGCTGCTCGTCGACGGGTCACCGTCCTGGGGAGCCGACGGAGGCGGCCCGCTCGCGCTCGCCCCGGCTTTCGGGTACCTCGCGGTCAAGGCCGCCGGCGAGAAGATGACCTGGCGCCGCGCCGGCACGACGCTGGCCGTCTCGGTAGCGCTGGTCGGCGTGTTCGCCGTCTTCGACTACGTCGGCCCGACCGCCTACCGGACCCATCTCGGCGAGTTCGTCGCCGGCGTGGTCGGTCAGGGCCAGTGGCACCAGCTCGGCGTCATCCTCTGCGAGAACTGGTCGATGCTGACCTCCTCGCCGCTGACGCTGCTGGTGCCGGTGCTCCTCGCTGTCGTTGTCGTCGCGGTCAGGTCCGACCCACGGTCGCCGGCGTTGCTGGGCGCAGTGGTCGAGCCGACGCCGTTCCTCGCCACCGGACTCCGCGCCGTGGCACTCTGCTGGATCCTCGCGTTCGCAGTGAACGACTCGGGCACCGGGATCCCGCCGGCCGGCTTGCTCGTGCTCGCGCCGATCCTGGCGCTCACGGCGGTGAGCTCGACCAGGCGCCGAGCTGTCAGGTGAGGTTCAAGAACCTCCGCGTAGGGTCCGCGGGTGACCATCTCCGACGTCGCCGAGACTCACCGGCCGGCGCTCCGCCGCGACCTGGTGTGGAGCGCGCGCTTGTGGGCTGTGGTGCTCGCGTTCGTCTGCGTCGGCGTGGCGCGTTCGCTCCACCTCGGCATCCCGTTCCGGGACCCGGGCGGTGAGTACTTCTCCGGCCGGCTCGCACTGAGCCTTGCGATATTCAGTGGATTCGTCCTCGTCGACGCGGTGGTGCGCGCTCGGCCGTCACGTGACCTTGCGAGCGTCGCACAGGTCCTGCGGGTGCGGTGGGACCGCGGCAGGCTCACGGCCGCATCCGCCGCGCTCCTGGCCTATGACGTCACCTACTTCACGTACCACAACCTGAAGAGCTGGGACGTCTTCAACGCTCCTCGCGACGCGATGCTGGAGCGCTGGGACCGCGCGCTCTTCGCCGGGCACAGCCCCGCCGTCGTTCTCCACGACCTGCTCGGGACCGGCCTCACCGCGAATGTCGTGATGCTGTGGTACTCGTCCTTCGCCCTCCTGGCCCTGCTTGCTCTCCCGGCGACGATCGCGTTGTCCCGACGGACGCGCGACGGGTTCGTCGGAACCGCTTCGCTGTGCTGGGTGTGGATCCTGGGCACGGCGACCTACTACCTGATCCCGTCGCTGGGGCCGTTCCACGTTGCGCCCCAGGACTTCGCGTCCCTGCCCGGTCTGGAGGCGCAGCGCACCCAGGCGAAGTACCTGGACGAGCGCGCGTACCTGCTGGCCCACCCGGCTGCCCACGACGCCTTCGCGCAGGTCTCGGCGTTCGCGAGCCTGCACGTCGGGGTGACCGCGACGATCCTCGGCCTTGCGTGGTGGCACCGGATGAGGCGGACCACCGTCGTGTTGGGCGTCTACCTCGCGGGGACGATGGTCGCGACCGTCTACCTCGGCTGGCACTTCTTCGTCGACGTGCCTGCGGGGCTGGCGATCGCCGGTCTCGCCTGGGTTCTCGGTCCGGTCACGATCGGAGTCCGGGGGAGGCCGGAGCGTCCTTCGTGACCAGCGCTCGCCGCTCCTGACCGCTCGATCCGCTTCGAGGCCCTCAGTCCGGGATTCCCGGCAGCAGCACAGTCGCGCGCGTGACCCCGGCTGTGACGTACATGAGAATGCGCGCTCCATTGGCCTCGGCGAGATCGTTCGCGAGCTGCAGACCGACTCCGCGCGCGTTCCAGCGCCCGGTCGGGAGGCCACCCTCGTCCGAGACATCCAGGGCTACCGCACCGTGCGGACTGCGGACGGTGATCGACACCGCGCCGGAACCGTGCTGGTATGCGTTGTCGAGCAGCACGTGCAGGATCTGCCTCACCGCGGCAGGACTGGCGGTAGCCATTGTCGTCGGTGGAGCGTGGACCCTCAGGGGCCTGGCGTCGGCTGCGAGAAGTCCTCGCCATTCCTCTGCGCTGGACTCGGCCAGTTGGACGACGTCAAGTGAGGCGGCCGCGCGCGGGTCCCGTGCCAGGGCAAGCACTTCTTCGATGGTCTGCGACAGCTGCTCGGCGGTTTCGAGTGCGGACTCGGCTGCTTCTTGAAGGGGGCGTCCGCCGGCCTCGAGCCCTGCTTCGAGCTCGAGCTGGAGGCGGGTGAGGGGAGTGCGTAGCTGGTGGGACGCCGTTCGGGCGAACGACCGCTCCCGTTCGAGCAGCTCACCCAATCGCCGGGCAGTCACGCTCAAAGCTCGGGAAGCGGTGTCGACCTCAGCGACGCCGCTGGGTTCAGGCTCCGGTGCGAACTCCCCGTCGCCCACCCGTTCGGCGAGTGCGGCGAGCTCAGAGACCGGCGTCGCCAACCGGCGGCTGGCTCTGGCCGCGAACGCAGCCCCTGCGCACCCGGCCAGCAAGCAACCTCCGAGGAGCACGGCCCACTGCCGCCACACCTGATGCCGGACCCGCGCTTCCTCGGTCGCTGCCCGCACGACCGCATAGACACGTTCGTTGGCAGAGACTGGAACCACCTCCACGATGTCCCCGCCGATGGTCGCCTCCGTGGGATGGCCGGTGAGCGAGGCACGCGATCCCTGCTCGAGCGATTTCGGGCCCGAACCGGCGGTGCGGTGGCCGTGCACGTCATACACGGCGAGCTCCTGTCCCGATGCCACTCTCGGTAGCTCGGGAGGGTCTCCCGGCTGGACGGGAACGGTGACACTTGCGCGCAAGGCCAGCGCCTCGAGCTCAGCCCGAGCTCGACTCGTGGTCAACCGTTCGAGAGCCACACCGAGCGGCAGGCCGAGGATGAGGACCGCGATCAATACCGATCGCATCGCGACGGAGAGGATCCGACGACGCATGTGACCTCCCGGCCCTCTCCGGCTTTGCCTTGGTCTTGCCTCGTGCTGGCAGTGTGTTGGCGGGCTCCCCCCTAGCGTGACAAGCACACCCGATTTCTCAAAGGACCGCCCGTGAGGAGCCGAGATGTCCTCCAACGCCAAGCAGGTCGCAATCTCCGCCTCCGTCCTCGCCGCGCTCGCCGCGCTCGCTGCAGTGTCCGGCTGCGGAGGCAGTGGCCCGACGACCTCGTCCCCCAGCGCCGGGCAGACCACGTCCGGGCAGACGGTTTCGCCATCGGCACCGAGCACCCAAGCGGGAGCGTCCAAGCCGGCACCTGCACACGCCACCGAGTTCAACCCTCCCGGCGACATCCCGGACAACCAGGTCTTCGTCGACTACCGGCCGCCCGGTTCGACGGTCCACATCAAGGTCCCCGAGGGATGGCCGCGCAGCACCACCCACGGGGTCACGACTTTCACCGACCACTACAACAGCATCGCGATCCAGACGGTCCCGATGGCAACGGCCCCCACACCCGCGTCCGCACGCCGGAGCGAGGTGCCCTCCTTGCGCAGCAGCGTGTCCAAGTTCACCCTCCAGCAGGTCTCCGCGATCAAGCGGCAGCACGGGCCGGCGGTGCTGGTCACCTACCTGCTCGACTCGGCGCCGAACCAGGTGAGTGGCAAGGTCGTCCGCGACGCGGCGGAGCGCTATGAGTTCTGGCACGCGGGACAGGAAGCCGTTCTCACGCTCACCGGCCCGAAGGGCGCCGACAACGTTGATCCGTGGCGTCTGGTCAGCGACTCGCTCCACTGGAGCTGACGATGACTGTCGTCGTCCCGCTGCGGGTGGAACGCCTCTACCGTTTCTACCGGGCCGGTGACGAAGAGACGCTCGCACTGCGAGGAGTCACTTTCCAGGTCGACGCCGGAGAGTTCCTGGCGGTCTCCGGGCCGTCGGGATCCGGCAAGTCAACCCTTCTCGGCTGTGTCGCCGGCACTGACGAGCCCTCCGGTGGCACGGTCTGGATCGCCGGTCACCGCATGAGTCACCAACCTGCGGCCGCCCGCGCGCGGCTGCGCGGCGACCACCTCGGGATGCTGGCACAGGAACGAAACCTGTTCGACCACCTCACGGTCGCGCAGAATCTCCGCTTGGCCCAGCACCTGGCCCGGCAGAACTCCGTGGACGCACGACGCCTCCTCGACGAGCTCGGACTCGCCGCCCGCGCCGACTCCTTTCCCAGCCAGCTCTCCAGTGGCGAGACCGCGCGCGCCGGGCTCGCAGTCGCGTTGGCCAACGATCCAGCGATTCTCGTCGCCGAYGAGCCCACCGGCGAGCTCGACGAGGCAACCGAGGAGCAGGTCCTCGCGCTGCTCGGATCACGGGCTGAGCAGGGAACCGCCGTGCTCGTGTCGAGCCACAGCGCGATGGTCCGGCGTGCTGCCGATCGCGTGCTTCAGCTCGAAGACGGGATCGTGCAACCGTGAACGCGCTGGCGATGATCGACGGCGTCGGCCGCACCTTCGGGACCGGCCGCCAGGCGGTGGTCGCCCTCCACGACGCGACCGGGACGATCAACAGCGAGGACAGGATCGCGCTGGTCGGGCGGTCGGGCTCGGGCAAGTCGACCCTGATCTGGCTCCTCGCCGGACTCGACAGCCCCACCCGCGGAACCGTCACCTGGCCGGCGCTCGGGCACCCGCGCGGTGACCCGTTCCTGGTGGGAACCGTCTTTCAGGCACTCTCACTGGTGCCGACCCTCACCGCCATCGAGAACGTGGCGCTTCCGCTGGTGCTGCACGACGTACGTCGCGACGAGGCACACGATGCAGCGATGTCTGCCCTGGACCTCGTCGGCCTCGCCGGCGTCGCTCGCCAGTTGCCCGACGAGCTGTCCGGGGGACAGTCCCAACGGGTCGCGGTCGCGCGGGTTCTGGCATGCCACCCACGGCTCATCCTCGCGGACGAGCCGACGGGTCGAATCGACCACGACGCCGCGCGGGGCGTGCTCGACGCCCTGTGGGCTGCGGCTGACGAGGTCTCGGCGGGTCTGGTCGTGGCCAGTCACGACCCCCTGGTCTACGAGCGGTTCCCGCAGCGATGGCGCATCCGGGACGGACGGGTCAGCGTCGACGGAGCACCCCAGTGATCCGGCTCTGGCTCCTCGGACTGGTCCGCTATCGCTGGCGTCGCTTGGCAGCGGCAGCGCTGGGTATCGGCCTGGCCGTGTGCCTGCTCGCGAGCCTCGGGAGCTTCATCGCAGCCACGACGGCAGCGATGGCCCGCCATGCCTCGGCGGGTGTTGCCATCGACTGGCAGGCGCAGGTGACGAACGGATCACCGATTACGGTGCTCAATGCCGTCCGGGCCGATCCAGGCACACTAAGGGCTGTCCCCGTCAGGTTCGCCGGCACGCCCGGATTCCAGGCCACGACGCGAGGGACGACCCAGACCACTGGCGCCGGTCAGGTCCTTGGTGTCCCCACCAGCTGGTCGAGGACCTTTCCGCTCGCGATCCGTGTCCTGACCGGCAGGCTCGACGGTGCCGTCGTGGCGCAGCAGACAGCAGCCAACCTCCAGGTCCAGGTCGGGGACACCGTCCGGGTACGCCGCGCCGGCGCCCCGCCGTACTCGGTCCGGATCGTCGGCGTCGTCGAGCTTCCCCAAGCTGACTCCCTGTTCCAGAAGGTCGGCGCACCGCCCCAGAGCCAGCTCTCCGCGCCACCCGACAACGTTCTTCTCGTCCCTGCACCGGAGTTCGACCAGGTCTACGCCGGACGACCAGGCATCGTCACGCAGATCCACGCGCGCCGCGAGCACGCCCTTCCTGCGGACCCGTCAACGGCGTACCTGCGGGAAACGGGCGCTGCCCGGCACCTCGAGCTCGCCTCCGGCGGGACGGCTGTCGTCGGGGACAACCTCGGCACCGTGCTCGGCAGCGCCCGCGAGGACGCGGCGTACGCCCGGCTTCTGTTCTTGTTCCTGGGTCTGCCGGGGGCGATGCTCGCCGCCCTGGTGAGCGCAGCGGTCGCGCGCTCCGGTGCCGCACGCAGGCAGAGCGAATACGCGCTGCTGCGTACGCGCGGCGCCACCAGCTGGACCCTGTGGACGCTCGTGCTCGCCGAGACGTTCGTGGTCGGCGCCGCTGGCGCGGTGGCCGGCATCGCCGCTGCGGCGTTCACCGGGGGAGTCATGTTCGGGTCACCGGCGTTCGGCGCCACCACCGGAACCTCGTTGATCTGGGCCGGAGGAGCCGTTGTGGTGGGACTCGTGGTGGCACTCGCGGCCGTGGCCGTGCCGGCCCGGAGCGAGATCTCCGGCCGGGCGCCGACGCGTGCAGGTTCGACCCGACCGAAGTGGCTGGCCTACGGACTCGACGTGTTCCTGCTCGCTGTCGTCGCCCTGCTCGTCCTGGCCGCCGGTCACAACAAGTACCAGTTGGTGCTGGCCCCCGAGGGCGTCCCGACGGTCTCGGTGAGTTACTGGGCGTTCCTCGCCCCGGGACTCGCGTGGATCGCCGCCGCGCTCGCCACCTGGCGGGTCGCCGACCTCCTCGTAGGCCCCGGCCGACCCCTCCTGGCTCGGGGTCTGCGTCCGGTGAGCGGCCGCCTCGCAGGCACGGCGGCGCTGATGCTCAGCCGTCAGCGCAGCCTGGTCGCGCGCTCGGTCGCGCTCCTCGGTCTCGCGCTCGCGTTCGCGATCAGTACCGCCACCTTCAACGCGACCTACCAACAACAAGCCGAAGCCGACGCCCAACTCACCAACGGAGCAGACGTCACCGTGACCGAGCCGCCGGGCACGCCCGCCACCAGCGCACTGACCCGGCGGCTTGAACGAGTCCCCGGCGTCGCAGCCGCTCAACCGCTCATGCACAGGTACGCCTACGTCGGCAGCGACCTGCAGGACCTTTACGGCATCGACCCAGCACGGATCACCGACGCGACTTCGCTCCAGGATCCCTACTTCCAGGGCGCGTCGGCCTCCGAGATGCTCCATCGGCTCGCGGCCACCCCCAACGGTGCGTTGGTCAGCGCCGAGACCGTCAACGACTACCAGCTGTCGCAGGGAGACACGCTCAAGCTCCGCCTCCAGGACCAGAGCACCGGCCGGTACCTCCCCGTCACCTTCACCTACGTCGGGATCGTGAACGAGTTCCCGACCGCGCCGAAGGACAGCTTCATCGTCGCCAACGCCTCCTACCTCGGCCGTCAGACCACCGACAGCGCCGTGTCCACCGTCCTCGTCCGCACCGACGGCTCACGAAGCGAGGTCGCCGGTCGCCTCCGTGCTCTGCTCGGGCCGGGGCCGACCGTCGGGACGTTGGATCAGGCTCGTGGCCTGGTCAGCTCGTCGCTGACCTCGATTGACATGTCCGGCTTGGCTCGCCTCGACCTCGTCTTCGCCGTACTGCTCGCCGGGGCCGCGGGCGGACTGGTGCTGGCCCTGTCGTTGAACGAGCGACGCCGCACTTTGGCGATCCTGACCGCAGTTGGGGCTCGACCCACGCAGCTCACCCGGATCGCCTGGGCCGAACCCGCGGTCGTCATCACACTCGGGGTGGTCACCGGCCTGATCACCGGCTGGGGGATGTCCCGGCTGCTCGTCACCATGCTCACCGGGGTCTTCGACCCGCCTCCCAGCACGCTTGCCCAACCCTGGACGTACGTCGTCGCGGTGGTCGTCGGAGCCACGCTTGCGACCGCAGCCGCGGCCCACCTCGTGCTGTGCATCGCCCGACGCTCGGCGCGCGAAGGCTTGCGCGAATCCCTAACCTGAGAACCATGGCAGCGGTCTTGGTGGTCGAGGACGACGAGAAGATCGGCCGACTCCTCGAAACCTCCCTTCGTGCGAACGGGCATCGACCCACTTGGCAACGAACCGGATACGGGGCCCTTCAGGCCACGAAAGAGACCACGTTCGACCTGGTCTTGTTGGACCTGCAACTCCCCGACATCGACGGCGTCGATGTCTGTCGGACTCTGCGCGACCGGCAACCCGAGTGCGTCATCGTCATGCTCACCGCCCGTCGCGACGAAATGGACGTCGTGGTGGGACTCGAGTCCGGCGCCGACGACTACTTGTTCAAGCCGTTCCGGATGACCGAGCTCCTGGCCAGAGTCCGTGCTCACCTGCGCCGCGCGCCGTCGCCGGAGACCCGGGCCGAGCCCTTCACGATCGGCGACCTCTTGGTCGATCCGATATCGCGCCGGGCCCGTGTCGGAGCCTGTGAGCTCGAGCTGCGCCCCAAGGAGTTCGACCTTCTCGCACGTCTGGCAGCCGCCCCCGGCATCGCAGTCAGCCGGGAGCAGCTCATGAGCGACGTCTGGGACGAGAACTGGTTCGGATCGACGAAGACTCTCGACGTCCACATCGCCGCTCTCAGGCAACGGCTCGCGAACCCTGACCTCGGCGATGCACGCGTCCCACAGATCACCACCCTCCGCGGGCACGGATACCGCCTGGACGAATGATCCGCAGCGTCGCTCAGCCCGTCGATCCGCCGGGTGTTGGTGTCGAACGCCCGGCCGCGCAGCACGCTGATCCCGACGTGGAAGGTCGCGGAGACCGCCAGCAACGCGGCGAGCACCGAGCCGTGGGCCTGCCCGGATCGCCGTAGCCTTGGCCGCGGGCGTCACGTCGTCTAGGTCCGGGCGCCAGGCGTTGTACGTGGCGGCGCGGTGGCGGTGGCTGAGGGGACCGCCGTCGGCGGAAGGTCGGTGGTTGGCTCAGCTCTCCATGCGGCGCGACCAGGAGAACGGCCCGAAGGACGTCGCGGTCGTGGCCCGCTTGCCGGCGCCGGGGGTGACGGTCAGCTTCAGGTACTCCAGCGGCACGGTGCTGCCGTGGACGACGATGCGGTGGAAGTTCGGCACGTCGTAGCCGGGGTGGCTGGTCCAGGCGTCGGAGTCGCAGACGGTCCCGTCACCGGTGCAGTCGGAATTCTGCTGCAGCGGGTTGTCGGAGCGGTAGACGTGAGAGTCGCCCTCGAGCGCCAGCACCGGCCGGGCGAACGCCCGGGTGTGTGCGGCGATGCTGCTCACGAGCGGCTCGTACTGGCCCAGGTGCGTGACGGCCTTGCCGTCGAGGTCCCACATGTCGGCTTGCTGGACGATGACGACGCCCTGCGCGTCCTGGTCGGTGGCGACCTGGAAGGCGCGGTCCAGCCAGCGCAGGTCGGCGGCCGTGCGGGCGGTCGACTCGGCTGCCTGGTCCGCGCTCATCGACGAGGCGCCGTACCAGGGATCGGTGTCGTTGTTCGAGCCGCCCGGGATGTTCAGGGTGACGAAGACGAAGCCCTTCCGCTTCCAGATCACGTTCTCGATGTACTGCGCGTCTGCGGGGTACGCCGGGTCGAACGCGGTGGCCTGCGACAACGTCCGCAGGTCCCCCCTGCCCAGGGTGGCGCCGGCCCGGGGGAAGAAGATCGAGCGGATCAGGGCGAGGTTCGCAACCGGGTTTCCGCCGGCGTAGTCGACCGGGTCGCCGTGCGCGTCCCGGACGAGATCGACCTGCCCGGTGGTCTTGTTGTAAGTGCCGCCGCCCTCGGCAGCCTTGTGGCAGTCGGTCCACTCGTTGTCGCCCGGGGTGTAGACCACCGGGTCGGCGAAGTGGCTCCAGAGCTCGGCGACCTGCCGGTCGTAGCGCTCGGTGCAGTACTGCTTGCCGGAGTGGATGTCGCCCACGTGGACCACGGCGCTGACGTCAGGGTCGGCGTTGACCGTGTCGATGAACGCCGGTGTCGCGGCGGTCTCCGAGGTGTCGGTCGGGTTCACTCCGTACGGCGCGTCACCGTAGACCGCGTAGGCGAACGAGCCCTGCGTGCTCGTCTTGCCGGTGTCGGCCGGGGCGGCCTTTGCGGCGAGGGGGAAGGCGATGAGGGCGGCGCTCGCGGCGACGACCGGGAACAGTGGGATACGCATGACGCTCCTGGGAGGGGATCGAGTCGGGGTCGACGGAACTATGTCCAGAACCTCGGCGTGAAGGTCGTCCGTGGCGTGAACCTTTGGCGAACAACGGCAGTGGGGGCAGCCTTCGTCCGGCCCTCGTGCCGCCGCGCCGCGGCGACCCCTGCATCGGCCTGGCGGGCGGCACACGAACACCGGAACCCCCGCCGGAGGCCCGCCCGGGGAAACCGGGGGAGACGTCGACGGGGTTCCGTAGAGCTGCACGTCAGAGGCGAGTTCCGCCTCTTTGCTCAGATGTCGTAGTAGCACCGGAAGAAAGGTGATTCACGCTCGTTCTGGCGGTATCCAAGCTGCGGATAGATTTTCGTGAGGTGCTTCATCGGTGCGGCCGTGGGGGAAATCCGGGGAAAAGTCGAATCCTGCGGGGGCGACGCTCGGCTTCGTGGAAGCGTCGGTCGACGTCTGCGGGGAAGCCACGGGGCTGGCTCGGACGTCCCCTGCAGGCGCCTTGCGTCGACGAGCAGGTGACGTCACTGTCTCGAAGATCGCGGCAACGGCGGCCACGAGTGCCGGAATGAGAGGCAAGGACCAGAAGATCAGCAATGGGAGCATCGCCTTGGCGAGATCGTTCATGCGGTGGCCCCGCTCTTCCGGGTCAGCCGTCGGGTCGGGAAGTCGAGCTGGTCACCGAGGATCTGCCGTTGCCAAGGGCCCTCGTAGACGTCGAAGTGGTCGACCGGGTAGCTCAGGACCTCGGCGTACCGTCCCGCCTTCTCGGCTGCCGCCCGCGCAGCCCACGGCGGTGCGACGGCGTCGTTCACGCCGACCTGCACGAGCATGGGCGTGCGCAGCGGCGTACGACGGAGCAGGGCTCGGAGGGCGTCGCGAAGGCCGTAGTCGGCGCGCTGATGACGGTAGGAGACCGGCTGGCGCGGAATGCCCTCGGACGTGCCGAAGCCGCGATAGTCGAAGACGAGGACATCGAGGCCCGCGGAAGCGAAACCTTCGGCGTAGCCGAGTAACCCGGTGTCCCGGGTGCCTCCGAACCCGTGCGCCATCACGGCGCACGGGCGACCTGCGGCGGCGAGCCTGTCATCGGCGGCAGGTACGTGCCACGCCCCGCACCGGACGCCGGCACTGAGGAAGGTGACCTCGCGGTGGTCCCGGTGCGGGCTCATCGCCATACTCCGAGCACGTCCTTCAGCCATGCCGGGAGCACGACCTCTACCACCGATACGTGGACGTCCGTCTCCGGCTGGGACGGTGCCGCGCCCTCGACGGGCCCCGGTGCCTCGTGGGTGCTCGGCCCTCCGCCGGCGGAGCCCGGTGCCCCAGCACTGTTCGTGGCCGGCGCCCGGCATCCCGACGACCGGTTCAGCAGGACCGACACCCGTGCCACGCCGATGTCCGCAGGTCCGATCGGCGGGACGTTCCCCGGGACGGCGAGGTCCTGGCAGCCGTCGCCGTCGAGGTCGCCGGCCATCAGGTCCTCGGGGAACCCCGTGACGGGTTGCTGCCCGACCAGGTCGAAGTGTCCGTGTCCGTCACCCTTGAAGACCACCAGGGTGCTCGAGATCATCTGGGTGACGACCATGTCGAGGTGGCCGTCCCTGTTGAAGTCGACCAGCTGCAGGCCTTCGGCACCGTCGGCCGTTCGCACGTCGAGGACCTCGACAGAGTCGGGTCCACCGAGGTGCATGCGCTTCTCGGGCGCGAAGCGTCCGCCGCCGAGGCCGTAGAGGATCGATGCGTCGTTCCCGATCAACGCGTTGAGGACAACGAGGTCTCCCTTGCCGTCCTCGTTGAGATCGGCGTACCGAATCGTCTCGGACAACACGCCGATCGGATGGGTGCCCTGGGCGCGGAACGTGCCGTCTCCGTTGCCGAGCAGGATCTTCACGGTGCCGTGGAGCAGGTTCTTCGACCCGCTGAGCGGGCCCAGCGTCGGGATCGACTCGGTCACGGCCATGTCCGGGACCTTGTCGCCGTTGAAGTCGGCGATCAGCACGGCCAGCGCCAGGATGGTGCTCGGGGCCGACGGCGCCCGGCGGAAGGTGCCGTCGCCCTTGCCCAGCAGGATCGTGACACGGCTCCCCACGTACGCCGACGTGGCGATGTCGAGGTGGCCGTCGCGGTTGAGGTCGGCGACCTGGAACTGGGAGGGCCAGACGCCTTCGAGGAGGTATTGGCCACTGACGTGGTAAGACCCGTCCCGTCGCCCGAGCATCACCGTGAGGCGACCGGTGGTGTAGCCGCCGGACACGATGTCGGGGACGCCGTCGGCGTCGAAGTCGGCGACGGAGACCGCCGAGGCATCGGTGTCGGAGTTGTTGAGGACATGGCGCTCGGAGAACCTTCCGCCGCCGACGCCGTACAGCACGACCGGGCCGCCGACGATGTTCGCGATGACCAGGTCGGCGTACTTGTCGGCCTTCCCGTTGCGATACAGGTGCGTGATGGCTCCCGGGCTGGCCGTCCCGTTGTAGGTGACCGTCGAGGAGGGATAGTCCTGCGCAGGCGCGAACTGGATGTCGTCGCCGCCCTTCGCCGTCGACGGCGCTGCCGGAAGGAGCACCGCGACCACGATCGTGACCAGGAGCAGCCACGTCCGCTTGCCAGTGATCCCGTACGTCGGATGGTTCATCGGTGGTGACTCCCTTGGGTGGATCGCACGACGGCGGTCTTTCGAGTGCGTCCTTCGAGGTGTCCGAGCGCGGACCGGGCCGCGTTGAAGCCGCACATGCCGTGGACACCGGCACCGGGGGGCGTCGCCGCCGAACAGAGGAACACGCCCGGAACCCCGGTCCGGTAGGGGGCCAGCGCCACCCGGGGCCGGAACACCAGCTGGCGGGGACTGTTGGCACCGGTGATGATGTCGCCGCCGACGTAGTTGGCGTTGTACGCCGAGAAGCCCTCGGTGGTGCGTTGCGAGGTCGCCACGATCTGCTCCCGGAAGCCCGGTGCGAACCGCTCGATCTGCTTCACGACGGCCTCGGTCGCGTCGCCCGGGTAGCCGTGCGGCACGTGGGCGTAGGCCCAGATCGGGTTGAGGGCGCCCGCCGATCGCGTCGGGTCGGCGAGGTACTGCTGCCCGACGAGCACGAACGGCTGCTCGGGCATCCGGCCGCGGTGGATCTCTGCCTCGGTGTGCACGATCTCCTTCAGGTCCCCGCCGAGGTGCACGGTGCCGGCTCGACGGCAGGCCTCGTTGCGCCACGGGATGTGGCCGTCGATCGCGAAGTCGACCTTGAACGCCGCGGGCCCGTGCCGGAAACGCCGGTAGGCGCGCCCGACACGGCGCGGCAACGCGTCTCCCAGGATTTCCGCCGCACCGCGCGGCGAGGTGTCCAGCAGGACGACGTCGGGGGAACCGAGTTGCGCGAGCGTCCGCACCTGGACCCCGGTGACAACCTTGCCGCCGAGCGCCTCGAGGGTAGCCACCAACGTGTCGGTGATCGATTGCGAGCCGCCTCGGGCGACCGGCCACCCGTAGCGGTGGCCGGAGGCGACCATCATCAGGCCGAGTCCTGCCGAGGTCGGGCTGGTGAGCGGGTGGAACAGGTGCGCGGCCACACCGCCGTACAGGGCTCGCGCCTGCGGCGTCCTCCAACGCCGGGCGAGCCGGGTGGCCGGAAGCAGCGCGCGGGCGCCGTAGCGAGCCATCGCGACGGGGTGCCTCGGTGCGTGCAGGAGGGGCTGCAACAGCTCCCCGGCCAGCAGGTCGAAGTCCTCGGAGAGCGGCCCGAAAAGGCGTGCCCACGAGGGCCCGTCCACGCCGAGCCCTTGCGCGGTCTCCGTGAGCGAGCGGTGCATGAGCCCGGCCGAGCCGTCGTCCAGCGGGTGCGCGAGATCGATGTCGGGCCAAGCCCAGTCCAGGCCCTCGATCGTCTGCATGAACGGCGACCCGATCCCCAGCGGATGCACCGCCGAGCAGTGGTCGTGGACCAGGCCGGGCACCGTCAGCTCACTGCTGCGCGCGCCCCCTCCGGGCGTAGCGGCGGCCTCGAGCACGGTGACGTGGACACCCTGGCGGGCCAGGGTGATCGCGCCGGCAAGCCCGTTCGGACCTGCTCCCACAACGACAGCGTTGGTCATGCCGCGCCTACTCCGCCTCGGAGAGGGAGGGATCGAGCAGTGCCCCGGGAGCGGTGGTCGGGCCGGTCAACGTCACCGGAACCGGCGCGTCGTCCCACGGCTGACGCTTCAGCATCGGCTCGACCGGGACCGTGCCGGCCTCCAGCCGGCCGAGTGCCGAATCGACGATCCGGTAGGCCATCCGGTTCTTGTTCAGAGGCTGCGACTCCACGTGCACCAGCACCAGCTCACCGGGTGCGAACCCGCAGCGCCGCTGGACGGCCTCGAGCAGCTGCTCGTTGTGCATGTGTCCGTCGCCCATGTTCCAGCCGTTGACTGCCGAGGCGATGATCTCGCCGTCGATGATGGCGTAGGCCTCGACGTCGTCCACGGCCCGCCGGAGCAGCCCGTTGAGAGCCATGCCGGCCGGGAAGAACGACCGGAAGGTGCTCATCCGGTACCGGGTGACCAGGGAGTAGTCCGCACCGTAGATGCGCTCCAGCTGCTCGTCGGCCAGACCGGACGCCTTCGTGACGTCTTCGCTGAGCCGGCGCCACGACTCACCGCGGAAGCACCACAGGCTGGCAGGCCAGGTGCCCGCGTAGTACCGCATCGCGATCACGAACGAGACGAGATCCGGACGGAGGTTGCCGAGGACCACCGGCCCTGCGACGCCGACCGCCAGCAGCGCGATGAGCAGCGGGTTGCTCAGGTCGCTCACGGCGACGTCGGCATGGCTCCAGAAGAGGAAGATCGCTGCGGCGAGCATGTAGACGTTCCACTCGTTCGGCACGGCGAGCGGCACGTTGGAGATGATGTGCAGGTGGAAGATCACGATGATCGCCACCGCGACCAACGACACGGTCCCGCCGTGTGAGAAGAGCATCACCAGCGGCAGCGCGATCTCCACGACCGTCCCGCTGTGGGCGAACCCGAACGCGAACCTGCTCGGCCGCAGGTCGTTGACCGGGTCCCGGTACATCGCCCGCTTGAACCACTTCGGACGCAGCGGCGCGTTGCTCGTCATGGTGGCCACGACGTACGGGAAGACGTGGGTGAGCTTCGAGACTCCGGCTCCGACCCAGACGGCGACCAGCGCCAGCTTGAGGCCGATCATCATCTGGTCGTAGGGGAACAGGAAGATCACGGTCGAGACGAGGTAGACGTCTGCCCGGCTGGCGATGTAGAGGACCTTGTCGCGCAGCCCGATCGCCAGCATCGTCACGACGAGCGCGAGGACGACCTGCTTGTCCAGCAACCCGGCCGATGCCCCGGGCGGGACCGGCCCCGATCCCGGTGACGCCAGCAGCCAGACCATGAGGCCGGCCGCGACCGCCGCCAGCAGCACGTCGACCCCGCTGCGACGGTCGCCCCGGGTGAGCGGCACCACGCGGGGCCAGGGCGGCTGCCGGATGGTGCCGGGCCGGAACCAGTGCAGCGGAGCGACCAGGGGCGGGAGGAACTTGAAGGTGAGTGGGCCGAAGGACCCACCGAGGCCCATCATCTCGAAGAGCCAGATCCCGATGACCAGCTTCTGGTAGACGATCGGCTCGTGCCACCAGTCGGCGACATCCGTGACGCCGCCGATGCCCGGCGTGGCCGCCAGGACGAGCAGACCGCCGACGGCGAAGGCGATGAGCTTGAGGACGTAGAGGAGGTAGATCGGCGCAGGGGCACCGACACCGTTCTCCACCCAGTCCCGGGCCAGCGGCCTGATCTTCTCGTGCCGAGGCAACCGCTTCCACGACTCCACGTCGACGGGTAGCGGGGGTGGGGTCAGCATGGGCTTCTGCGCAGACATGGGTCTTCCTCAGTTCTTGGTCAGGACGTGGACGGCGACGGCGGCTTCCTCGATGCCGAGGAAGCCTCCGCCGTTCTCCTGGACGGCATGGCGCGCACCGGCCACCTGGCGGGCGCCGGCCTCACCGCGCAGCTGGGTCACGAGCTCGTAGAGCTGGCCGAGCCCGGTCGCCCCGATCGGGTGCCCCTTGGACTCCAGGCCCCCGGACGGATTGACGGGGATACGGCCGCCGAGGGTGAAGTCACCACGCTCAGCGCAGACGCCACCCTGGCCAGGGGCAGCCAGGCCGAGGTTCTCGGCCTGGATGATCTCGCCCATCGCGGTGGCGTCGTGCACCTCGGCGACGTGCATGTCGCCGGGTCCGAGGCCGGCCGTCTCGTAGGCCGCCTCGGCCGCCAGCCGGCCGACATGAAGGTCGGGCCGATCCAGGGTGCGGCCCGAGAAGCTGCGCATGACGCTGGCGGCGACCCGCACGGAGCGGCTCCGGTCGGCACCGATGCGCTTCAGCCCCTCCTCGGTGCAGACGATGACCGCGGCGGCACCGTCGGACAACGGCGAGCACATCGGGAGGGTCAGCGGGTAGGTGATCGGCGGCGCGGCCAGGATCTCGTCCACCGTGTACGCCGTCCTGAACTGCGAGTACGGATTGTGCACCGAGTGCTGGTGGTTCTTGGCCGACACCGCGGCGATCTGGCGCTGCGTCGTGCCCCAAGTCCTCATGTGGTGCCGGGAGAGTGCGCCGTAGATCCCCATGAAGCGGCTGTACGGCTTCTCCGACTCCGAGCCCGCCGGCACCGTCACGCCGTCGCCCATCCGGACTATGCCCTCGTAGTTCTCCTCAGCGCGGGACACGTCCCAGCCGGCCTCGAAGAGCGCCATCGCGACGGTCTTGTCGGGGACGTTCATCTTCTCCGCGCCGATGGCGAGAGCGACGTCGGTGCTGCCGGCCTTGAGGCTCTGTACCGCGAGGTGCACGGCCGTGCTCCCCGAGGCGCAGGCGTTCTCCACGTTGAAGATCGGGATGCTGTCGATGCCGAGCTTGCTGAGCACCACCTGTCCGGGGATCGCGTGCTGGCCCTGCAGGGGGCCGTTCGTCATCCCGGAGTAGTAGGCGACGCCGAGGTCGGAGACGTGGCACCCGGCGTCCTTGGTCGCCCCCTCGAGCGCCTCACCGGTGAGATCGGTGAGCGTGCGGTCGCGGTGACGCCCGAATACGGTCATCGCTGCGCCGGCGATGTAGATGTCGGTCATCGGCTCAGATCGCTCTCGCGGTCTCGGCCCAGTAGATGTCTCGGAGGTCCTTCTTGAGCACCTTGCCGACGGTGCTGCGCGGGAGGGCGTCGACGAAGTCGACCGTCTTCGGTGTACGGACGCTGCCGAGCTCGCGCTTGCACAGCGCGATGAGCTCCTCGGAGGTCACGGTCTCGCCGGGGTTGAGCTCGACCACGGCCTTCACGGCCTCGCCCCAGTCCTCGTCGGGGACGCCGATCACGGCGCAGTCCTGCACTCCTGGGTGGGACCAGATGACCTGCTCCACCTCGCTGGGGTACACGTTGAAGCCGCCGCTGATGATCATGTCCTTCTTGCGGTCGGTGATGTGCAGGTAGCCGTCGGCGTCCAGGTGGCCGATGTCGCCGGTGTGCAGCCAGCCGTCGACGATGGTCCGGGCGGTCAATTCCGGCGCCTTGTAGTAGCCCTTCATCACCAGGTCGCCGCGCACGCAGATCTCGCCGGTCTCGCCCTGGCCCAGGACCCGGTTGTCGTCGTCCAGGATCTCGACCCGGATGAGGACTCCGGGGCGTCCTGCGGAGGAGAGCCGCTCGTCGCCGGCGACAACGCCGTCCTGGAAGTGCTCGGCGGGGGGCAGGTACGCGATCGAGGCAGGAGCCTCGGTCTGGCCGTACGCGCCAGCCATCACCGGGCCGAAGACAGAGATCGCCTTGCGGAGTTTCTCCACCGACATCGGCGCTGCGCCGTAGATGAAGTACTTGAGCGAGGAGAAGTCGACCTGCTCGATCCCGGGGACCTCCAGCAACCGGTAGATCACGGTCGGCGGCAGGAAGAACTCGGTCACTTCCTGCTTGGCGATCTGTTCCAGGATCGGCCCGGCCTGTGGGCTGGTGACCACCACGACGGTGCCGCCCTGCGCGGTTGCAGGGAGGGTCAGCACTCCCGCTGTGTGCGTCATCGGAGCCGCGGCCAGGTTCACCGGCTTCTCGTGGACGCCGTACGGGAAGGCGAGCATGAAGTGCGCCACGAAGGTCTGGACGCTCCGATGGGTGTTCATCACACCCTTGGGCTTGCCGGTCGTCCCGCCGGTCGAGGAGAGCATCACGGTATCGTCGGGGGAGACCGGGATGGCCGGGTCGGTGTGCGGTTGATCGGCGATCCAGTCCTCCAGCGAGACCGCGCCCGGGACCTCTGCGTCGATGCAGACCCAGCGCCGGACCTTGGGCAACCGTGCGCGCACCTCGGTGATCGCCGGCGCGAAGGAGGCCTGGAAGAAGACGATCTCGCAGTCGAAGTCGTCCAGGATGGCGCGGTTCCCCTCCGCCGTCTTGTGGGCATCGACCGGGATGCAAGCCTGGTTCGCGCGCCACATGCCGAGGGTGCACAGCCACGCGGTGACGTCGTTGCCGGCCCAGACCGCGCCGTTGGTCCCGGTCGTGAAGCCGTCCGCCACCAACGCGTTCGCGATCCGGCAGGACAGCTCACCGGCCTCGGTGAAGGTGTAGCTCGTCTCGTCCTGGACGTAGGCCACCCCGGTCGGATTGATGCGCCAGCCTCGGTCGAAGAAGTCGATGGTCGCCACGGGTGGGCTCCTCTGGGTCTCGGTAGTGACGCGAGCGTAGGTTCGCCAAGGACCTCGAGTGTTGTTCTCGAATGCCACCTATTTGTGATCTCATGACACCTGTGTCGACCGGATCCGACGGGTTCTTCATGCGTGCCTGGGTGCTGCACGGGCTGGCCGAGGTGGTCGAGGAGTTCGGCGGCGACCCGGCCGCGTACGAACGGCGATTCCACCTCTCGCTGCAGCGAACCGACCACGGGCAGGACCTGGTGCCCGCCCGTCTCTTCGTGCAGCTGCTCGAGGCCTGCGCCGCCGATTTCGGGTGTCCTGACTTCGGGCTGCGCGTGGGCCTTGCCCACTGGGCGGAGCCGATGGGACCGGTCACGGTCGCAGTCCAGCAGTCCGCAACCGTCCGGGACGCGTACGTCTCCGGAATCCGCTACCTGAACCTGCTCAACCCCGCGCTGGGCATCTCGATGACCGACACCCCGGAGGGTCTCCGTACGACGTACGCCCGCGAACGACTCGGCCACGGAGACACCCGGCAGTTCCAGGAATGGATCGTCGCGATCGCCGTCAACGTCCTGCGCGTCCTTGCCGGACCCGACGCCCGACTCGGAGGTGTCCGCTTCTCACAGGAACCCCTGCTGCCGGTCGCACACTACGAAGAGGTCTTCGGCTGCTCGGCCAGCTTCGGCGAGGACGACTACGGCGTGGACTACCGCGCCTCCGACCTGGCGCGGCTCATGAACAGCAACAACCCCGAGCTCAAGGCGTTGCTGACCGGCTACCTCGACCAGATCATCGCCTCCTCCGAGCTCGGCCTGGAGCACCAGATCATGGCCCTCATCCGCGAGCTCCTGCCGACCGGCGGATGCACGCTCGCAGTGATCGCACCCCACCAGTTCGTCAGCGTCCGAACGCTGCAGCGACGGCTCGCCGCGAAGGGGCTCGTCTTCGAGAGAATGGTCGACGACGTACGACGCGAGCAGGCGATGACGCTGTTGAAGGACCCGACTCTGCCGGCCTCGGACATCGCAGGCCTCCTCGGCTACGTCGAGCAGAGCTCGTTCTCCCACGCGTTTCGGCGGTGGACGGGCATGTCGCCACGTGCCTGGCGGGCGCAGCAGGCCGCACTGGGATAGGCGGGTCGGACGGGTCGCATCGGCAGAAGGCAAACGGGCCGCCGATCCGAAGATCGACGGCCCGTCCGATGGTCTCGACTGTGCTCAGCCAGGTTGGTGCTCAGATGTCGTAGGACTTACTCACGGCTTGTCGTCCGTTCCGGACCGCTGGATACCGCTTCCGTTTACGCAGGTCAGAGGCCCTATGGACCTCCGGGCCATTGGAGTCCGTTCCGGTCCATTCATGCCCGTCCCGTGGACTCTCGGTGGACTCCGATGAACCCACGGCGCGCGCCATCGGCGCCGACGACCACGGGCATGAGGTCGTGGTCAATCGGGCAACGTGTGTTGCTTGCGCCAGGATCGCCAGACTTCCGGCCAGTCCTCGGCGTCAGAGGGGTGAAGAACCTCGTCCCCGTACACACGCAAGAACAGGTCGTCACGCCGCGCCTCGACCTCATCGTCAGTGATCGGCTTCAAGTTCGTGTCCGTCTTCGCATGGTGACACCCTCGGCAGAGGTATTGAAGATTCGACAGGTCGCTCGACGGCCCGTCGATATGGTCGATTTCCTCGCCGGGCTCACCGCATTGGCAGCACAGTCCGTTCTCACGCTCCATCACGGCAGATCGAATCTCGTTCGGCAGCCGGTGCGCCTGATCGTCGTAGCCACCGCTCAACGTGTGTGCTCGCTGAATCCGCAACGCATACGCAATGTCCTCAGGAATGTCGCCGTCCGGGAATCTGACCAAAACGCGCCGGTGACGACGCACATAAGAAGCCTCGGACTCACATCGCAGCGAGCAGTAGACACGACGGAGGTTCGGAGGTCTAAACCGGGCTTCGCAATTGGGGCACAGGAACGTGACAGTCACGGCAGCAGGTGTGGAGGGTCGCTTCTTGCGCGGAGCGCGCGGGCGCACGCGCGTCGGCAGGGGAACAACCTTGAACTCGTTCTCCACGATTCCATGCTGGCACTCACAACCGTCAAAGTCGCGGTTTCCCTACGAACGCCGGTTGCGGCCCATCCCTCGCGCGAATGTCTTTCTGAACCTCGCTCTCGTTGCTGACAACATGGATACCCTCAGATCGTGACTGATCGGCAGGCCCCTCCCGCGTCTAGTGGCTCGACTCCGCCAGGTTGGTACGCCGATCCTTCGGGCAACGCTGGATTGCGTTGGTGGGATGGGCGTCAATGGACCCATCACGTCTCTGGTGCGCCGCAACCGCCACAACCTCCCACGTCGGCACCTGCGAGTCCCGTGCAGGCAACAGGCCCGAGCGACTGGCAGCGCCTTACGGGTTGGGTTTCTCGACACAAATTGATGTCTGGATTCGCTGCGTTGGTCGCAGTTGGTCTCTTCATCACGGCAGTTGCCGCCGCTGCTCATACGCAGAGTGACGAGAGCGCGGCGACAGACACCGGCCAGAACTCGCCAGAGCCGCCAGAATCAAGTCCGACTCCGACACGAACCGTTGACTCGAATGCGATTCCGGTCCCCGGAGTTGATTGCAAGAGTTGGTGCACGTTGACGAAGACGATGTACGGAAAACGGTGGCCGCTCACAGTTCCTTCAATTGAGGTGCGATGCATCAACGATGCGGTGATCGCTCGATCTGACGGCGTGACCTACGCCGTAAACGGCACAGCGATGACCGAGTCAGGCGTCAACGGCTGGAAGAAGAACATAAGACCGCTCTGGGCTGCGCCCGCACATCCCGACTTCCCCGGCCAGCGGATCGATCTTAGCCCGATCATCGATTATGGCCTCTCACAGTGCGGTGACAACTAACTCAGCCTCTTGAGCGTTGTACGCGCTTAATGCCTACCCCTTATTGCTCTCGCCTCAAGGCAGCCTCGCTTCCTTGCTCGGCGTTTGTCGGACTACTGGCAGCCAAGGTGACGGCGCTGGCATTGACCTGCAATCTGCCTGAATCCGTTGGCTCACTTCCCGTCATTCTCGCCGGGTGACGGTTCATCCCCAGCGCGCCCTTCGGCCTCCTCCGGCGCATTCTGCGCGGCTTCTCGCTCGGCACGCTGCCGCTTGATGCGTTCCTGATTCTGTTGGTAACGCTCCCGGTCGCGACGGTCCTTCTCGTCGCCATCGCGAGTGACGACGCTCAGGCCACGGATGCCGTCTGTCCACTTCTTCATCTCGGCGCGAACATCGCGGATCGCCTCAGTGGCATGGTGAATGGTCAGCCGCTCGATATACGTCCCGGTCATTAGGTGGCGCAGGTCGATCGGGTCTGCTGCACGGATAGGTGACATCTGATCTGTGGTGCCGAGCGGTGCCGCTGGAAGGATGTGCCCCGTGCCGAAGCCGTTCCCCAAGGAGTTCCGTGACGACGTCGTGAACGTCGCCCGACGCCGTGAGCATGGCGTGACGTTGAA
>NZ_JBFRDX010000031.1:0-38581 GCF_052114005.1 Marmoricola sp. RAF53 | reverse complement strand
TTACCAAAGGAACCATCGACCATCACTACCAAAGTAGATCCAGCCAACGGGTATCAAACTAATTCGTCGACTTTTGGCACACTGTTGAGTTCTCAAGGATCAAGCGCGCACCACAACCCGACCTCACGGCCATGCTGGGGGGCAACCTGACTAACTTACTTGTCGCGCTCGGACCGAGTCAAATCGGGCCTCTGCGCGACTCCCCTGCTTGATCTCCGGTCAGAACGGAGCGATTTGGAGGGGTGGTCTTCCGGGGGCCGGCCGCCCGGCCTCTCGGCCTTGCGTCCCGCCGCTCCCTGGCGACAGAGAGAAACTTATGGGGCTGGCGGGGAGCCCGTCAAATCGAGTTCGTGTGGTCCGGGCCACATCCTGCATTGCCGCAGGTCAGAGGCCAGATGACCGCTCAAGGAGCGCCATCTGGAGCGGCACGAGCCACCCCTCGGGCAGCCTCCGGCCCCGGACAGCCGGCAAGGACGAGAGCCTCGGTGAGCTCGTCGGTGAGGGTCGAGAACAGCCGCCCGACACCGTCGGTTCCGGCCACCGCCAAGGCGTAGAGCGGAAGGCGACCGAGGAAGAACGCATCGGCACCGAGGGCCAGGGCTGTCAAGGCGGTGATCCCGGAGCGCACTCCCCCGTCGACGTACACCGGGACTGCTCCGTCGACGCGGTCGACGACCGGCGCCAGACAGTCCGCGGTGGCAGCAGCGCGATCCAGCTGGCGGCCGCCGTGGTTGGAGACCCACACGGCCGCGGCACCCGCGACCACGACCGCGGCCGCACCCCCGGGGCTGAGGACGCCCTTCGCCACCACGGGCAAGCCGGTCACCTCGTGCAACCAGGTGAAGTCCGCCGGCCCGAGGTCGCGCGCCTTCGGTGCGTCGGCCGCAGGACCGAGGTTGACCCGCAACCACGAGGGCGGCGTGGCCGACCAGATCGCGCCGTCGTCGTACTTCGTTCCCACCACGGGGGTGTCGACGGTGAGCACGATCGCCCCGGCGCCGTGCTCGACCGCGGACTCGAGCATCGGCCGGGCGAGCTCGCGGTCCTGCGGCAGGTAGGCCTGGAGCCACCAGGTCGCCCCGGTCGCGTCGATCTCGGCGAACGTCGCGGTCGCGTTGCTGGACAGCACCATCGGGACACCGTGGGCGGCGCAGGCCCTGGCCATCGCGACCTCGCCCCCGGGGTCGGCGGCGCGTTGGAGCGTGGTCGGGGCGACCCCGAACGGCACCGCCGACCGCGTCCCGAGGAACGACGTGGTCAGGTCGACCGCACGGGTGTCGGTGAGCACCCGCGGCACCAGCCGGTACCGCTCCCACGCGGCGACCGCCTCCGCGGCGGTGGTGCCGTCGCGCGCGCCCTGCCGGTAGTAGCCGTACACCTCCGGCGGCAGCACCCGGCACGCCTCGTCCTCGAGGGACGCGAGCCAGGACCCGCCGGAGGACGGCAGCGCCATCGGGTCAGCCGACCTCGACGCCGGCCAGGTTCTTCTTGCCGCGGCGCAGCACCAGCCAGCCGCCGGCGAGCAGGTCGTCCGGGCCGGGCACCAGCTCCGGGTCGGCGACGCGTTCGTTGTTGAGGTAGGCACCGCCCTCGGTGATCGTGCGCCGGGCCTCGCCCTTGCTCTTCGCCAGACCGGTCGCGACCAGCAGGTCGACGTAAGGGGTGCCCGGTGCCGCACGGGTCGCGCCGGCCTCGCGGAGCGCGGCGGCCAGCGTGGACCCGTTCAACCCGCGCAGCTCGCCTCCGCCGAACAGGGCGGCCGCCGCGATCTTGGCGTGCTCGGTCTCCTCGGCGCCGTGGACCAGGGTCGTGACGGCGTCGGCGAGCGCCTTCTGCCCGGCGCGCAGGAACGGCTTCTCCGCGGTCTGCGCCTCCAGGCCCTCGATCTCCTCGCGGGACAGGAAGGTGAAGATGCGGAGCAGCTCGCCGACCTTGACGTCCTCGGCGTTGAGCCAGAACTGGTGGAAGGCGTACGGGGACATCATCTCGGGGTCGAGCCAGAGGGCCCCGCCCTCGGTCTTGCCGTACTTGGTGCCGTCGGACTTGGTGACCAGCGGCGTCGCGAACGCGTGCGCCTTTCCGGAGTCGGCCCGGCGGATCAGCTCGACGCCACCGGTGAGGTTGCCCCACTGGTCGGACCCGCCGAACTGGAGCGTCACCCCGTGCTGCCGGAAAAGCTCCAGGAAGTCCATCGACTGCAGCAGCACGTAGCTGAACTCGGTGTAGCTGATGCCCGCCTCGAGCCGGCTCTTCACCACGTCGCGGGCGAGCATCCGGTTGACCGGGAAGTGCTTGCCGATGTCGCGCAGGAAGTCGATCGTCGACAGCGACGCGGTCCAGTCGTAGTTGTTGACCATCGTCGCGGCGTTCTCGCCCTCGAACGAGAGGAAGGGCTCGATCTGACCGCGGACCCGCTCGACCCAGTCCTTCACGGTGTCGAGCGAGTTCAGGATCCGCTCACCGGACTCCTTCGGGTCGCCGATCATGCCGGTCGCGCCGCCGACGAGCGCGAAGGGCGTGTGACCCGCGAGCTGGAGCCGGCGCGCGGTGAGGATCTGCACCAGGTTGCCCATGTGCAGGCTCGGCGCGGTCGGGTCGAAGCCGACGTAGAACCGGACGCTCCCCTGCGTCAGCGCCTCGCGCAGCGCGTCGAGGTCGGTCGAGTGCGCGATCAGGCCGCGCCACTCGAGGTCGTCCAGGAGGTGGGGGTCAACAGTCACAGGGCAAGCCTGCCGCATCGGCTCCCCGTGCGGCCAACCGCCCACCCGATCGGCGCCGTCAGCGGATCCCGAGCTTCCGCATGAAGCGCAGGCCCTTCACGGTCTGGTCGACGTTCTTGTCCCAGTCCGTGTCCGGCGGGTTCGAGAGCACCTGCTTCTTCAGCACCGCGACGTTCTGGACGTCGGTGTACTTGAGCATGCCGGCGTCGCCGTGGCGGCTGCCGACACCCGAGGTCTTGAAGCCCCCGGAGGTGCTCTTCTTGCTCGCGTACGACGCGGCCAGGCCGTCGTTGATGTTGATGTTGCCGGCCTGGATCCGGCGCCCCACGGCCTCGGCCGCCGCCACGTCCTTGCCCCACACGCTGGCGTTCAGGCCGTAGTCGGTGTCGTTCGCCAGCGCGACGGCCTCGTCGACGGTCTTGTAGGTGTAGATCGACGTCACCGGCCCGAAGGTCTCGTTCTTGGCGAGGATCATGTCCGGGGTGATGTCGGTCAGGACCGTCGGCTCGTAGAAGGCCGGGCCCAGGTCCGGACGGGCCTTGCCGCCGGTCAGCACGGTGGCGCCCTTGGCCACCGCATCGTCGACGTGGCTCTCGATCCGTTCGCGCTGCGGCACCGAGACCAGCGAGCCCATCATCGGGCTGAAGTCGTAGGTGGCGCCGACCTCGATCGCCCGGGCGGCCTCGACGAACCGCTGGGTGAACTCGTCCTTGCGCTTCTCGGAGACGTAGATCCGCTCGATGTGCATGCACGCCTGGCCGGTGTTCAGGAACGCCGCCATGATCGCGCCCGGGATCACCTCGTCCAGGTCGGCGTCGTCGAGGACGATCAGCGGGTTCTTGCCGCCGAGCTCGAGGGTGCAGCCGATCAGGTTCTGGCCGGCCTGGGCACCGATGATCCGGCCGGTCGCGGTCGACCCGGTGAACATGACGAAGTCGGCGTTCTCGACGATGGTCGAACCGATGTCCGGACCCTCGCCGCAGACGATCTGGACCAGTCCCGCGGGCATCCCGGCCCGGTAGAGCAGGTCGACGCCGTAGGCGACGTTGAGGGTCGACTTGTTGTCCGGCTTCAGCACGACGCCGTTGCCGGCGATGAGGGCCGGCATCGCGTCGGAGAGGCTGGTCGCGAACGGGAAGTTCCACGGCGAGATCAGGCCGATGACGCCCTTGGGCAGGCGGACCTCGGTCGAGGTGGACACGACCGGGACGACGCCGCCGTGCTTCTTCTCCTTGAGGATGCGCGGCGCGGCCTTGATGTAGTGGCTGGTGACCATGAGGACGTCGCAGGTCTCCTCGAACGCCATCCGGCGGGCCTTGCCGGTCTCCACCTGCATCAGGTCGGCGATCGCGAGGCCGTTCTGCAGCAGCAGCTCGTGGAACCGCTTCATCACGTCGAGCCGGCTCTTCAGCGGCCAGGACGCCCAGATCGCCTGGGCCTTGCGCGCGGCGGCGTACGCGGTCTCGACGTCCTCGGGGCTGGACTGCGGGAGGTCGAGCACCTTGTCGCCGGTGTACACCTCGGTGAGCGGGTAGGTGCGGCCGCTGGTGGAGACCACCATGCCGGTCAGCTTCGCGAGGAGTTCGGGCGTGATCGAGGACGGCAGACTCATGCCGAAACTGTAACTCGTTCTAGTTCGGATGTCATCGGCGTCACACCGCCGTCCGCATCAGGGTCCGCCCCGGGGTCCGCCCCGGGGTTCTGCCCGGGGTTCTGCCCAGGGTTCTGGGACCCTGGGACCGATGTTCGACTTCACCGGTCCGCCGCAGCAGGTGGCGAAGGGCCTGCTCGGGACGACTCTCACCTCCCACGACGCCGCCGGCAGCGTGGCCGTCCGGATCACCGAGACCGAGGCGTACGCCGGCGAGGCCGACCCCGCATCGCACGCGTACCGCGGACGGACCACGCGGAACACCGTCATGTTCGGACCCGGCGGCCACCTGTACGTCTACCGGTCCCACGGCCTGCACTGGTGCTGCAACGTCGTCACCGGGACCACCGGCACGGCCTCCGCCGTGCTGGTGCGGGCCGGCGAGGTGGTCGCGGGCCACGCGCTCGCGCGCGAACGTCGCGGCTACCCCACCCAGGACCGGCAGCTCGCCCGCGGACCGGGCAACCTGGCCCAGGCACTGGGCCTGACCGGCGACGACGACGGCATCCGCATCGGCGGCCCCCGGCTGGTGCTCTCCACCGGACGAGCCCGGTCCGAGGAGATCGGCACCGGGCCGCGGGTCGGTGTCACCCCGGCCGCAGACGTCGCGTGGCGGTTCTGGATCGTCGGCGAACGGTCGGTGAGCGCCTACCGGCGCAGCCCGCGAGCGGGCGCACCTGGGGCGACGGTGGGCGCGGAGGGGATCGAACCCCCGACCACTTCGTTGTAAGCGAAGCGCTCTACCGCTGAGCTACACGCCCGAGGACCGCGGACAGACTAGAGGCCGCCACGGACCGGGGGCAAAAAGGCTGCGACCGCTGGCGTCTCGGGTCACCAGCGGTCGCAACACGGCAATCGTGTCATGTTGATCCGCCAATGCAAGGGGCTCGTCCGAAAAAGGAGACGAAATAGTCCGTTCGGACTATCCGAATCGCCTCAAATGCCCTGCTTGGTCCAGGAGATCCCGTGCTGCACCCCGCTCGTTGTGCACCGCCCAGGCGATCCGGCCGTCCTTGCCCACGACGAACGACGACCGCTCCGCACACCCGTGCTCGGCGTCGAACGCGCCGTACGCCGAGGCGACCTCGCCGTGCGGCCAGAAGTCCGACAGCAGCGGGAAGAAGATGCCGTCGCGGTCGGCGAGCGCGCGCTGGCTGAACACCGGGTCGCAGGAGATCGCGAGCACGGTCGTCGAGTCCGTCTCGAAGTCGCCCAGGTGATCCCGGACCGCACTCAGCTCGCCGGTGCAGATCCCGCTGAACGCGAACGGGTAGAAGACCAGCAGCACCGCCTTCTTCCCGGCGTACGACGACAGCGTGAACGTGGCGCCGTGCTGGTCGCGCAACGTGAAGTCGGGGGCCGGGTCCCCCACCTGGATGGCCATTCGTCTATCCCTCGAGTCCGTGCAGCTCGCGCTTGAGGATCTTGCCGGTCGCGTTGCGCGGCAGCTCGTCGAGGAGGACGAAGTCCCGCGGCACCTTGTACCGGGCAAGGTTCGCCCTCACATGGTCCCGCAGGTCGTCCTCGGTGAGCACCGCGCCCTCCGCCAGCACCACGAAGGCGCGCAGCCGGGTGCCGAACTCCTCGTCGTCGACCCCGATCGCGGCGACCTCGACGACCTGCTCGTGCCGGGCCAGGCAGTCCTCGACCTCCTGCGGGAAGACGTTCTCGCCGCCGGAGACGATCATGTCGTCGTCGCGGCCCTCGACGAACAGCCTGCCGTTCCGGTCGAACCGGCCGACGTCGCCGGAGCTCATCAGCCCGCCGATGCTCTCCTTTCCGCCGCCGCCGGTGTAGCCCTCGAACAGCATCGAGTTGCCGACGAAGATCCGGCCGGTGGTGCCGGCGGGCACCTCGGCACCGTGTTCGTCGAGCACCTTCACCACCGTGTTCACCGGCGGCTTCCCGGCCGTGCCCGGCGCGGCGCGCATGTCCGCCGGCTGCGCGACCGTCGCCCAGGCGACCTCGGTCGAGCCGTAGATGTTGTAGAGGTGGTCGCCGAACTGGTCCATCCACTCGGTAGCCAGGTCTCCCGGCATCGCCGAGCCGGACGAGGTGACCGCGAGGACACCGGACAGGTCGTAGGCGTCGAGCGTCTCCTGCGGCAGCCGCAGGATCCGCTGGAGCATCACCGGGATCACCACGAACGACTGGCAGCGCTGCTCGGTCAGGATCCGGAGCGCGTCCTCCGGGTCGAACCGCCGGCTCAGCACGACGGTGCTGCCGAGCAGCATCGCCAGGCTCAGGTGCGCGAAGCCCCAGGTGTGGAAGAGCGGCGCACCGACGTACGTCCGCCAGCCCGCCCGCAACGGGATCCGCTCCAGCAACGCCACCCCGGCGTCGAGGTTGCCGCCGCCGCGGGGCGCGCCCTTGGGCGTGCCCGTGGTACCCGAGGTCAGGATCACCGTGCGGCCCTCACGGGCCGGCGGCGTACGACGGGCGCGGGAGCCGCGGGCGACCAGGCCCTCGACCGTGTCTTCGCCGGTGTGCTCGCCGTCGGTCCAGGCGAGCAGCCGCGGCACCGTGGTCCCGGACGCGTCGACCAGCGCGGTGAACTCCTCGTCGTGGACGAGCATCCGGGCCTGCTCGCGGGCACAGACCTCACCCAGCTGCGGCGCCGCGAAGGCGGTGTTGAGGAGCAGCACGTCGGCGCCCAGCTTGGCGACCGCGAGCGCCATCTCGACGAACCCGCGGTGGTTGCGGGCCAGCAGCGCGACCCGGTCGCCCTCGCCGACGCCTCGGCGGGACAGCTCGTCGGCGAGCGCGTTGCTGCGCTCATCGATCTCCCGGAAGGTCAGGTCGCCGAGCTCGTCCACCAGCCCGATGCGGTCGCCGAACCGTGCGGCGACGGCCCCGAAGCCACCCGCGAGGCCCATGCCCCACCGGTGCAGCGAGGTCACCACGCCGGCGAGGGCGAGCGGACCGAACGGGCGGATCACCCCGGCACGGGTCAGCACCGTGGCCGCGGTGGTCTTGCTCCGAGCCAGGCCGACGGCCTTGGCGACGAGGGTCACGCGTCAGCGACCCTTGGGGGCGACGAGCTTGGTCGCCGCCCAGTCCGCGCTCACCGGGACCGTCGTGGTGTTGGAAAGCCCCGCGATCGGGCCGGCCTCGGCCACCTCGGAGGGATCGACCGCGTTCGGCCGGCCGACCTTCGGCGAGACCAGCCAGACGGCTCCGCCGCCGGCGAGGTCGGTGAGGGCGTCCACCAGCGCGTCGACCAGGTCGCCGTCGCCGTTGCGCCACCAGAGCACCACCGCGTCGACCACGTCACCGTGGTCGCCGTCGACCATGTCTGCGTCGATCGCGTCCTCGATGGCGACGCGGACGGAGTCGTCGACGTCCTCGTCCCAGCCGAGCTCCTGCACGACCATCCCGGGCTTCAGCCCCAGTCGGTCGCCGACCCCGTGGTCTGCGCCCCCTTCGGACGGGCTCACGTCGATGCCTCTTTTCGTCTACCTGCTGGTCGCCCCCGGACGGGAGCGGATGCCCAAGTTCAGCGGACTCGGGGGCTGCAGTGCAAGCCCAGTCGGTCTCGTGTCGCAGGTCGGACCCCGGATCGGGGCCGGCCAGGGCGTACTCATGAGTAGATTTCGTGGGCTGTTTGAACGTGCCAAGATGCAAGGGTGCCCGATGAGACAGTCCCCACGACCAGCAGCGACTCCGCCCCGCACGAAGTGACCGGGCGCCCAGCACCAGCCGCGCCGCCCGTCATCCACGAAGGCCTGCCGACCCAGCTGCCCGACATCGATCCCGACGAGACCAACGACTGGATCGACTCCTTCGACGCCCTGATCGACGACCGCGGCCGCGAGCGCGCCCGGTACGTGATGCTCCGGCTGCTCGAGCGCGCCCGGCAGAAGCAGGTCGGGGTCCCGGCGCTGCGCAGCACCGACTACATCAACACCATCCCGCCCGAGCGCGAGCCGTGGTTCCCCGGCGACGAGGACGTCGAGCGCCGGATCCGGGCCTTCATCCGCTGGAACGCAGCCGTCATGGTCTCCGACGCGAACCGGCCCGGCCTGGAGGTCGGCGGCCACATCGCGACGTACCAGTCCAGCGCCTCGCTCTACGAGGTCGGCTTCAACCACTTCTTCCGCGGCAAGGACCACCCGGGTGGCGGCGACCAGATCTACATCCAGGGTCACGGCTCCCCCGGCATCTACGCGCGCGCCTTCCTCGAGGGCCGGCTGACCGAGCAGCAGCTGCTCAACTTCCGCCAGGAGGTCCAGCACGGCGTCGGCAACGGGCTGTCGTCGTACCCGCACCCGCGGTCGATGCCGGAGTTCTGGGAGTTCCCCACGGTCTCGATGGGCCTGACCGGCATCAACTCGATCTACCAGGCCCGGTTCAACCGGTACCTGAGCGGCCGAGGCATCAAGGACACCTCCGACCAGCACGTCTGGGCGTTCCTCGGCGACGGCGAGATGGCCGAGCCCGAGTCGCTCGGCGCGATCCGGGTCGCCGCCCGCGAGGAGCTCGACAACCTCACCTGGGTGATCAACTGCAACCTGCAGCAGCTCGACGGCCCGGTCACCGGCAACGGCAAGATCATCCAGGAGCTGGAGGCCAACTTCCGTGGCGCCGGCTGGAACGTGATCAAGGTGATCTGGGGCCGCGACTGGGACGAGCTCCTCGCCCGCGACGTCGACGGCGTGCTGGTGAACAAGATGAACAGCACCCCGGACGGCCAGTTCCAGACGTTCTCGGTCGAGGACGGCGCCTACAACCGGGAGTTCTTCTTCGGACCCGACCCGCGGCTGCGCAAGATGGTCGAGCACATGAGCGACCGGCAGATCGAGAAGCTGCCCCGCGGCGGGCACGACTACCGCAAGGTGTACGCCGCCTTCGACGCGGCCACCAAGCACGTCGGCCAGCCGACCGTGATCCTGGCGCACACCATCAAGGGCTGGACGATCGACGCCCTCGAGGGCAAGAACGCCACCCACCAGATGAAGAAGCTCAAGCTGCCGGACCTGCTCAAGTTCCGCGACCGGCTGTACCTGCCGATGAGCGACAAGGAGATCACCGAGGCCTACGAGGCCTCGGGCACGGCCCCGTTCTTCCACCCCGGTGAGAAGTCGACGGAGATCGAGTACATGCTCGAGCGCCGGCGCCAGCTCGGCGGATCGCTGCCGAAGCGGGTCATCCGGGCCAAGCCGCTCAAGGTTCCCGCCGACGAGGTGTACGCCGAGCTCAAGCAGGGGTCGGGGCACAACAAGATCGCCACCACGATGGCGCTGGTCCGGCTCCTCAAGGACTGGATGAAGGACCCCGAGATCGGCAAGCGGATCGTGCCGATCGCCCCCGACGAGTACCGCACCTTCGGCATGGACGCGATGTTCCCGACGGCCAAGGTCTACAACCCGGGCGGGCAGCAGTACGAGGGCGTCGACCGCAAGCAGCTGCTGAAGTGGCGCGAGGCGACCGACGGCCAGATGCTGCACGAGGGCATCTCCGAGGCCGGCGCGCTCGCCTCCGCGACCGCGGCCGGGTCGGCGTACTCGACGCACGGCGAGGCGATGATCCCGTTCTACATCTTCTACTCGATGTTCGGGTTCCAGCGGACCGGCGACTCGATCTGGGCGATGGCCGACCAGCTCGCCCGCGGCTTCCTCATCGGCGCGACCGCCGGGCGGACCACGCTGACCGGTGAGGGCCTGCAGCACGCGGACGGACACTCCCCGCTGCTCGCCGCGACCAACCCGGCCGTCGTGCACTACGACCCGGCGCACGCCCACGAGATCGCGCACATCATGCAGGACGGGCTGCGCCGGATGTACACGGTCAGCCCCGAGCACCCGCTCGGCGAGGACGTCATCTACTACGTGACCGTCTACAACGAGCCGGTCACCCAGCCGGCCGAGCCGGCCGACCTCGACGTCACCGGGCTGCTCAAGGGCGTCTACCGGTTCGGGAACGGCCCGGACCTCGGTCCCGAGGCCCCGAAGGTGCAGCTGATGGCCTCCGGCGTCGGCTTCCCGTGGATCCTCGAGGCGCAGCGGATGCTCGCCGAGGAGTGGGGCGTCTCGGCCGACCTGTGGTCGGTCACCTCGTGGAACGAGCTCGCCCGCGACGCGATCGCCTCCGAGCACGACGCGCTCCGAGCGCCCGACCAGCCCGGCCGGGTTCCGTTCGTGACCCAGCAGCTCGAGGGGGCGCCCGGCCCGTTCGTCGCCGTCTCCGACTTCATGCGCGCGGTCCCGCTGCAGATCGCCCGCTGGGTCCCGGGCGACTTCCACGCCCTGGGCACCGACGGCTTCGGCTTCGCGGACACCCGACCCGCTGCCCGGCGGTTCTTCAACGTCGACGCGGAGTCGGTCGTCGTCCAGGCGCTCCAGGCGCTCGCGAACCGCGGCGAGGTCAAGCCGGAGTCGGTCACCGAGGCGTTCAACCGCTACCGGATCAACGACCCGACCGCCGTCGCCGGCGTGCTCCAGGAGGGCGGCGACGCTTGAGCGAGCAGCTCACCCGCACCGTACGTCGATCAGCGCCGTGGTTCGCCGCGGCGCTGATCCTCGTGGTGCTGAGCATCCCCGCGTTCTTCGACCTCAAGTCGCTGCTGGTCGGGCTGGCGGTGATCTGCGCCGGGTTCGGCGCCGCCACGGCGGCGTTCACCTGGTTCGACCGCGGCCACCGCTAGGCGATCGGGACCGCCCGGGCGAGGTGCAGCTGCTCGGTGACCGGAGCCAGCGGGCCGTTGCGCAGGAGCTGGCGCCAGCGGCCGCGGTGGTAGGAGGCCGGCTGCGTCGAGCGGACGAAGTCGTTGAGCACCTTCACGAAGCGCTCGGGGTGGTCCTTGTGCGGGAAGTGACCGGAGTTGCCGAGCACCTCGACGTGGGCGCCGGGAGCGATCAGGGCGACGGTGTCGGCGTGCTTCACCGGGATCACCATGTCCTCGCTTCCCCAGACGACCAGCATCGGCATCGCCTGGGTCAGGTAGGCACGGTCGACCATGGTGACGATCTGGCCGCGGGTGTCGACGACGGCGCGCACCACGTGCGAGATCGCCGCCCGGGCGCCCGGGTCCTTGAACGTGTCGAAGATGTCGGCGACCTCGTCGAGGTCGTGGGTCGCGGTCAGACCGGTGCGGGAGAGCGCCCGCATGCCGGCGGTACCGACGTGCCGGATGCCCGGCAGGGTGAGCACCGCCATCACGGTCCTGAAGCCGGGCAGCCCGACGGCGCGGATCATCGGCGTCACCTCGGGGCCGAGGCCACCGGGAGCGACCAGCACCATCCGCTCGGTCCGCTCCGGGAACTGGTAGGCGAACTGCATCGCGACACCGCCGCCGAGGCTGTGCCCGACGACGGTCACCTTGTCGATGTTGAGGACGGTGAGCAGGTCGCGCATGCCGTTGGCGTAGCCGCCGACCGAGTAGTCGGCGCGCGGCTTGGCGCTCTGGCCGTGGCCGAGCAGGTCGGGGGCGATCACGGTGTACCGCTTGGCGAGCTGGTGGATCACCGGCGACCAGGTGGTGTGGTCGCAGCCGAGGCCGTGCAGCAGCAGGAGCGCCGGACCGGAGCCGAGCTTCACGTAGGCACGCTGGTGCCCGTGGATCGTGACCTTCTGGACCTCGAGCTCGTCGTTCACGCGCGCACCTCCGGTTCAGCCGGACGGGGGGCCGGCGTTGTGGCAGTCAAGCAGAGGGACGGCGCGCGAGGGCCCGCGTGACGAGGAATTCACATCGGAATCGGCGACGTCACCGCGCGGATGTGACGTAGGCAACATCCAGGCGCGGGGCCTCGGAACAGGCGTCCAGCAGCATCGTGCCCACCTCGGACAGGCTGGCGCGGGCCGTCCGGTCGACCCGGACACCCGACTCGAGCGCCTCCCGGAGGAGGCGCACCAGCAGGCCGAGCTCGGTCCGGTCCACCTCGCGGTGCGCCGCCTCGCCGCCGTCGCGCAGGATCGCGACGTACAGGTCCTGGGTGGGCGTCCCCGGCTCGACGCCGAGCTCCTCGAGCATCCGGGCCCGCAGGTCGGCGAACTCCAGCAGCGCCTCGGTGCGCTCGCCCGCGTGCCAGAGCGCCCGCATCAGCTGCTGCCGCGCCGCCTCCGAGAACTCGCTGTGCCGCACGGCCGTCCGCGCCAGGTCGACCGCGACGCTCCCGTTCCCGGCCTCGTCGGCGGCCCGGGCGACCCGCTGGCAGGCGGCGGTCACGTCCCGGTCGAACGACGTCCGCTCGTCCTCGGCCCAGCCGGCGTACGGGTCGCTGGCCAGCAGGCTGCCGCCGACGCCGTCCAGGACGTCGTGCACCTCCGCCGGCCCCCCGGACGCCAGCGCGGCCCGCACCGCCGGCAGGTCGACCCGGACCTGGTCGGGGTCGAGCACGTAGCCCTTGTTGAGCGTGGCGAGGGCCGCGCCCCTTCCGCAGGCCAGCCCGAGCCGTCGTCGCAGGCCGCAGACATAGCTCTCCAACGTCGCGATGTACGACGCCGGCGGCGTGCCGCCCCACAGCCGCTCGGCGAGCAGGTCCTTCGGGACGAGCGTCCCCGGGGCCAGCGCCAGCATCTCCAGCACCTGGCGCGGCTTGCCGCCACCCAGGTCCGCGGCCTCGAAGCTGCGCTCCCCGTGGCGCACCCTGGTCGGCCCGAACAACCTGATCTCGATCATGTCCGTCCCCCAACGTCCTAGTCGTAGACCATGCTGTTCCTCCGCCGCGGCGCGCAGAAGCCCAAGATTGGGGTCACGATCCCCTCAATCCTGGGTAGTCCGGACGTCACCGCCACAGCCGCGTCCGGACGGTCCCGACCACCCGATCGAGGGGTACCGCTCCGTAGTCCCGGGAGTCGATGGAGTCGGACCGGTTGTCGCCGAGGACGAAGACCGACCCCTCGACCACGGTCACCGGCCCGAACCAGGTCCCGTCGACACGCGCCGGGTCGACGTAGCCCTCCGGCACCGGCTCGTCGTTGACGAACAGCACGCCGTCACGGATCTCGACCTGACCCCCCGCCATGCCGGCGACGCGCTTGACCACCAACGCGTCGGAGCCCGGCGGCCGGAAGACCACCACCGAACCCCGCTCCACCTCCGGATCGCCCCGGAACGCCTTGCGGACCAGCACCTCGTCGCCGTGCCGGTAGGTGGGGGCCATCGAGTCCGAGGAGATCCGCATCGGTTCGACCGCGAGCCACAGGACGCCGACGGCCACGGCGACCAGCAGTGCCGCCAGCAGCCAGCACGCGGTGCGCCAGCGTCCGAGAGCCGGCACGGCCGCTACGCCAGCAGGCCGGTCGCGCGCGCGACGAGCGCCGTCAGGCCCAGCGCCAGCATTCCCGTGCACAGTCGTCCCCGCAGCGGACTCGGCAGCATGGCGGTCAGGGCGATCACCAGACCCAGCTCCGCGTCCAGGCAGAGCATGTCGAGCGGACCCACTCCTTCGATCCGGGCGCCGGGGTAGACCGGCGTCCCGTTGCCCACGCCGCCAAACACCGGCAGATGCTCTCCGCCGTGCGTGTGCGGCGGGACGAACGGGAGCTCCGCGGTCCGGCTGACCACGTAGAGCGCGATCAGCCCGAGGTTGGCGAGAAGCGCGGTGACCAGGAACCAGGTCGCGGTCACCCAGCGCAGGACCGCGGCCAGGACGAGCTGGCCGGCGCCGACGAGGACGAAGAAGGTGCCCAGCACCCAGGCCTCCTGGTAGTGCTCCGGAACGACCCACAGGTGGATCCCGCCGGCGACCGCGGCGCACGCCGCGGCCAGGATCCGGAGCCCCGGGGTGATCGTGGCCGGGCGCACCGGGGCGACCGGGACGACCGGAAGCTGTGCCGTGGTCATCGCGGCCGCCTCACAGGTCGCCCTCGGGCAGCGGGATGGCGGGCGCGTCGAACGGGCCTTCCGACGCCCGCAGCGGGTCCTTGATCTCGAACTGCCCCATCATGTCGTGGTCCTCGTGGACCAGGTTGTGGCAGTGGATCATGTACTTGCCGCGCCCCTTCTCGAACTTCATCAGCAGCTGCACGGACTCGTTCTCCCCGAGGAAGATGACGTCCTTGGCTCCCTGCTCGTGCGGGAGTGGCGGCTGGCCGTTGCGGCTGACCACCTTGAAGTCGATGAAGTGGATGTGCGCCGGGTGGTGCCACCCGCCCGAGGGATTGCGCAGCTCCCACAGCTCGACGCTGTCGGTCTGCGGATCGGCGAGAATGCTGGTGAACCCGCTGGCCACCACGTCGTCCCAGGTCTTGCCGTTGACCGTCCAGTTGCCGTTCTGGCGGATGAAGTCGAACGTGCGCTTCTTGACCGCCTGGTTCGTCTTCAGGGCCATCGTGGGCTGGCTCGGGTAGAGCGAACCGGGAATCGAGTTCCCGGCGGTGCTGAACGCGTCGCCGACCACCTCGAACTGCATGACCTTGTCGGTGTTGGTGAAGTTGATGTTGTTCTTCGGGCTGTCGTTGAGCAGCCGGATCTTCGTCCCCGCCGCGTACTTCGCGAAATCGATGACGACTTCGTAGCGCTCGGCGACGCCTTGGCGGAACGACTTCACCGACTGCGGCTTCGGCATCAGCCCGGCATCGGTGGCGATCACCGTCATGCTGGCGCCGTTGTCCAGGAACCACTTGTAGGACCGGGACGGACCGCCGTTCAGGATCCGGAAACGGTACTTGCGCTTCTTCACCTTCATCGTCGGCCAGACCCGTCCGTTCACCGTGATCACGTCTCCGTAGAAGCCCGAGCCGCCGTTGGTGTCGAACAGGAGGGAACCATCGCTGTTGAACATCTTGTCGGTCACGATCAGCGGGACGTCGTACTCACCGTGCGGGATGGCGAGCTTCATCTCGAGCGGGTCGTGCATCAGGTAGAAGCCGGCCAGGCCCATGTAGACGTTCTCGGCGGTGTGGTGAACGCCGTGGTCGTGGTACCAGAGCGTGCGGGCCGGCTGGTAGTTCGGGTAGCGGTAGTCCTTCCACTGCCCCGGGTTGGTGATGTCGCTGGCGTAGCCGTCGTACTCCGGGAGCGACGCCGAGCCGTGCAGGTGGACCGAGGTCCACGGCGTGTAGCCGAGCGTCGGGTGCCGGGACGGCAGGTTGTTGATCTGGCGGACCACGGCCTTGCGGCCCTGGGTCGTCTGGAACGTGGGTCCGGGGACCTGCCCGTTGTAGCCCCACATCATGGTCTGCAGGCCCGGGATGAGCTCGACCTGGGTCGGCTCCATCGACACCCGGTAATAGTCGGTGGTGCTGTCGGACCGGACCGGTGAGATCACCGACGGGACCGTGAACGGCTGGGTGAACGGCTGCGGGAGCGCGCTCTCCGCGATCCGGTTGGCCTGCGCCAACGAACCACTCACCGACCGCTCCAGTGGCAGCGCAACGGCGGCGCCGGCCAGGACGGACATCTTCATGACATCGCGACGAGAGAGCCCCATGTCTTCCTCCTCGTAGCAGGGAATCCCCAACGTAGAAGGGCTTCCTTGAGTTTTCCTGGGGACCTCGCGGGCAGCGGCGATCTCCAGGTTTTCCCAAGGTGGCGGGCGCGACGGTGGCCGGTGTTCCTCGGTTCCGAGGGCCTTCGCGTACCCACGAGATGAGTTGGTCATGATCGAACAAGGCACGTCGTCCCGGACAGGGACGCATCGATTTCCCCACCTCAGGACGGCAGTGACGGTCGCGCTCGTCGCCGTCGGCCTGAGCTTCCTCACCCCGCTCGCGCCGGCGCGCGGCGCGGTGGCACCGGTCGGCAACGGCTTCACCGTGACGCCCGGTGACCTGTCGTTCATCCTCAAGCAGATCAAGATCGCGGAACGGCACTCCGCGACGCTCACCCCGGCGAATCCGTGCGGCACCCTCGTCGGCACGGCTGCCAACCAGATCCCGGACCGGCTCTCGTCGTTCGGTCTGCGCACCGTCGACGGCAGCTGCAACAACCTCTTCGACGGCCGCACCAAGTTCGGGTCCGCCGACCAGCCGTTCCCGCGGTTGACCACCCCGGTCTTCCGCGACGCTGAGGCGGCCCCGGCAGGTTTCCCGCCGCCGCCCTCCGGCCCCGGGACCAACAGCACCTACAAGCAGAAGAAGGGCTTCGTCTACGACTCGAAGCCACGCACGGTCAGCAACCTGATCGTCGACCAGACCTCGACCAACCCGGCCGCGATCGCCGCGGCGGGCTTCCCGGTGCGTTCCCAGGGCAACCCGGGCCAGTTCCCGTGCACGGTCGACCCGGACCCGACGGCACAGCCGCCGGTCGAGGGCTCCCCGGCCGGCTGCGTGCCGTCCCACCAGACGCTGTTCATCCCGAACGTGACCACCGACGTCGGCCTCTCGCCGCCGTACAACTCGCTGTTCACGTTCTTCGGCCAGTTCTTCGACCACGGCGTGGACCAGACCGTGAAGAGCGGTGGCACCGTCTTCGTGCCGCTGAAGGCCGACGACCCGCTGCGCACGGTCGGCCCGGACGGCAAGGCCGGCACCGGTGACGAGGTCCCGGCCAGCCAGGCGTTCATGGTGCTCACCCGCGCCCAGAACCAGCCCGGCCCCGACGGCGTCCTCGGCGACAACCCGGCCACCCCGGCCGACGAGAGCGCCGACGACGTCCAGGACGCCAACAACACCGACAGTCCCTGGGTCGACCAGAGCCAGACCTACACCTCGCACGCCTCCCACCAGGTCTTCGTCCGCGAGTACAGCCTGAACGGTGCCGGTCGCCCGGTCGCCAGCGGCAAGCTGCTCGGTGGCCTGCCCGCCGGCCAGACCTACTCGGGCTCGCCCGACGGCACCACCGGCATGGCCACCTGGGCCTCGGTGAAGAAGCAGGCCGCCGAGAAGCTCGGCCTGCGGCTCGTCGACCGCGACGTGACCAACATCCCGATGCTGGCCACCGACCCGTACGGCGAGTTCATCCCCGGTCCGGCACGGGGTCTGCCGCAGTACGTGACCAAGACCGGCCTCGTCGAGGGCAACATCGCCGCCCCGGTCGCGGTCCCGGCCAACGTCGTGTACTTCGACACGCCGTTCCTCACCGACATCGCGCACAACGCGGACCCGAGCCCGGCGGACAGCGACAACAACCCGGCCACCCCGCCGGTCGTCCCGACGCCGGACGCGAACAACACGCCCAGCGCCGACTTCGCCCACCAGCCGCTCAACACCTACGACGACGAGATGCTCAACGCGCACTTCATCGCCGGTGACGGCCGCGTCAACGAGAACATCGCGCTCACGACGATCCACCAGATCTTCCACTCCGAGCACGACCGCCTCGTCGACGACATCACCAACACGCTCAACGACCCGGCGAACGCGGCCCTGAAGGCGGCGTACCAGGACCGCACCAACACCGGGGCCTTCACCTTCGGCGACCGGCTCTTCCAGGCGGCCCGGTTCGTGACCGAGATGGAGTACCAGCACCTGGTCTTCGAGGAGTTCGCACGCAAGATGGTGCCGGCGATCCGGCCGTTCCACGTCTACGTGCCGGACCCCAACCCGGCGGTCCAGGCCGAGTTCGCGCACGCCGTCTACCGCTTCGGGCACTCGATGCTCGACGACGACGTCGCCCGGACCAACATCAACGGTAGTGACAACTCGATCCCGCTGCTCACGGCGTTCCTCAACCCGCCCGAGTACCAGAACGGCGGCTCGGTGGGAACGCTGACGCCGGAGCAGGCAGCCGGCAGCGTCGTGATGGGTTCGGCCGACCAGGTCGGCAACGAGCTCGACGAGTTCGTCGTCGAGACGCTGCGCAACAACCTGCTCGGACTCCCGCTCGACCTGCCCACGCTGAACATGGCCCGTGCCCGTGACGCCGGCATCCCGCCGCTGAACGAGGTCCGGCGGCAGATCCACGCGAGCACGAACGACGCCGCGATGGCGCCGTACACGAGCTGGACGGACTACGGGCAGCACCTGAAGCACCCGGAGTCGCTGATCAACTTCGTGGCCGCGTACGGCACGCACCCGACGATCACCAGCGCGACCACGCTGGCGGCCAAGCGGGCAGCGGCCAAGGCGATCGTGGACCCGAGCTCGGCTCCGGCCACGGACCCGGCGAACATCCCGGCGGACGCCGCGGCGTTCATGTTCGGGACCGACGGACGGACCATGGCCGGCTGCGACGCCCCCGGCGCCGACTGCCGCGACTGGAGCGACGTCAACGGCAAGCCGTCGACGGGTCTCGAGGAGGTCGACCTCTGGGTCGGCGGTCTGGCCGAGGTCACGAACCTCTTCGGCGGTCTCCTGGGCAGCACGTTCAACTACGTCTTCCAGAAGCAGCTGGAGGACCTGCAGGAAGGTGACCGGCTCTACTACCTGAACCGGACGCCGGGCATGAACCTGCGCACCCAGCTCGAGGGGAACTCCTTCTCCGAGATGATCCAGCGGAACACCGACGGCACCAACACGCTGAAGGCCGACGCGTTCGCCACCGCGGACTGCAAGTTCCAGCTGGCCAACCTCGCCGGCACCGCCGCCGGGTTCCAGCAGTTCGGGTCCACGGTCGCCGACGACCCGTCGACGCCCGACTGCAACGAGACCCTGCTGCTGCTGCGCCAGCCGGACGGAACGATCGCCTACAAGACCCGGAACACGGTCGACCCGACCGGCATCAACGGCCAGTCCGTCTACAACGGCACGCCGGGCACCGACCGGGTCAACGGCGGCAACGACAACGACACCTTCTGGGGCGGTGACAGCGTCGACTTCCTCGAGGGCAACGGCGGTGACGACGTCGCACTGGGTGGCAACGGCAACGACATCCTGACCGACCTCGACGGCGCGGACGTGCTCAAGGGCGGTCCGGGCAACGACGCCATCGACACCGGCCCGGGTGACGACATCTCCATGGGCGGCGACGGTCAGGACTTCATGAACGGCGGCGCCAACGACAACGAAGCCTTCGCCGGTCCCGGCAACGACTTCATGATCGCCGGCCAGGGTGCGGACGCCGTCTTCGGTGACGGAGGCGACGACTGGATCCAGGGTGGCCTCGGTCAGGACCTCCTGATCGGTGACCACGGGGCCCCGTTCTTCGACGACCCCGCCGAGGACAAGCCCGGCAACGACGTCTTCGTCGGCCAGCCCGGTGAGAACGACTACGACGCCGAGGGCGGGGACGACCTGATGTCGCAGAACCCGGCCATCGACCGGAACGCCGGTGCCGGCGGGTTCGACTGGGCCTACCACCAGTACGACACCACGGGCGCCGACGACGACATGGCGATCAACAACAACCTGCTCGGCAACCCGCTGCCCGTGGTCGTCAACCGCGACCGCTGGCAGGAGACCGAGGGCGACTCCGGATCGGCGTTCAACGACGTCATCCGCGGTGACGACGCGGTCCCGCGCACGGTCGGCGGCGGCGGCTTCACCGGGTGCGACGCGCTCGACCAGACCGGCGTCAACCGGATCAACGGACTGGCCGCCCTGCTGCCGCCGCTGACCGGTACCGCGGCCGACGTGGCTGCTGCCTCCGCCACCGGGACCTGCCCGCTCAGCGGGCCGGTCTGGGGCGACGGCAACATCCTGCTCGGCGGTGCCGGCAGCGACACCATCACGGGTCGTGGCGCCGACGACATCATCGACGGTGACAAGTTCCTCGCCACCCGGATCAGCCTGCGCACCGACCCGGCTGACCCGACGACGGAGATCGGGAGCACCGACCTGATGGAGCACACCGCGCTGACCGGCACCTTCGGTCCGAACACCGCGGGTGAGACGCTGCAGAAGGCGGTCTTCGACGGTGACGTCGATGCCGGCAAGCTGGTGATCGTCCGGGAGATCCTCAGCCCGCCCGCCTCCGACTCGACGTCGGTCGACACGGCGGCCTTCTCCGGGCCGCGCGCCAACTACACCATCTCGTTCCTCGCGGGTGGGGTGGTCACGGTGACCGACAACGTCGGGACCGACGGCACCGACCGGATCACCAAGGTCGAGAAGCTCCAGTTCACCGACCAGACGCTGGACATCGCGACAGCGCCGAACGCACCGGTGATCGGCACCGCCGTGGCGGGCAACGCCTCGGCGACCGTGAACTGGACGCTCGGGGCCGCGAACGCCTCGTCGCCGATCAACCAGTTCCAGATCGAGGTGCTCGTCGGCGGGGTCGTGCAGCGGACGGTGACCGGCATCGCCGCGAACCAGCGGTCCGCGGTGGTGAACGGGCTGACCAACGGCACGACGTACACCTTCCGGGTGATCGCCGTGAACCAGGTCGGGATCTCCAGCCCGCCGTCGGCGCAGTCCAACGCGGTCACGCCGAACAACCCGGCACCCGAGGTGATCTCCAGTACGCCGGCCAACGGCGCGACCGGGGTCTCGCTCACCAACGACCTGACCGTCACCTTCGACGAGCCGGTCACGGGCATCAGCGGGACGTCCGTCATCCTCCGCAACCCGGCGGGGGCGACGGTGGCCTCGGCGCTGACGTTCAACAACGCGACGCGCACGCTGACGATCAACCCGAACGCCAACCTGGCGGCCGGGACCACCTACACCCTGACCCTGCTCGGGACCCTGCCGAACGGCACGGCCGGGATCAGGAACGCGGCGAACCTCCGGTTGGCGAACACGACGATCACGTTCACCACGCTGGCGGACACCACGGCACCGACGATCACGTCGATCAACCCGGCGAACGGGTCGACCGGCGTGGCCCGGAACACGACCGTGGTGATCACCTTCAGCGAGCCGGTCCAGGCGGCCAGCACGAACAACGTGCAGCTCAGGTTCCCGGGTCTGCTCGGGATCCCGACCCTGGTCGCGGGCACCGTCACGCTGAACGCGGCGGGCACCCAGGCGACGTTCAGGCCCACCCTGAACCTGGGAGCCAACGTGCTCTACACGCTCACCGTCACCGGGGGGACGAACCAGATCCGTGATCTGGCGAACAACCCGCTGTCCCCGACGACGACGACGAGCACCTTCAGGACCCGGTAGCGGCGAGGGGACTACCGGAACGCGTGGGGCGCCTGCCGGCGGCAGGCGCCCCACGCTCCGCTCGAAGACAGCGAAAGGGGACGACCAGTGCTAGATCAGGACCAGCGGGATCTCGGCCTCGAGCTGGGCGCCCCCGGCAGCCCGGTCCCGTACGTCGAGCCGGCCGCCGATGTCGCCGAGCAGCTCACCCAGGAGCCGCAGGCCCGCGTGCCCTTGCTCGACACGCGGGCCTGCTTCCCCCGTCTCACCCAGACCCTGGCCGTCGTCGGTGACCCGGATCAGCAGGTTGTCCGCGTCGCTGGTGATCTCGACGCCGACCCGGGTCGCGCGGGCGTGCCGCTCGACGTTGCGCAGGCCCTCGCGGATGACCCGGTAGGCGAGGCCGCCGACCTCGGGGCTGAGGTCCAGGTCGTCCGGGACCCGGGCGTCGACCTCGATGCCGTGGCGCCGCAGCCGCGGCACGAAGTCGCCCACCGCGCGCGCCAGGCCGTCGCCGGAGAGATCGGCCGGGAACAGGTCCGCGACCATCGCGCGCAGCGCAACGAGGTCGTCCTGGAGGATCTGCTCCATCCGCCCGAGGGTCGCCCGGGGCTCGTCACCGGTGTCGTCGCGCGGCAACCGTTCGACGACCGAGGGCAGCGCGTAGCTCATCGCCGCCAGGTCCTGGACCACCCCGTCGTGGAGGTCGTGCGCCAGCCGGCGCCGCTCGACGTGCCAGGAGCTCATCGACCGGTCGAGGATCTCGCTGCGGTGAGCACTCACCCGCTCGGCCCAGCCGGCCAGCGAGTACGCCAGGGCGAGCACGGCGAGCTCGAAGACGAGCAGCACGCCGAGAGTCAGCGGCAGCAGCTGCCGCAGGACCGAGCTCCGGGCGGCGTCGATCCGCTCCGAGGACGTGTAGGTCTCCAGGACGAATGGCACCCCGTCGGCGTCGTTGCTGCCGACGTACACCTCCATCAGGGGGGCCTCGGCGTGCTCGAACTCGTTCTCGCCGCCGTGCAGGTCGGAGACCTCGACGGCGGTCGCCCGGGTGCCGAAGAGCACCCGGACCCGCGGCGGCAACCGGAAGGTCCGGCCGACCAGCGGATCCTCGTCGGACCAGATCACCCGACCGCTCCGGTCCCATACCTTGATGTGCCGCAGCACCCGGCCGCCGAGCAGGCCGGACAGCACCTGGTCCATGGCCTCGGTGGCACCCGGGTCGCCGGCGCGGACCTCGTCGCTGACCAGCGGGCTGGCGATGTCGTCGGCGATCGCGACCGCGCGTACCTCGGCCTCGCGCAGCGCCTCGCGCTCGGCGATCTGACGGCTCGCGAACAGGGTCACCGCGGACAGGACCAGCAGCGCGAGCACGCTGAGCACCGCGAACCGGGTGAGGTAGGTGCGGACCAGCGAGCGCTGCGGCATGCCCCGGTCCTCAGGGCCTCAACGTGCCTGACGCACGTCGACCAGACCCCTGCGCCGGGCCAGCGCGACCAGCTCCACCTGGGAGTGGGCGTGGAACTTGGCCAGCAGCGACTTCAGGTGCGCGCGGCAGGTGTTCAGGGAGATCCCGAGCTGGTTGGCGATCGCGCGCGCGTCCAGCCCGATGAGCAGCATGTCGAGGACCTCCCGCTCCCGCTTCGTCAGGTGCGGCAGCCCCTCGGGCTCCGCGTGCTCGGAGCCGAGGAGCGAGCGCACCAGAGCGGGGTGCACGACGAGCCCGGCCTGCCGCGGGCCGCGCAGCACCGCCAGGAGATCGGCGAGGGCGCCGTCCTTGGGGAGCAGCGCGTGGACGCCGGCGTCCGCGGCGTGGCGCAGCATCCGGGCCTCGGGGTGGCCGGTGAGCAGCACCACCCGGGCGTCCGGGTCGGTGGCGAGGACCTGCCGGGTCGCGTCCAGGCCGTCCAGCTCCGAGTCCGGGAACCGGAAGTCGACCACGACGAGGTCGGGGCGCAGCGCCCGGAACTGACGGACGCCGTCCTCGACCGTGTGCGCGATCCCGACGCAGTGCAGGTCGGGCTCGGCACCGAGAGCGACCGCCATCAGGTCGGCGAACGTCCGGTGGTCGTCGATGACGAGCACGGACCTGACCACGTGCGGATCGCGCTGGCGCGCGACGAAGTGCTCAGCAGACCCGAGACTGTGCGAATTCAACTCGTCCACAGCCATTCCCCCATACAGCCGGCGCCGACCGCGCAGAAGTGGGTGCAACCGCGTGCCGGGCCTTGAGACCGAAGATTACAAGCCCTCGCGGCCGGCCGGGCGAAACGACTAGACCGTCACTTCGGCACGATCCCCGGTCTGGTCCTGCGCCCGGGCGCTTCTGTCCGTAGAGTCCACCCGTGACCCGGTCCCGTGCCCAGATCGCGCAGCGCCTGACCCGTGCGAGCGGCGCGCTCTCCAGCGCCGCGCTGAGCCGGATGGAGGACGACATGCCGTGGGTCACCCAGCTCCCCGCCGAGGACCGTTCCTTCATCGGCCTGATCGTGCAGGCGGGCATCAAGTCCTTCATCGACTGGTACCGCAACCCCGAGGGCGCCGCCGCGATCCGCGCCGAGGTGTTCGGGGTCGCGCCGCGCGAGATGGCCGGCGAGATCACCCTCGAGCAGACCGTCGCCATGGTCCGGCTCTCCATCATCGTCGTCGACGAGAACCTCGAGGACGCGCTCGGCGAGGATGCCGAGAGCGTCCGCGGTCCGCTCAACCGGTACGCCCGCGAGATCGCCTTCGCGACCGCCGAGGTCTACGCCCGGTACGCCGAGCAGCGCGGCGCCTGGGACGCCCGCCTGGAGGCCCTGGTGGTCGACTCGCTGCTGCGCGGCGAAGCGGAGGAGACCATCTCCTCCCGGGCCAGCGCGCTCGGCTGGGACGGGAGCGGGAAAGTGCTGGTGATGGCCGGCCGGCTCGGCGAGGGCGGGAACTCCGCCGGTTCCCTGGACGACGTCCGCCGGCTCGCCCGGGAGCATCGTCTGGACTGTCTCTGCGCGGTCCAGGGCGACCGGCTCGTGGTCGTGCTCGGCGGGGTGGACCGGCAGGGCCGCCCCGCGGCCAGCGTCGCGGCCGCGTTCGCGGACGGGCCGGTGGTGGTCGGCCCGGTGGTCGGGTCGCTCACCGACGCGCGAATCTCCGCGGACGCCGCCCAGTCCGGCCTGCGGGTCGCCGCCGGGTGGGCGGACGCGCCGCGCCCGGTGCACGCCGACGACCTGCTGCCCGAGCGGGCGCTGGCCGGTGACCGGAGCGCGCGGGCGACCCTGGTCGAGCAGGTGCACGACCCGCTGGCCGGTGCCGGCGGTTCGGTGCTGGAGACCGTGGACGCGTACCTGGCGCACGGTTCGTCGATCGAGGCGACCGCGCGGACGTTGTTCGTGCACGCCAACACGGTGCGGTACCGGCTGCGCCGGGCCGCGGAGCTCACCGGCCTTACTCCCAGCGATGCCCGGGACTCCTACACGCTGCGGATCGCGCTGACCCTCGGGCGCCTCGCTGGCGTCGAATTGTAGGAAACCTACAAAGTTCGTCCGGCGGATTTCGTCGGACACGGATCCGTGCAGCGGGGGCCGGGTCGGACACAGTTGTCGTGTGCTGATCATCGTCGCTCCCGGACAAGGAGCCCAGACCCCCGGATTCCTCAAGCCCTGGCTGGAGGATCCGCAGTTCGCCGAGCGGCTGCACTGGCTCTCGACGGTCTCCGGCATCGACCTGGCCCACTACGGGACCGAGGCCGACGCCGAGGCGATCCGGGACACCGCGATCGCACAGCCGCTCCTGGTCGCGACCGGCGGCGTCGCGGCGCTCGCGCTGTTCCCGCACCCGGCGGACGCGTTCGGCAAGATAGGTGCGGTCGCCGGCCACAGCGTCGGCGAGCTGACGGCCGCGGTCGGCGCCCGGGTCATCACCGGCGAGCAGGCGATGGTGCTGGTCCGCGAGCGGGGACGGGCGATGGCTCACGCGGCCGCGGCCACCCCGACCGGGATGACCGCCGTTCTCGGCGGGGACCCGGAGGAGGTGCAGGCCGCTCTCACGCAGCACGGCCTCACCGCCGCCAACGTGAACGCCGCCGGACAGGTCGTGGCGGCCGGCACCCTCGAGCAGCTGGCGGCGTTCGCGGCGGCACCGCCGGCCAAGGCGCGGCTGATGCCGCTCCAGGTCGCCGGCGCGTTCCACACCGACCACATGGAGCCCGCTGTCGGAGTCCTCGGCCGGCTCGCCCAGTCCGTCTCGACCCACGATCCCCGTACGCCGGTGATCTCGAACCGCGACGGCCGGGTGCTCCACGACGGGCGCGAGGTGCTGCGCCGCATCGTCACGCAGGTCTCCACCCCGGTCCGCTGGGACCTGTGCATGGAGACCATGCGCGACCTCGGCGTCACCGGCATCCTCGAGATGCCCCCCGCGGGCACGCTCACGGGCATCGCGAAGCGCGCGCTGCCCGGGGTCGAGACGTTCGCGCTGAAGACCCCCGACCAGCTCGACGAGGCCCGCGCCTTCGTCGAGCGGCACGGCACGCAGTCCTCCATCGACACGCACCCCACCTGGCGGCTGCTCGTCTCTCCGACCAAGGGCACGTTCGTCCGGCAGGCCGGGGGCGAGGGCGAGGAGCTGGAGCCGACCAGCACCATCGGCGTGGTCCGGTCCACCCGCGACGAGACCGCGGTGGTCGCCCCGCACGGCGGCACCATCGTGGAGTGGCTCGTCGAGGACGGTGACCTCGTTTCCCCCGGGCAGCCGCTGGTCCGCCTGCACCCCTCGGCGGTGACGGTGTGAGCCCGGAGACCGGTCACGGCGCCACCTGGACGATGCCGGCCACCGTGCCGCACGCCGCGCTCCTCGGACTCGGCGTCGACCGCGGCAAGCGGGTCGTGCCGAACTCCGAGGTGATCGAGGCGATCGACTCCAGCGACGAGTGGATCCAGCAGCGTTCCGGGATCAAGGAGCGGCGCTGGGTCGGCCCCGGCCAGACCCTGGAGACGATGGCCCTGGCCGCGTCGCAGCGGGCACTGGAGTCGGCCGACATCGCCGCCCAGCAGCTCGACGCCGTCCTGGTCGCGACCTGTACCCACACCATGCAGACGCCCGCGCTGGCGGCGAAGCTCGCCCACCAGCTCGGCACCGAGGGCCCGGTGGCCTTCGACATCTCGGCGGCCTGCGCCGGCTTCAGCCACGCCCTCGGCCTGGCCACCGACATGATCCGCGGCGGCACCGCCCGGCACGTCCTGGTGGTCGGCGCCGAGCTGCTCTCGGCGATGACCAGCCGGACCGACCGCGGCACCGCGTTCATCTTCGGCGACGGCGCCGGCGCCGTGGTCGTCGGCCCCTCCGAGGTCCCCGGGATCGGCCCGGTCGTCTGGGGCTCGGACGGCGAGCAGTACGACGCCATCCGGCAGAGCACCGACTGGCGCGACGTCCTCGCCAGCGAGTCCCCGGTGATGCCGTACATCCAGATGGACGGGTCGACCGTCTTCCGCTGGGCGTCGTTCGAGATGGCCAAGGTGGCCCAGCAGACGCTCGACCGCAGCGGCCTCACCGTCGACGACCTCGACCTGTTCATCCCGCACCAGGCGAACATGCGGATCATCGACGCGATGGCCCGCGCGATCAAGCTGCCCGACCACGTCCGGATCGCCCGCGACATCGCCGAGCAGGGCAACACCTCGGCGGCGTCCGTCCCGCTCGCGCTCGCCCGGATGTACGAGGAGGGCACCGCCCGCAGCGGCGACCTCGCCCTGATGATCGCCTTCGGCGCCGGGCTCTCCTACGCAGCCCAGGTCGTCCGCGTCCCCTGACGGCCCCGGCGGCAACGACGCCGCTCCCCCGACAGCACCACCTGCAGCACCCCCACACCCAGCAGCACCACCAGAGAGGAACCACAGCATGGCCACCACCGAAGAGATCCGTTCCGACCTCGCCGAGATCGTCAACGAGGTCACCGGAATCCCCGCCGACGACGTCCAGCTCGAGAAGTCGTTCACCGACGACCTCGACGTGGACTCGCTCTCGATGGTCGAGGTCGTCGTGGCCGCGGAGGAGAAGTTCGACGTGCGGATCCCCGACGACCAGGTCAAGAACCTCAAGACCGTCGGTGACGCCGTGTCCTACATCGAGAAGGCCCAGGCGGCCTGAGTCCGTTCACCCTTCCACCGCAGCGCGCGAGGAGCACAGAGATGAGTCGCAGGAGAGTCGTCGTCACGGGACTGGGCACCACCAGCCCGGTCGGAGGAGACGTCACGAAGACCTGGGAAGCCCTGGTCGCCGGCACGTCCGGCGTACGACGGCTCCCTGACGACTTCGCCGAGGACCTGCCGGTCATGATCGCCGCCACCGCGGCGGTCGATCCCGCGGACGTCCTCGACCGGGTCAAGGCCCGGCGGCTCGACCGCTCCGCGCAGCTCGCGATGGTCGCGGGCATGGAGGCCTGGGCCGATTCCGGACTGGCCGACGGCGGTGCCGAGCCCGAGCGGCTCGGCGTCGCCGTCGCGTCCGGGATCGGCGGCGTGACCACGCTGCTCAGCAACTACGACGCGCTCAAGGAGCGCGGCCCGCGGCGGGTCTCCCCGCTGGCGGTCCCGATGCTGATGCCGAACGCGCCGGCCGCGAACATCGGCCTGTACGTCGGCGCCAAGGCGGGCGTGCACACCCCGGTGTCCGCGTGCGCCTCCGGCAACGAGGGCGTCGCCTGGGCCCTGGACCAGATCCGGCTCGGCCGCGCCGACGTCATGGTCGCCGGGGGCACCGAGGCGGCGATCCACCCGCTGCCGATGGCCGCGTTCGCGAACATGATGGCGCTGTCCAAGACGGCCAGCGGCCCCGAGGGCGGCGACCCGACGACAGTCTCGCGCCCCTGGGACACCGGCCGGGACGGCTTCGTGCTCGGCGAGGGCGCCGGCGTGCTGGTGCTCGAGGAGCTCGAGCACGCCCGTGCCCGCGGTGCCCGGATCTACGCCGAGGTGCTCGGGGCGGGCATCACCAACGACGGCCACGACATCGCCCAGCCCGACCCCGAGGGCCGCGGCGGCACCCGGGCGATCCTGCGGGCCCTGGAGGAGGCGGAGATCTCGCCGGCCGACATCGTGCACGTCAACGCGCACGCCACCTCGACCCCGCAGGGCGACGTCGCCGAGGGCCTGATGATCCACGCCACGCTCGGCAAGCACGCCGACGAGGTCGTCGTCACCAGCACCAAGTCGATGACCGGGCACCTGCTCGGCGGCGCCGGAGCGCTGGAGTCGATCGCGACGGTCCTGGCGATCCACCACCGGGTGTCCCCGCCGACGATCAACCTGGACAACCTCGACCCGAAGGTCGAGCTCGACATCCCGACGACGGCGCGGGCGCTGCCGGCCGGCGACATCGCCGCGCTCAACAACTCCTTCGGTTTCGGCGGCGCCAACGTCGCCGTCGCGTTCGGGAGCATCTGATGACCCAGGCACCCGCGAAGGCGGCGGCGAAGCCGCCGCGCGAGGAGGACCCGCGGCACCCGCTGCAGCGGCTGGCCGCGTTCTTCGACGACGGCATCTTCTCGCCGCTCTCGCCGGTCGACGACTCCGGCATGCTCGCCGCGGTCGGCCGGGTCAACGGCAAGACCTGCGTCGCGTTCTGCTCCGACCCGACCGTGATGGGCGGGGCGATGGGCGCCGACGGCTGCAAGGTCGTCGTCGCGGCCTACCAGCGGGCGCTCACCGACCGGGTCCCGATCATCGGCCTGTGGCACTCCGGCGGCGCCCGGCTCGCCGAGGGCGTGCTCTCGCTGCACGCGGTCGGCGAGATCTTCCACGCGATGACCCGCGCCTCGGGCCTGATCCCGCAGATCTCCGTCGTGCTCGGCCCCGCGGCCGGCGGTGCGGCGTACGGGCCGGCGCTGACCGACGTGGTCATCCTCGGCCCCGAGGGCCGCATCTTCGTCACCGGTCCGGACGTCGTCCGCTCGGTCACCGGCGAGGACGTGGACATGCTGCGCCTGGGCGGCCCGGAGCCGCACGGCCGCCGGTCGGGCGTGGTGCACGTGCTCACCGACACCGAGCGCGAGGCGCTCGACCGCGCCCGCGACCTGGCGTTCCTGCTGGGCGCCCAGGGCATGCTCGACGTGGCCGCCGTCGAGGACGTCGACCTCGCCGACCTGCTGCCGGAGTCCAACAAGCGCGCGTACGACGTGCACCCGCTGGTCGAGCACGTGCTCGACGAGGGCACCGCCGTGGAGCTGCACGCGAAGTGGGCCCCGAACATCGTCACCACGCTCGGACGGCTCGGTGGCCGCACCACCGGCGTGATCGCGAACAACCCGCTGCGTCTCGGCGGCTGCCTGGACTCCGCCTCGGCGGAGAAGGCCTCCCGGTTCGTCAGGATGTGCGACGCGTTCGGGATCCCGCTGGTCGTCCTCGTCGACGTCCCCGGCTACCTGCCCGGGGTCGGCCAGGAGTGGGACGGCGTGGTCCGCCGCGGCGCCAAGCTCCTGCACGCCTTCGCGGAGGCGGTCGTCCCGCGGGTCACCGTGGTGACCCGGAAGACGTACGGCGGCGCCTACATCGCGATGAACTCGCGCTCGCTCGGCGCCACCAAGGTGTTCGCCTGGCCGGGTGCCGAGGTCGCCGTGATGGGCGCGGTCGCCGCCGTCCGGATCCTGCACCGCCGCAAGCTCGCCGACGTCGCCCCGGAGATCCGCCCGGTGATCGAGGCCGAGCTGGCCGAGGAGCACGCCCGGATCGCCGGCGGGATCGACAAGGCCATCGAGATCGGCGTCGTCGACGAGGTCGTCGAGCCCGGGGTCACCCGGAGCGCGGTCGCGGCCGCGATCGCGGGTGCCGGGCTGGTCGTCCGGGGCGCGCACACGAACATTCCACTCTGAAACACAGCCGAGCGAAGTGCCCGCTCGGCGCTACGACGAAGGCCTGGCGGAGGGTGTCCGCCAGGCCTTCGTCGTTGTCTCGTGGGGTGGGGGTGGGGTGTGCGGGCACGTGTGTGGGCACCTCACCGGGTCTGAGTCGCGCCGCCGCTCGGTCCTCGCGGCGTCGCGTCAGACGACCTGGTGCAGCCAGCGGACGGGGACGCCGTCGCCGGCGTGCCGGAAGGTCTCCAGCTCGTCGTCCCAGGGCTTCCCGAGCAGTTTGTCGACCTCGAGCTCGAGGGTCGTGTCGCCGAGGGCGGCCTTGACCACGGCTGCTTTGAGCCGGTCCTCGGGGATCATCAGGTCGCCGTGCAGGCCGGTGACGGCGTGGAAGACGCCGAGGTCCGGGGTGTAGGAGTAGCGCGCACCCTCGGTACCGGCGGTGGGTTCCTCGGTGATCTCGAAGCGGAGGTGGTTCCAGCCGCGCAGGGCCGAGGCGACGGCGGCTGCCGTGCCGGTCTCGCCGACCCAGGACAGCTCGGCGCGGTAGGCACCGGCCTGGGCGGCCTGGGGGGTCCACTCGAGGTTCACGGCAACGCCGAGTACGCCGCCCACGGCCCACTCGATGTGCGGGCACAGCGCAGACGGCGCCGAGTGGATGTACAGGACTCCACGGGTCGCATTGCGTGTCACTTCAACCTCCTCTGACTCGGCGTCGAGCAACGCCTTCCCCAGCGGTCTCGTGCGCGTCAGAGGTTGTGTCTGTGACGGATGTGCACTTGTGGTCCCATTGTGACGCAAGAATCGAGCGCGCGCCAGCGTCACACGGGGTGGCGGCTCACTCCTTGGGGACCGCCCGGACGGTCGCGGTGCGGCCCGATCCGGCCGATTTCGCCGCCGACCGGCGCGGGCGCGGCTTCACCGGGCGCGGGCCCAGCTCCATGAGCGTCCCGAGCACCTCCGACGCGGCCCCGAGCCCACCCAGGTGCGACTCGCCGTCGATCGTCGCGAAGACCGCGTCGGGCAGCCGCGCGGCCATGTGCACGCCGTGGGCGTGCGGGATGATGTGGTCGGCGTCGCCGTGCCACCAGCGCACCGGTACCCGGACGTCGGCGGCCTCGAAGCCCCAGTGCCGGGTGAACAGGACGACGTCGGCCAGCGGCGCCCCGACCTGGAAACGGGCGCCGTGCAGCAGGTCGTCGAGGAACATCGCCTTGAACTCGGGCCGCGCCAGGAGCTCCTTGTCGCCGCGCGGCTGCACCGCCGCGTAGGCGTCCAGGCCGAGGCCGGCGAACGGCTTGACGAGCCGCACGGCGGCGGCGAGGCCGTAGCTGAGCGGGACCCGGACCGCCGAGACGACCGGGGCGACGTACGGGGCGAGCTCGACGAGGCCGCCGCGGATGGCGTCCGGGCCCTGCGTCGGCGCGACACCGCCGAGGACACCCACGCCGTGCACCCGGTCCGGCAGCGCGGCGCCGGCGGCGAGGGCGTACGGGCCGCCCCCGGACAGCCCGATCACCCGCATCGTGTCGATGCCCAGGTTGTCCGCGAGGGCCTCGAGGTCACCGGTCCAGTCGAGGACGTTCTCGTACAGGTGCGGCGTGGAGGTGCCGATCCCCGGCCGGTCGACGCCGATCAGGCGCAGGTCGTGCTGCTCGGCGTACAGCCGTGCCTCGACCGGGATCTGGCGGCGACCGCCGGGGGTGCCGTGCATCCACACGATCGCCGCGCCGCGCGGGGTCCCGAACTCGGCGAAGGAGAGCCGGCGCCCGCCGCGGACCGCCACGGAACCTTCGAGTCGAGGACGTTCCAGATCAGCCATGCCGCCCATTCTCCCCTGCGCGGGCGTCAGGTGGAACACGTTCCAGTGTGCGTCGTGCCACTGCGGGACTCCCCCGCTCAGGCCGTGTCGGCGGACGCCGCCCGCACCGCGGCCAGGTCCACCACGTTGGCCGGGTCGCGGACCGCTCCGAGGAGCTGCCCGTCCGCGCTCACCGGCGGCCCGTCGACGATCGTCGCCAGCACGCAGGTGATGTTGTCCTTGCCGCCCCGCGCCAGCGCGGCGGAGATCAGCGCGTCGACCGCGGCGTCGTCGCCGTTGCGGTCCAGGTAGGTCTGGATCTGCGCCTCGCCGACCAGGTCGGTGACCCCGTCGCTGACCAGCAGTACCCGGTCGCCGGCCTCGAGGTGCAGCGCGACCAGGTCCGCCTCCGCGGACACCGTGCCGTTCACCGTGCGCAGCACCACGTTGCGCCACGGGTGCTCCGTGACCGCCGTCTCGCTGAGCCTGCCCTCGTCGACGAGGTCCTGGACGTAGGTGTGGTCGCGGGTCACCCGGGTCAGCAGGTGGTCGCGGAACACGTAGCCGCGCGAGTCGCCGAGGTGGGCCAGCGCGAACCGGGTGCCGTCGGTGGCCAGCGCGGTCAAGGTGGTGGCCATGCCGCCGCGGCTCGGGTCCGCGTCGACCCCGGCGGCGATCTGCTCCTGGGCGATCCGGATGCCGCGGGACAGCACCCGCACCGGGTCGTCACCGTCACCGGCCATCGCGGTCGCCGCGACCGCGTACGCCGCCGTGGCCGACGCGACCTCTCCGGCCGCTCCGCCGCCGACCCCGTCGGCGACGAGCATGCAGCCCGGGCCGACGAACGCGGAGTCCTCGTTGCTGGCACGGATCAGGCCGACGTGGGTACGACCGGTCCCTGAGATCCGCAGCATCGGCCCCGCTCCTTCCACCGGCCCCACACCGGGCACCACACGCTCCGACCTTCTCATGCTTCCCCGACGAGCGCATTTGGACACGACCCGCAAGAATGTCGGCATGGAGTGGCTCCTGCTGGCCGTGTCGCTGGCGCTGATGGCCGCCTGCGGCCTCTTCGTCGCAGCGGAGTTCGCGCTCGTGACCGTCGACCGCACCGACGTGGAGCGGGCGGTGAAGGAGGGCGACCGCAAGGCCGCCGGCGTGCAGTCGGCGCTCCGGTCGCTGTCGACCCAGCTCTCCGGTGCCCAGGTCGGCATCACCCTGACCAACCTGGCGATCGGCTTCCTCGCCGAGCCCGCCATCGCCTCGCTCGTCGAGCCGCTGCTCGCCGACCTCGGTCTTCCCGAAGGGGCAGTGACCCCGACCGCGCTGACGCTCGGCCTGCTGGTGGCCACGTTCCTGACCATGATCTTCGGCGAGCTCGTCCCCAAGAACGTCGCCATCGCGCTCCCGCTGGCGACCGCGAAGGCGACCCAGCGGGCGCAGCGGACCTTCACCTCCGTGATGGCGATCCCGATCCGGCTGCTCAACGGCTCGGCGAACGCGATCGTGCGCTCGCTCGGCGTCGAGCCGCAGGAGGAGCTCCGCTCCGCGCGCTCGGTCGAGGAGCTCTCCTCGCTGGCCGGGCGCTCCGCCTCCGAGGGCACCCTCGACACGGACACGGCCGCGCTGGTGCAGCGCTCGATCGCGTTCGGGCCCCGGACCGCCGGTGAGATCATGACCCCGCGGATGCGGATGGCCACCGTCGACGCCAACGACGCGGTCGCGAGGATCATCGAGCTGTCCGCCGCGACCGGGTTCTCGAAGTTCCCGGTCACCAAGGGCAGCAGCGACAACATCGTCGGCTCGGTGCACGTGAAGCAGGCCGTGGCCGTCCCCCGCGGTGACCGCGGCTCCACCCACGTCCGCGAGGTGATGGTGCCGGCCACCGTCGTACCCGAGTCGCTGCGCCTCGACCCGCTGCTCGCGCTGCTCCGCGGCGAGGGCTTCCAGATGGCGATCGTCTCCGACGAGTACGGCGGCACCGCCGGCGTGGTCACCCTGGAGGACGTGGTCGAGGAGATCGTCGGCGACATCGCCGACGAGCACGACCGGATCGGCGCCCGGCTGCGCCGCCGCCCGGACGGCTCCTGGATCGTCTCCGGCCTGCTCCGGCCCGACGAGGTGTTCGACGCGACCGGCGTCGCGCTGCCCGAGCACGAGGACTACGACACCGTCGCCGGCCTGCTGGTGCAGTCGCTGGGCAGGATCCCGCAGCGCGGCGACGTCGCCCTGGTCCCGCTGCCGGTGCCGGTGCCGGAGGACGACGACGAGGAGCCGGTCGAGGAGCTCGCCCAGCTCCGCGTCGAGCTCATGGACGGCCTCCGCGTCGACCGGATCTCGATCCGGGTCGTCCAGCGCAGCGACGCCGAGGCCGGTGAGCCCCGATGAGCACCGAAGCCGCCCTCCTGCTCGGTGTCGTGCTGCTGCTCGGCAACGCCTTCTTCGTCGGCGCCGAGTTCGCCCTCGTCTCAGCGCGGCGCACCCAGATCGAGCCGCGCGCCCAGCAGGGCTCGACATTGGCCCGCCAGGCGCTCAAGGCGATGGAGCAGGTCTCGCTGGTCATGGCCGGCGCCCAGTTCGGCATCACGGTCTGCTCGCTCGGCCTCGGCGCCGTCGCCGAGCCTGCACTCGCGCACCTGATCGAGCCGATCGCCGAGCAGGTCGGCCTGCCGCACGGCGCGGTGCACCCGGTCGCCTTCACCCTCGCGCTCGCCTTCGTGGTCTACCTGCACGTCGTGCTCGGCGAGATGGTGCCGAAGAACCTGGCGCTCGCCGGCCCGGAGAAGGCAGCGCTCGTCTTCGGCGCGCCGATGATCATGATCGTGACCGCGCTGCGGCCCGTCGTACGGCTGCTCAACGCGACCGCCAACGGGGTGCTGCGGCTGCTTCGCATCGAGCCGCAGCAGGAGGTCGCGTCCTCCTTCACCCGCGAGCAGGTCGAGGCGCTGGTCGACGAGTCCCGCGCCGAGGGCCTGCTCGGGGAGGGCGAGTACGAGCGTCTCTCCGGCGCGCTCGGCTTCACCGCACGCGCGGTCACCGAGGTGATGCTGCCGATCGAGTCCGTCCAGACGGTCCACCGCGGCGCCCGGGCCACCGAGGTCGAGGCGGTCTGCGCGGAGACCGGCTTCTCGCGCTTCCCCGTGGTCGGCGACGACGGCGACCTCGTCGGCTACCTGCACATCAAGGACGTGCTCGGCAACGAGGCGCAGGGGCGGGCGCAGGTGGTCGAGGACCGTTGGATCCGGTCGTTCGCGAACGTGAGCGACACCGACACCCTGGTCCGGTCGCTCCAGGTGCTCCAGTCACAGGGGGCGCACATGGCCCGCGTGGTCAACGAGGCCGGTGAGGTGCTGGGCATCGCGACGCTGGAGGACGTCATCGAGGAGCTGGTAGGCGAGATCCGCGACGCCGCCCATCATTGACCTGATCCGCGGCTCCTCGCCGCGTCTCGCGCCAGTGGACGCGAGACGGAGGGCGGGTCAGGCCGAGAGCGGGACGGGCTCGTAGTGACCGTCCGGGGCCAGGTACAGCCCGTCATCGAAGAGAATGACGCCGTTGCACAGCTGGCACCAGCCCTGCTCCGAGTGGTCGGCGACCATGTGAGCGCGGCAGCAGTCGGTGGCGCTCGAGTCCGGGCAAGCCGGCGAGTGGGTGCACATCATTGTGTCCCTCCCTGTTCCTTAACGTCTGGATGCTCTATCCATGGAACACCCTGATCGGCCGGCAATCACGTGATTTGCGCAAAACGGACGAAAAAGTCACGAAAAAGAGATCCGGAAACGGATTCGGCGGAGCCGTACCGCTGGTCTCCCGCAAGCCAGAAGGGCCTCGCTGCCCCTCCTGTCCAGACCACCTCGTGAACTCCGGATTATCAGGCCTCCCGGAACGGCCGGGTCTCGCTACCTTTCGGGACGAAGTGCCACCGGACCCGACGACTCCACCCTCCCTTCTCATGTCGGGCCGGATCCTCTGGGGGTAACCACGTCCTTGACCCGGACCCGGTGGCGCTTCTACCAGCGGCTCACTGAAGGCCGCCGGTGGAGCTGCCCGGGACGACGGTGACGGTGTTCCCGCTGATGGTGACCTTCACCGAGGTGGTGTTGTTGCTCTCGTCCGACTCGAGGACTGCGCCCACTGCGTCGGCGTGCACCTGAACCGTGTAGGTGCCGTTCGGGACACCGGTGATGTCGATCGCCTGGTCGGGCAGCGAGGACGGGTAGGTGTCGCCCCAGCCGCGGCTCAGCCCGTGGATGATCATCAGCGCGTTCGGCAGGCCCTTGCCGCACGACTTGGACTCCATGTACACGGGGTTGGGCGGGACGCCTACGGCGCTCGGCATCCCCTGGTACGTGGTGTTGTCCTGCATGCAGTAGCCGTGCTTCTCGGCTCGCGCCACCATCGTCCCGTCGGAGGACAGCAGCTCGTAGTCGTCGAAGTCGCGGACGTGCCAGTGGTTGTGGCCGTCACCGGCGAAGTAGAACTGCACGCCCTGGTCGACGAGCGATCCCACGGGGTTTCGGCTGCTGTCGTAGAGCGTCTGGAACGCCTGCCACTCGGTGGCGTTGGCGCCACTCCTGTCGGCGACGATCTCCGCCGGCCCGGCTCCGACGTTCAAGGTGATCACGCCGAACTTCAGCAGCTTCTTGCCCTCAAGCTGCGGGAAGTCCGGGTTGAAAGGGGCGGCCGGGTCGATCTTGAAGCAGGTGTTGTTGGTCGCCTGCATGTCGCCGATGCCGCACTTGGTGAGGTCCTTCATCCGGATGTCCGGCAGGAGGGCGTTCGCGGGTACGTGCGAGACGACCTTGACGCAGTCCGCCGCTCCGGCCGCTCGCTCGCTCGCCGAACCCGGCACAGTCACCCAGCCCGTCGGCGCCTGCACCCACTTCTTGGCCGAGGTGCTCCAGGTCCAGTTGATCGTCCGCGTCTCCTGGTGGACGGCGACCGTGAGCTGCGGGCAGTCCGGCTTCTCGACCGTACGCAGCTCGGTCGACGACGCGGGCGGCGGGCACAGCGACGGGCTCGGGGCGCTGGCGCAGGTCGGCGCCGCTTGGACCGGCAGCGCGATCATCCGCACGGTCATGACGTTGGAGATCCTCAGCCGCTTGCCGCCGCTGTACAGGACGGTCCGGAACTTCACCCAACCGGGCGTCGCCCAGGTCTGGGCGGGGAAGGTGTACCGCCCGTTCCGCACGTACCGGGTCGCACGCGTCACCCAGCGCGGCTCCTTCGGGGTGGAGCGCTGCAGCACGAGTCGATGCTTCCGGGCGGACGCTCCGCCGGTGTAGCCCCGGACCGGGATCGGCGTGCTCACGTAGCGATCTCCCACCGCGTAGAGCGAGGCACGGATCTTGACCTTGGCCTTGACCAGGACCACGGACCGGTCCTCGCTCGGGCGTGTGCGGAGGGCCTGCCCTGACGGTTCGGTGCCGTGGAACGCGAGCACGAGCGGCAGGGCGAACGCGCAGGCGATGACGGCGCGGATCAACGCGCCGCGCGGTTTCGAGCTGAGCACGGGAGCCCCCTCCTGCCTCGGTTCAATCCAGCAGAACCAGGATTCATCCGCCCGGCGCAGGGGGCATCCCGCAGGAGGTTGAGCCGGGTACGCCGTTTTGGGGCACTGCCGACGGCGGACGCCGCGGATGTGGGGTCGTCCGTCTGAAGTACTTCGGTTGAGGGGTGACAGATCTACTTCGGTTGATCCGTGACACTCGTTTGCACTCTAGGACGTCGCTGGGGCGCCTGGGATCGCTTGACCCTCACCTCCCCAGGGTTGGTTCGCTTCTCGGTGCGCAGCAGCGTGTCGCCGTCGTAGAACTGCATGACGTCCTCGGTGACCCAGACATCGACCGGTGCTCCGGCGGCCGCGACACCGAGGCAGACCTGCTGCCAGTTCACGCAGACCACCCCGACCGCGCTGGCCCGCCGGGTCACCCAGATCCCGTCGGCCCTGTCCTCCTCGGGCCGTGCTGAGGGACGCGGGCTGCGCAACGTGCTCACCGAAGCCGGCTCCTCGCGCAGGAACCGCTGTGCCGGAGTGGCCATGTTCAGCGCCTGGTGCGGCCGGTTGGTGTTGTACTCGGCGACCCACACGTCGAGCTCGGCCTGAGCCGCAGCAAGGGTCTCGAAGACCCGGTCGGTGCGGAACTCGGTGCGGATCGCCCGGTGGAACCGTTCGATCTTCCCCGTCGTGGTCGGGCTCCGGGGCTGGGTGGTCAGGTGCCCGATCCCGTTCTCCCGGCAGATCCGGTCGAAGAGCACCTCGACCGGCGGTCGGTTGAACCGGCCGGTGAAGACCTTCCCGTTGTCGGTCAGGATCTGCTCGGGAACACCCCAGGTCCGCAACGCCTTCGCGAGCCCCTCGCAGACCCGCTGGGAGGACTCCCGGACCATCAGGTGGGCGCTGATGCAGAACCGGGAGTGGTCATCGACCCCGGTCAGCGCCTTGGCCCTGGTGCCGTCGGCCAGGAGAAACCCGCCGACGGTGTCCATCTGCCACAACTCCATCGGCGCCCCGCGCTCCCAGCGTTTCCACTTCCGGTCCCGGCGCCGTCGACCGCTCGGGTCGATCAGGTTCAGCCGCACCAATGCCCGGTAGGCCGCCGACTCCGAGACCTCAAGCCCCGCCTTGGCCAGCTCGAAGCTCAACCGCCGCGGACCCCAGGACGGATGGGTGTGCCGCATCCGCGCGATCGCGACCTCGACATCAGAACCCATCTGGTGCGGACACGACCGCGGCC
>NZ_JBFRDX010000030.1:0-41624 GCF_052114005.1 Marmoricola sp. RAF53 | reverse complement strand
CTACCGTGCTGGATGTTCAGGAGTGGATTGACCGCGTACGTCAGCAAGTGCGCGAAGACAACGCTGAATTGGAACGCACCGGCAAGGACGAGAAGTTCTACACCTTCACGCTGAACGAGATGAATCACCTGATGCTACTCTTGGCACCGAAGGCAAGCGCAGTACAGGAAGGCTGGAAGCTGGTGCCGGTGACGATCACCGAGGCCATGCATATCGCAGCGGTGAAGGCAATCCTCCGCAGCACCGGCAACGACGATTGCCCGCCGAGCGTATGGAATGCCATGCTCACAGCCGCTCCATCTGCGCCACAGGCAGAGGATGTGTTGGTCGATCTGCATCGCCTTTTCGCTTCAGCACCGGCGCAGGAAAGCTGCAACGGCCGCCCCACCTTCGAAGCACTCTATCGCAAGCTTACCCGCATGCCTGAAGGTGAATGCCTGAATTGGCGTGCGGCGCAGGTGATGACCGCGTTTGAGTGGTGGCAGCGGGGTATGCGCTGCGCGGCCGAGGTCGCAGCGTGAATCGCCTATTCATCATCCAGCGGGGTCGTCATTGGCGCGGCAAGGTGCTGGATCGTTCCGATAAAGCGGTCAGTGTCATGGTCGCACACCAAGTAGACCGGCTCAATCGACACTCCGGAAAGCTTGAGCCTGTGCTCAATTGCGACGCGCGCCGCGTCGTCGCATTTGACGACGTCTTCCATACCTTCTGGCCAGACACCATCGCGGAACTGAAGAAAATATTTTTGCTCGGATGCTTCGGCCGGCTCACCAGTCCAGACAGTTACATGGGCAACGGAACCAAGCACTGTCACATCGAGCAGGCCACTGCCCACAGGGCGAGCGAAAAAGTTGATACGCATGTTGTCTCCTTGTTGGCGTCCAATCGTACCACCACTCAACAGTAGAGACACAGCAAGACAAGTTTGTAGGAGAATGAATTATGAAGATGTTTCTTGACTCGGACGAAGTGCGGGAGCTCACTGATCGAATTCAGCGGGCCGCGCAAGCGAAGGTGCTGAGATCCATGGGGATCGAGCATCGCGCGCGCCCGGATGGCAGCCTGGCTGTGCTCCGCGCGCACGTGGAACAGGTGCTGGGTGTGGGCGCTACTACGTCCCGGAAGAAGCAATCGTCTGAACCGAATTGGGGTGCATTGGATGCCGCGCGCTCGTAAGCCAGAGAATCAAGGCCTGCCAGCCAGGTGGCGGCATGTGCATGGTGCGTACTATTATCAGGTACCGCCTGGGCAGGAATCTGCCTGGGACGACAAGAAGCTATTTCGCCTCGGCGCCACATTGCCAGCGGCATACGCCGAGTGGGCCGAACGCATCAAGGTGACCGACGACGCGCGGAATATTGGCCAGCTCTTAGACCGGTACACCCTCCAGGTCATCCCAACTAAGGCGGTCACAACACAAAACCACAACCGCACCGCAATGAAGCGGCTACGCGCAATCTTCGGAGCCATGGGCCTGAATGATATCAAGCCTCGCCACGTCTACCAGTATGTCGACAAGAGCAAGGCCAAGACGGCCGCGCACCGCGAAGTCGAAGTCCTGTCGCATGCGCTGACGAAAGCCGTCGAGTGGGGTTACATTGATCGCCACCCTTTCAAGGGCGAGGTGCGACTGAAATCAGAGAAAGCCCGGACACGCTACATCGAAGATTGGGAAATCGTGGAATGCCTGTCCCTGGAATCGAAGCGCAAGGCCGGCAGCGTGCTGGCGGTCCAGGCGTACATCCGCATCGCCCTGCTCACCGGCCTGCGCCGCGGCGACTTGCTGCGCCTGACCATGAGCGATCTGCAGGATGACGGCATCCATGTCACGCCGCGCAAGACCGCCAACACGACCGGCAAGAGCATCATCATCGACTGGACCGATGAACTGCGTTCGGCCGTGGCCAGCGCCAAGGCAGCCCGCCCCGTGAAACTGGCGAAATATCTTTTTTGTAATAGGGATGGCGAATGTTATTTCGATGAAGAGACTGGCCGCGCCGGCGGTTGGGAATCGATGTGGCGAGGATTCGCGCAGCGCGTAATCGCAGAAACCGAGGTCAGAGAGCGGTTCACGGAGCACGATATCAGGGCTAAGTGCGGCAGTGACGCCGAGAGCCTGGAGCATGCCCAGCAGCTGCTTTCTCACGCAAACAGCGCTATCACACAGCGCGTTTACCGGCGGAAGGCTGAGCGAGTCAAACCACTGAGGTAGTTAATAGGTTCGCTCTTTTCATTAAGCGCCTGGTGGCGGCAACGCGGGCAAATCCGGGACAGCCCCGTGATTATCTGGTCCGCGCGCCGCCGCGCCGATGTCAATCCCTGCGGACTTCAGTTGTATGGCCAGCAGTTCAGCTAAGTAGTTGTGGAGCGGGGTCAAATCCAACGCGCCGGCTTTGAGCGAATTGTCCACCGCTTTTAGTGCTTGCACGTATTCATCTCGGTAAAGCCTGATCAATTCGGGCAAGATAGTCTCGCCTGGAAGCCAGTCTCCGGCCTTTACACACAAAACAAAGTAACACGCGGCCCTAGCTGTCCTACCATTGCCATTGATGAACGGATGAATGTAGTTCAAGCGCCATAATGTGTATGCGGCTAGACCCACCGGATCACCACCCGTCCACTGGCTGTTGACCAGATTGACGAAGTCATCCATAAGTGCCTGAACTTGGTAATGCTGAGGCGGGAGGAAATCGTCCTCACTTCCATTCCCAACGCGCACCGGACATGGCCGGTATTCGCCGGGATTGGTATGCAGGCATGTGATCGCTTGGAAGTTGAGCGCTTTTATTATGTGTTGAGACAGAAACCGGCGTTCAGCGCCGATTACTATGGAAACGATCGAGCGCAGAAAATCGTACTGACGCGCGCCATTAGATACTTCGAGCGCTTGGTACAGTGGATCATTCTCCGTCCCAGTCAGCTCGAAAAGGATCATTTCCCAGTACGTCCCTCGTGTTGATCCAATACGACTTGAATGCTTTCACGAGGCAGCTCACTGTTCTTGTCGAGTGACCCGTAGATGAACGAGATCTTTTGTTTCCGCAGCTCGTCTTCTGTAGGTTTGTGGTGGATTGCGCGCTGCATGGCTGCGAGTAAATTCGGGCTCGTTTTGATAAGTACGTTGTCCATCGCGATCTCCTAGCAAGGCATGCCTTGCATTCACATTCGTTAGCCTATCCGGCTTATCGGCGCCAAGCGCCAGGGCGAACAGCTCGCGTTAAGTTAACACGTGCTAACAATTTAATCAACAAGGATTCGTGTAGGAAACAAGAATCAATAGTACAAATGGGATCAATAGTACAAATGCAAAGGGCTACTTGAAAGTAGCCCTTATGTATCCTTGGCGGAGAGAGGGGGATTCGAACCCCCGATAGGCTATGAACCGGTACTCTTCTGAGACACAAAAGCCAAAGAAATCAAATGGTTATGTACATCTATGTGTACTATAGATCAGGCCACTGAAGCTCTGTAACCCGTTGATTTGATTGAGACAGGCAACTTTCAATAGTACATGTCATGAGACATATCGCCGTTCAATATCGACTTGGCTTCCGTATCTGTCGGCACTGCCGGTGCGCGGCCCTTGGCGCAACCCTTTACGGAAGATATACTGTGCATACATACAGTAAAACTACCATGAGCCAAACCTTCAAGCCATCCCTCACTCGCACCGAACTGAGTGAGATCAAAGCACGTCGCGACGCCGCTGACATTCCGCTGCTGTTGTGGGAAATCGCGAGGCTCCGCGCGGTCGCTTTACGTGCAGACCAGTTCTTGCGGGCTGTAGGGCCGCTTGGAGGTGGTCCCGGCATCATTGGCGACGCGATGCGGCGTGAATTGGATGAGTTGGCATGCATCAGGGAGTTTGATGCGATCAGGGTTGATATCGAGCGCCCTGGAGGCTAACCCGCACGCACTTCATTGCGGCCAAGCGTCATCTAAGGTTTTTGCGTCATTGGCGTGGCGATCAGCCTTTTCTGCCAGTCCTCGATATCTTGCTTGGCACTCGTTGAGTACGGTACTGAGGGTTGCGGTTGACTGACGGAGGGTTTCGATGGTGGCCGTGGGCACGCCGGTATTGATGGCGTTGAGGGTGTCGCGCAGGCTGAGAGAAGCAGCGCTAGAGCCAGCGGCCAGATTGCGGATAGTGATTTCACGTTCATCCCTTTTTGCGACAGCGTCGTCGCGTTGCTTGAGTAATTCGGTCTCGCGGATTCGGCTTGCCTCTTTTGCGGCAACTTCCTGCTCTTTCCACTCTTTGCGCACTTCCGCGCGGCCGATCTCGCGCTCATGTTCGAGAAATTCGTGGATACCCCAAACAACGCCGATTGCGAGTGCGCCGAAGACGATGATCTCGGCGACCAGCTTGTAACGTGACAACGTAGCCATGAACATCATGCAATCCCCCGCGAATAGACCACACCGCCAGGATTGAAGTTCGCCGTCAGCACCTCGCGGCGCGGCTTGTCTTCCGACAGGCCGATGTGCACCCAAGTGCCTTCATAGATCAGCTGGTCGAACAGGATATTGCTGGCCAGGATCATCTTGGCCAGCGCCTTCGGGGCCATGCCCGGCACATTGATGTCGGCGGCCAATCCCAGCAAGTGTGCGCTGTTCGCGGCGCCGCCCACAGCCTGGTTGACCGCTTTCGAGCGGAAGCCGCTGGAGACGGTGACCGGCGCCCCAACGAGTGCTCGCACCTCCTCAAGTACCACACACACGCGTTTCAGGTTGGCCAGCTCCTGTGGACCTGGGCGATTATCCAGGCGGCGGCGCGTCGCAATTTGCGAGGCGACCATCTCTTCGAGAGTGAAGTGTTCCGAGAGGTTCATAGCCCGCTCCGCACGTTTTTGACGACCGCGGCTGCATCCTCCGCCATTTCGCCGATATCCTTGCCGCGGCGCTTCTCAAGCCACAGCACAATGGCTCCCAGTACCCACCACGCTGGCAACCCTGCTAAAACCATGATCGGCGCGGAAACAAACAGCATGCCGAGAGCCTGATCGATGCCATACATCACGGCCATTTCCTTCGCGGACGTAAATAGCGTCGGCCACCAAGCATGCAACGCGATCACCAGCACCGGCCCGAGAATGGCCGATGTCAGGATCGTAGACAGGAAGCGCACGAATGCTTCGCGACGACTGTTCGGCCACATGAACAGGAACGTCAGCGCCACCGCCGCCGAGCCGGCCAAGACGGGTAGCCCAAAAATTTTGATCCCGGCTCCGACGCCGGCAGTTTCGATTGCCATATTTGCTTTCATGGTTTGGTGAATTGGACATTGACGAAAGTGGGACCGCACTGGACGAGCATGCGACTGGAAAGCATGGCGAATGCGTCCGCCGGGCTGAAGCGGAAGCCTTGACCAACTGCCACGCCGCACGCCTCTACGCCGCCTTCGGAGCAAAAGATCTTGCGCACCGCGCCACGAATCGGCGACCACACGAAATGTAGATTGCCAAACAGGTCATAGCCCCAGCCGACGCGATCTTCGAAATACTTGCGGGCGTCCGGCTCCATCCATTCAGGGAGATCAATAAAGTCCCAGTTGGTGTCCGTGGTGTAGTTGATTTGCTTGAACCTTACCCCACCGTCCATGTATGAGGCGGAGGCGGATAAACCATCGGAGAACTGAAGCTCCATGTGCGAATAAATGGAATTGGTCCACCACTGCACTACACGGTTATAGATGCCAGGGAGGCCTGCGTGCACCCCCTTGTAGAAGCAAGCGCGGAAGGCCATTACGGTCCCTTTGGCCTTTCTTCGTCTGCGATCGCTGCGTCTAGAATCTCCTGCGCGCGACCCATGGCGAGAATGCCTCCGTCCTCCAACGCTTGCACGCCAGCACGGGTATCCGTGCGGTTCAAGTCAATGTAACTGGCCGCCGCTGAATCCGCCAGGCTCGCACGGATCGCAGCGGACTGCTGGCGCGCTGGCAGAGAGGCTGATGGATCATCTAGAGCAGCCATCTCTATGGCTACTTTTTCAGCCTGGGTAAAGCGATTGCGAAACGCCAGCTTCGTGATATGGCGCGGCAGCGTCGAAGGATCGACGTAGCCTACCGGATAAATTATTTCATCGGTCATGAGTAATTCCCATAAGAGCGTAGTACGTTGGAGGAAACGTTCGCGAATTTGGTGGTGCTGATCGGGAAGAACAGTGCTGGCACGCCAGACCAGCTGTACCAGGTGCCGCCATAATTGACTGCCTTGTCCGATAATGAGTCGGAAAACACCGCAAGCGCTTGGGACGCCAAGGTGTACGCAGTCGAGATAGTTGTTCCTGTAATCGACAACTTGGAATAGGTTGCCGTTCCCGTTGAATATAGGTTCAGTCCAGTTGTGATATCGGTCAGAATTCCCTGCGGCGAGCCAGAGGAAAACACTGCGCCAAACGTCAGCGTCGTACCAGAGATGGACACCGCTATCAGCGATCCGCCAGTACCCAGCAAACCCAATACAGTGGTGCTGTTGACCAGTGCGCCGTAGAGCCAGTTCGATCCGCCAGCACCGATCGTCCCATGGCGATAGATGAAGGTGGAACGCTGATAGCGGGTCCAGAGAACACTGGTTTGCACTGATACAGTGCCGATCGTGACGGTTGTTCCTGACACCGTAATGCCGTACCAACTACCATCACTTGAGCTCGTGCTATTCGTGGCGCAGAAGATGTAACTCGCGCCAGCCGACACGGTAAACAAGCTTGCAAATGGGCTTGTGTTACCCTGAATTACGCTCGTTGCCGACACAGCCGCAGTGTTGAGCGTCAACGTGGTGCCGCTAATAGAAACTACTCGTGCAGTGAGCGAAGTAGGCGAAGTTCCAGCCGTGGCATACGCAATGATCGCAGCTGTTGGCGATATCGGCGCCAGCCGAACGCCGGCATTTGCTGCTGACTGCGCTGTGACTGCCGTACCGAGTGAAATAGTCGTGCCACTCACGGATAGAACAAACAGGTTGTTTGTCGCGGCACCGACCGATACCAGATATGTCGTTGCCGTAAGCTGTATTGGCGCGTCAGTCGGGTTCGCGCTAAGCGCTTGGCTTGCTCCCAGGGTGATGGTTGTTCCAGAGAGGCTTCCAGCTCGGGCGAACTGTCCGCCTGCCCCCACGTAAACGAACGACGTGGAAGAGACCGCATAAATCCAGCCCGATCCGCTAGTTGCGGCAAGCGTTACTGGAGCGCCCCACAATCCGGTCGTAGGATCGACCGCGATCGCATACATCCCTGGCGTGACAGACTCAAGCAGCACATAGACATGGCAGGTTGCCGACAGCGCAACAGACGCTATGACCGACAACGATCCAGAGCCGACCGCCGCCGATGTCCCGTTGAGAGGCGGCGTCATAGTCAGACTTCCCCACCACCCGTGAGGTGACCCGAACGCCAATGGTGCCGCTGTCTTGGTTGACCCGGCTGAGAATCCGAGATTAACCGTCCACCCATCCGAAGTGGTCGGGTTGTTGGTGAGCGTCGGGAGGTTGCTCGGCGTGGTCAACGAAAACTGCTTCGCCACCGAGAAATCTGGCATCGTTACCGACACATCGGCGCTGTAAATATAATGATTCTCCGCCAATGTACCTGTTGCAGTAATCAGCGTGGTACCAGGGACGGCTGGTGACCAATTAGTCGGATCGATAGCGGGATCGGTCGGACTGCTGCCTGCGGTGTTGCGACGATAGGTCCGAAGATTCAGCAAAGAGAGCGCCGCCCCATATTGGGCATAGTTCGTGGCAGCATTGAAAGGCAGCGCATTCGCGGTGGACGAGGCCGCGTTCGCTGCCGCCTGTGCCAATGCGACTTGTGCTGCTGCCGCCGTAACCGATGCCGCTGCGGCCGCCGCGCTTGCACTGGCAGCCCCTGCATCCGTGTTTGCGCCACCTGCCATCGCGTTCACCTGCCCGGCTAACACATTGAACTGGTCCTGTGCATTGCCTTCAGCGTCTACCCAGGCATCAGCCCGATCGGGGAAAGTAGCCGGATCGGTGCGCGATGGCTTGGTCAGGCCCGTAAAGGCGGTAACGGGGGTCAATGGGTAGGTCATCAAATCAGCCCTTGCACTTTAAGATTGAAGAAGGACCCCGCCGACGAATCGAGCACGTGATCGAAGTCATTTTTGAAGCCAAGTATGTTCATGGATGGGTACTTGTCGCCCTGGAACGACCAGGTGACAATCTGGCCAGTCAAATCGGCCATCTGCCGGTTCACATCGTCAAACGAGCCATTGAGGCGAGGCACAAAGACCTTTGCTTGCACCACCAGCGCTGGAACACGCGGCGTGATCTTGATGTTGCCGAACGTGTCCTGCTTGTAGGTGGAGAAGTCCAGATGCCGGACGCTCGGTTGCCATTGGACTTCGCCCATCTCGCGTGACAATCCGCACTGAACCGTCCCTACCGTCATCGTCCCGCCGCCGTGAAACGTCAGCGTCACCCTCGCGACACCAATCGGCGGAAGGTCGAACAAGGCCATGGAGTTCTGCATCAGGATCGGTTCGAACCAGTAGTCATACCAATCCACGACATTGGATGATGCGAGACTTACGGTGCGGCTATATACCGTAGTTGCTCCCTGCGACACGGCTACATCGATGCTGGTCACCCCATCGATATTTCCGATGAAGATGGAGTTGATGCGTCCCGGATCGAAAACAACGGATTTTGCGGATGGCCCAGTCGCAGTGCTCACACTGGAATTGACCGTATCGAACATCCGGTAGGGGTTCGTATAGGTCACCTCAGCCCAGTAAATTGTTCCTGTCGTAGCACCCGCAATAGTGCTCGGCGGATTCTGGTTCGTATTCGCGACCAGGCACTCATAAAGTTTGTGCACGCTCCCTGAAACATAGGCGCGCTGCCCTACCGCGTATGCAACGGCATTGCTCCACAGCGCGCCATCAAACGTCTCCACAAAATCCGACGAAACAAGTTTTGGAAATACAGCCTCCACGTTTGCGAAGGCTGGCCGGATAACGCGCAAAGTCATACTTGGGTTCCTTATCGCTCGGCAGGCAAGCCTTGCAGGTTGAACTGGTCGAGCGTATCGGCCGTGCTCTTCGTATGCGCGGCAATATTCATCATTCCGCTGGTCAGAGCTTGTTCCAACGAATCGAGGCGCTTCTCTACACCCTGCATCGTGTTCGACACTTCAGGACTAACCGCCCGCGACGGCGCACTGACAATCGCTCCTCCAATGGCGCCGTTGCGAGCGAAATCAAGCGCAGTGTTCTCCCAGAACGATGTGACGAAACTATCTGGATTCGCTGCTTTTGCTGGAGTTGTGCTCGTACTTGCGATCCCGGAGGCCGCACCGCCACCACCAACCGCTGACTGTGCTGAAACGGCGTTACTGATGGATGACGCAAAGGCCGTGAGTGCGTCGCGTACAGTGAGCACCGAAGTGTTCACGCCGTTAATCGCGTCAATCTGCGCCTGCGCTCGCTCCAGCTGGCTGTTCAGCGCATCCAGCTCCGCCGTCTGCTGTGTCTCGTACTCAGATTTCCATTGCTGCACCACCGCGAGCGAATGCTCTTCACCAGTGAGTTGACGGCCTGCAGAGTCTTGAATAGCCAGCAGATCATTGCGGGTTTGCGACGTCGCCTTGACCAGATCAAACTGACTGGCGAAGTCCTCCGGATTAACCTGCGTGGCACCCGCAATCGCCTGCCGGATAACATCGATATCGGGAAGGGAGGAGCCATGGGCGATGTCCGCAAGGCGCCGGCGGGCATCAGTCCCAACTTGTGTTTCTTGACCTGGCAGTGCAAAGGTCTGGATAGCATCCTTGGTGAGAGCAATAATGTCCTTGGTGCGCGATATCGACTGCCCCAATCCGTCTATAGCAGTGGACAACGATCCAACTATTCCGCTATAGCGGCTGGCGATCGCTGCTCGTTCTCGATCCACCGCACTACTGAGGGCGCTGAATGCATTCTGAGCCACCGATTTCGCAGCGCTGAACGCATCGGCCAACTGCTGGGCCAATTGCACAGCCTGCTGTGCCTGCTGCGCAGCCAAGTCGTCCGCAGATTTCTTGACCTGATCCAGGTAGTCCGCCACCTGCTTAAACTGCGGCGCAATAGCGAGTAGCCCCTCATAAGCCTTCTGGCCCGCTTCGGTCGCCAGTGCGCCGGAACTCGTCAGGTCCAGCACCGCGTCGCGGAACTGGTCCACCGTCGTCAGACTGGAGTAGCCCAGTGCCGCGAGCGCGTCCGTCACTTGCTTCTGTACGGGCGCAATCCGCTGAGCGTCGGTAAGGAAATTCTGAGCAAAGTACGCAGTCTGGTTGACCAGACTGTCAATCCCGCCCGCCAAAGCAATCAGCTTTTCGCGAGCGGATAGAGATGCGACACCGACGGCGCCGAAGGCCTTGTCCGCGTCCACACCAATCGCGGCCAGGGATGCGCCGACCGCCACAAAATCGCCAGTAACGCGCTGTAACGTTACGCTAGCTGCTTCTCCAGCCTGACTAAACTCTGACAGGTTTGGAACGAGCGCATTCGCCAACTCGTTGCCAATGCCAGCGAACATGTCTGCGATCAGCTTTTCATTTTCAGCCTGGTCCTGCGTCAGGGTCAGCTTGATCTGCTTGCTGTAGCCAGTGATGACGTCGGTGGACACACCCAAAGCTTCAGCGTAGGACTTGGTGGAATCCTTGATAGCCTTGAAGGCGGTATCGAAGGCCGTTTGCTGGTCCGCAGTCAGGCTAGAAACGTCGGTACCGGTCTTGTCCGAACGGAACCAGCCGCCCTTTTGAATCCAGTCTGCGAACTGCTGGCCGGTGAAAGTATCGCCGCTGAAGGTGCCAGTAACGCCGCTGGCGGTCGTCTCTTTCGGGCCGCGACCAAATGCACGGTTCACCAGGCCGCCAATAGCGCCGCCAACAATGCTCCCAAGGCCGGGCAGCAGGAACGTGCCGATTGCAGTACCGATGGCGGTTGCGGTAAGGCTGTTATTGCCAATCGCCGAATAGCGGCCGGAAATCAACTGACCGATACCGACGCCACCTGCAATGCCCAGCGCAGGGCCGAGATAGGGAGCGATTGCGGCGCCGGAGCTGAAGCCAGGCAGCAGAGCCGATCCTTGTGCGGCGATACCGCCTCCGCCGGACAGCCCCATACCAAAGCCTTGCAACGACTGAATGCCCAACGTAGAACCAATCGATGCGATGCCGCCGCCGATCGTAGTTCCCACGCCAGCAGTGATCAGGCTGTACAGGTTCTTCGCGCTGTTGGCGATACTAGCAATCGAGCCGATCTGGCCAAGCGCACTGCCGCCATCGGCTCCAGGGATGACGTTGGCTGCATTTGCGGTACTGCCGAAGACGCCAGCGGGAACGCCCAGGCTCGTGCCGATATTAATGATCCACTTCTTGACCGTCATCTGATACAGCCAGTCGAAGAAAATGCTCTTGAAGCTGTCGCGCAGCCGCTGGGCGACCGACTTGCCGCCTTCGCCGATTGATAGGAACGCCTGGCGTGCAGCGTCATCAACAGAGGTCCAGAACGTTTTTTGGCGATCGAAATCTTCCTGCTTCAGCAGGCCATCGCGTTGGGCCTTTGCAAGCTCCCGGATGCGAGAGGCCGTCAGGCGAAGCTTATCTGCCTCCTGTTCGCGACCAGCGGTGGTGTCCAGAATTGCCGCTTGCACGTCCTCGCGGCGCGCAGCCTCCTCCGCCAAAGCAACGTTCAGATCGGCTATTTGCTGGCTCGACATGCCAATCTGAGCATTCGAGTCCTGCTGACCACGAATCTGCTTAAGTAGGCTTTCGTTGTAATCGTCCCGCTTAGCAATCAGATCGGCGTAGTTATTTGCCGCCTGGCGTGTTTCCTTCACTTCCAGGGCAAATAGCTCGTTCTCATACTGTAGGCGGCGGCTCAGTGATTTCTCGTCCAAAGCTGCAATTTGCCCGCGAAGTGCAGCCTGGTCCTTCTGACTGTTCTGCTTGCCTGCCGTTAGTTTCAGCTCTTCTTGCAGGCGAGCTTTCTCCCTGGCGAAAGCGGCTTGATCCAATTCCTCCGTGGCTTGGATGTATTCGCGCTCATTCGTGATGCCAGCGGTCTTATAGGTATTGAGAGCATCCAGCGAGCGCTTTGCCACCTCGTCCTCAACAGCACCTCGGCGCTTGATCGCTTCAATCTGGCTATTAATGCCATCATTGAAGATGTCGGAATATTTTTGGCGAGCCTTGTTTTGTTCTGTGAGAATTTCTGCTTTTTCTTTACCCGCAGCTATCCCTTTGTTCTCGATGGCCTCAAGTTCCCTCTCCATCAGGGTTCGCCGAGTTAGATTACCCTCGACAACCTTGTCCCATTCCGTCTTGGCCTGTTGCGACTTCACTTCGTTGGCCTCGATCATCGCCAGGATCTGTTGCGACGCAATGCGCTTGGAAAGGTCAGATGCATCCGTGCGTAGATCGTCCAACCCCTGCGAGGCTGACAGGTTCGAAGCGCTGGAATCAAAGCCTGTACCGCCACCAAATAGCGACTTTTGCGTCGCCTTAGGCGTGCGCGCAGCAATACGCGCTTGCACCTTGTCCAGCTTTTCCTGCATCGTGTCTTCGCGACCGACATCCAGCATGGCATCCCATGCGGACTTCGCCCAGTCTTTAACCCCGGCCCAGGATTTTTCTAACGTCCCTAGGCTCGCTTTGATCCTGTCGGCGCGGCTGGCAAGCGCGTCTGCATAGGCTTTCTGAGCCACTTCTCCAGCTTCATCCTGCTTGCCGAGGTCCTGAAGGGTCTTGATCTGCTTATACGTGGACTCCGTCAAGTAATTCAGTTGCTCGTTGAGTTTTTCTGTAGCGCGAAGGGGCGAATTATTCAGCTCCGCGAAGTCCTTTGCGGTGTCCTGTACGCTCTGGCCGATTGATTTTTGCACCTTGACGGCTACGGTGGCGAAGTTTTGAAGATTATCGGAGCCGACCTTTCCGGTGCCAGCCAGAGCCGCCAGTGCTTCAGCCGCAGCGCCGCGCGTGGACACACCCGATGCGCGAATCTGTCGGGACATCTCCGACAACTGATCTGCGGTAGATCCCGCCGCGTTTCCGGTCAAAATCAGCGCTTTGGCATAAGCATCCGCCTCTTTGCTACCCTCGTGATATGCGACCGCCAGAGCAGCAGCTGCCGCTGCAGCGAGCGTGAACGGATTGATTAGTCCGACAACGTAGCCGCCGAGAGCGCGCGCGGCCGCACCGGCGGAGCCGAACATATCGCGCAGCTGGCCGCCCTGCTGGAGAATGACGGTAAGCGGGTTCTGACCGCCTTGCAAGGATGTGATGATGTCGGTGAACTGCGCCGGCACGCCGCGTAATGCTGCTGCAGTCTGGGCTGCAGATACACCAACGCTACGCGTCTGGGATTCGATCGCGCGCAGCTGATTCAGGTACGGCGTCAGGGCCGCAGGATCAACGCCGCGTTGGCGAGCGAGCGTTTCATAGTATTCGGCACTGGTCCGGCTGCCGGCCTGCATTGCGGCCGTCGTGCGCTGAATCGAGCCAATCAGGTTGCGCTGAGCGGCTTCCACCTTCTCCGCAGACTGGTCAGCGCCACTGCCGATAGAGCTGACCGCGCGCTGTGCACGTTCACCCGCCGAAGAAACGGCGTTGGCCATGGTGCTGGCTTGCTGGCCGATTTCCTGAAAGCCTTCGCGCGTGCGCGTCGTATCAAGTTCAGCAACGAGTTGGACGCGCCGTTCTTCGTTCATGCCTACTCCCTTTGTTCCTGCATCGCTTCAAGTGCGGCGAATTCCATGGCACATACATCCGCCTCCCACTGTTCGTACTCAGTAAGAGGAAGATCCATGCGATCTAACTTGTGATAGAGGACGTTGTAGTCGAGCCCCAGTAACCCACTCGATCCGGCTCGCCATTGGGTCTGAAGCTGGCAAAACAGGTGAAAGACTGGCCAGTTTTCTGGCCACACCTCGAACCCGCTTGCGTCGGCCTGGGCGGCGGCCATGGCCGCGAGGAATGGGTTAGCTTCCTTCGGCTTGGCCGGTTCGTAGAACGTCGCCGCCGCCTGCTTTAGTTTCCCAAACGGCCTTCGGTCATCGCCTCGCGGTATGCCGCGATAATGGTGGTGGCTGCGAGCGGCAGTTCATCGACCAGCTGCTCCACGGCTTCGAGGTCAAACGGGATGTCGAGATTCCACTCTTCTACGCAGCCCATGATGAAGTCAGCTTGGCGTTGCGCCTTCTTGGCGTTGATTTCGGTTTCCGACACGCCCAGGTCGATCGACTGCACGGCGTCGTCCGCCTTGTCCTTCGCCTTTTCGCGTGCGGCCGCAATGGCCGCTTCGCTTTCCTGTTTGATGACGTCGATCATGCTGTCAACGAAGGTACCAAACTCGGTGCGGGTCCGGTATTTATACGTGACCTTAATGCTGCCCGTGGTGCCGTCGAGCATTGGGAATGTCAGCTCTTTGGAGATTGCTTTGGGTGGTTTGCCAAGGATGACTTTTGCCATGATGTGTTCCTTTCGCGGGAGGATATAAATGCCCGTGCCAGCCGCCGCGCCCGCGAAGGCGACAGCAGCCGGCCGGTGCTCTGGTAGTGGCTTGCGCCGGTTTAGTAGGAGATCGTGCGGCCCAGGAAGGAGAAGGCCGCGTCAACGGTGTTGACCTGGTTGTTATTCAGCTTCGGTTGCTCGGAAACGCTCATATAGCCGTAGCCATACTGAACGGCGCCGCCGGAGATGATCTGTTTGAATGCAACCGTGGACAGTGTGCGACTGATGCCGACCATCGACTTGTAGTTGGCGTTCTGAGCATCGTGTGCCAGCGACAGCGTGAGACTGGTCGCATTGAATCCGGTTGGGATCTTGATAGCGTTGCGCTTGGCGAGCGGCGCCACGTCGGTGAAGCGTGGGTCACCGCCAGATCCACCAATAGTCAGCACCTGCGGGATCGTCGTCCAGCCGGTGATTTTCTGGGCGCTACCCGTGCCACTCCCCGACGGGAAGAAGCTGGTGTTGGAAGCATCCAGGCCGTTGATGCTGAACGAGTTTGCGTCAATGACGGTCACCGTCCATACCGTGTTGGTTGCATCTTCCCAGCCGGACGTCAGCAGAATCTCGTCGCCGGTTGTGTAACCGTGCGCGTTGCTGGTCGCCACGGCTGGATTTGCATTGGTCAGCGCGGTGATGGTTTTTGCCGAAGCAAAGGTATTGGAGAACTGCTGTTGACTGCCCTCCGCGAAGTAGTACGCCATGGGTGGCCCTTTCTATGGACGAAAAAAAAGCCGCACATGGCGGCTGGTGACGCCCTGTTACGGGCAGAAAGATTGGTTCGCTCGGCGAACCGGGTAAATCAGGTGCTCTTGTCGCACCAAATCGTGAAGTCTTGCCTGCTGCAATAGATCGGGATATTGCTATCGAAGTCCGAAGCTGGTGCTGCGCGCGGCTTGGCCGTGAATTCGGAGGCCAGGATCAGAGCAGATTCAATTTGCTGAATTGTCGCCTTCGCTTCCGCGCAAGTGTTCGACCAGACATTGATCTGGATTTCGGCGTTCTCAACATTAGGGACCGCGCGTCCAAGCAGGACGATAACGTCGCCGCCGATCTGCTGGTACGTCACATACGGTCGCGCAGTTCCGGCGTCAGCAAAGTTGGGGAAAGTGCGCGGGCAGATCCCCTTAAGAATTGCCGTGAGCTTAGCTTCGAGTGCCACGATTGATGATCTCCAAGAGCTTCGCCTCCGCTACCGCCATGGCAGCGGGGAATTTCGATTGAGCCGCGCGCAAAAATGATCTGGCTGGTACCTGCCTGGGCGTCGCGAGCGGGACGTAGTACGCGTCCTTGACTTCTTGCGATGCTCTTCGCGATGGTTTCCGTTGACCTCGCATCGATCGCCGAATGGCTGTATGCCACCTTCCGTCTTTGCCGATGTAGGCCTTGTATCGCTGGATGTACCCGAATTCGATCAAATAACCGTGGGGTGCCTTACGAGGATTCCAGCTGACGTGATATGTCGCATGGCCAGGACCACTGTTGGCTTGGGAGAACGCCTGATAAATAGCATTATCCAAGTTGCCTGTCTTGCGGCCGATAGACTGGACGTTGCGCTTTACCTCGTCGTATAAGACTTGGGCGACAGCCTGAGCTACCGGGCGGGCTGCCGCTATTGATGCATCGCCCATTTCATCCAGCATGCTACGAAGGCCGCCAAGATCAACCTTGAGGAAGCTCACTCGATCACCTCGCACGCTAAATCCAGAAAGACCCTGCCCTGCTCCTCAGGAAGCACCGCGTTGATCTGGTACGTCGTTGCTCCGTGCACTACACGCATCGCAGCGGACAAGCCCGTCCGGTACCGGATGCGGATCGAGGCCCGTACCACGGATGTGTCGGCGCCACCCTTGACCGTCTCCAGACCGTTCAAGTTCCGGATATCAGCCCATGGACTGGCGATGGTGTTCCAGCTTTCCAGCGGCTGCCCAAAATCGTCTGTACTGGCGGAGCGCTCCTGGATCTGCACTTTATGGCGCAACTGCATCGGCAAGTTCATGCGTACACCACATATCTGTCCAAAAGACGGTCGATGTAACAGCCTTGTATCGTTACCTGCTCCGCGCGAATCGCAGGGTCATACTGCTCGCGCAACTTGGCAATCAGGTACAACTTGATCCCGGCCGGAACCGCCGTATCATCGGCGCCATACCCGCAGGTGTAGTCCACGGATACAGTGTTGATTTCGGCATACGTAGCAGGCCAAGCCTTGCCGCGCGCAGGCACGACATAACCCGGTTCGCTGGAAGCGTCCAGCACATAGTCAGCTGGATCGAGCGTCTGCATGGTGCCCGAAGTAGGCATAAACCGAAGCTGCGTGACAGTAGCGATGGGGGGATGAGGAAGCTCGATCGCATCAGGGAAGCTGTCGAGGGTGACACGCCAGGCCTGGTTAATGAATGCCCGTCCCGTATAGTGCTCGGCATGCGCGACGATACCCGCCACCCATGCCGCAACCATTGGATCTTGATCATCCGTGTCGATCTTCAGAGCGTCCTTCGCGTCAGCGAGGCTCAGGGCCAGCGCTGCAGGAGGTGTGATCAGCCGTACCGTCATCGTTGATTCCTTTGTGTTGCGGCTTGCCGTCCGCCACCTGATGCCTCTGGTCGGCTGGTGGCCTCGTCGCGGCCAGGCGAATAGCCAGCACCTGCTGGCGCGCGGGCGTATTGCGAACTTTGCGTAATCGTCGGAGCGTAGCCGGTCAACATCAGCACAGCAGCGCCGGGCGAAACATACTGCGCCGCAGTTTGCGTGATCGATGGTGCGAAGCCGGACAGGGTCAGGCTGGCCGCGCCGGGCGAAATCGTCTTCGGTTGGGCAAAGGTGGGGGCGTACCCAGCAATCGATAACGTCGCTGTGCCAGGTGTAATCGTGACACCGCCGCTTTGCGTGATGCTCGGCGCGAAGCCAACAATATTCAACGCAGCCGCGCCCGGTGCAACGATTTGATTACTTGTCTGTCCGAACGACGGTGCATAACCCGTAAGGGTTAGGCCTGCCGGCGCGGGAGTCACTACCCTGTTATCCGTTTGAGTAAGACTTGGCGCGTAGCCCGTCAAGGCCAGCACAGCGACACCAGGTGAGATATTTGTGTTCGTGCCAGCCGCGGACAGTTGCAAGCGCATGGACTGAAGACGGAATAGCTGCCAAGGATTGTCGGCGAGCGACTGCATTTCCGTGTCGGACAGCGTGCGATTCCAGCCAAGAACAAGGTTAAGTCCGCCAGTTCCCCACGAGGAGCCGCCCGACCCTTTGTGTCCTCCGAGACGGAAGCTGCCCGACGGCACCCTCTGAGTACCGGCCGCCGTATTGGCGGTCTTCGTCCCGCCCTGATAAACAGCGATACTGTTACCAGCTACCGCTGCCCCGATCACAAAACCACTCGCCAGCTTTGTCGCAGACATCGCTGGTGCAGTAGCGAAATACGGGTTGGAGCTTGTATCGAACGTAATCAGTTCGGCCTTGCCGGCATTGACACGGAACTGGAAACAGCGTGGCGAGCCTGTATCGACGTCATCATCGACCGCGTTCTGAATTGCCGATGTGCTGGTGCAATTACCTACTACAAGCAGCGAATAATTGTTGCCGACAATCCCGGTGGCGCCAGTGTCGTAAAGATAGTTGGTGGCTTGGCTGGCAACACCCTGACTATTAACGACCTGACTGCTGCCCGATGCATACGGAAAGGTAACCTGTTTGCCACCGATAACACCAAGGGCCGATAGGTTCTGTCCGTTGAGCGCAACAAGACACAGCCCTTGCGCAATGGGATTTCCCCAATCGACCTGCAATGCACCTTGCGGCTGGCGCCAGGCCCGCCGCTTCAACAGAAGATCTGTCACGATCAGGTGTAATAAATTTCGCGATACTGCGCTGTGACGGTGGCGCCCAATGCGGTGCCAGCGTCATTGAACAGAACGACGCCCCATTTGGGCGGCACGCAACCAAACGGGCCAGAAAGCTCGAGCTCGCCACGAATAGTACGCGAATTGGCACCCTGATTAAGTTGAATCGTGCCGAGTTGGACGAGATTCGAAGGCGAACCCAACGCTGTGAGCGCCTTGTCGGTGCCGTCCACATCGTCAGCCGTGCCCGAAGCACCACTGAAATTTGTTCCGTCAGTCGATTTATAGCCGTACACCACGACCTGCTTGTTCCCCGAAGGCGCGGTGGCGGTGGTCAGAATCGACACCTCAAGCATGATGCCGACGACATTTTTCGTTGTGTCGGTCGAAACCGCAGCTGACGATCGGCTAGCGCCCACGCCGAGGGAACCGGCAGTCATGGTCAGCGCGGTTGCTGCTCCGTATTGAATTGCCATTATTGTCCCTCCTGAACATCAGGGATGGTTACAAACGGAAGACCAAGCATTTCGGCGCGGCTGGCCGCCTGCGTCGCACGCGCCATCAGGTCGTCGTGCTGGGCCGGCGTAATAAGGCTCGCGGTTACCCAGCCTGCAAACATCTCCTGCATTTCCGGCAGTTCGACGTGAATCATGTCGCCGGCCATGAACGCGTCTCGGATTACCAAACACGACGCGCGGCAGGGGTGATTGGGGCTGTTCGAAGCGTCCACGATTGCCGCATACGGGCCGGTAGCAGCCCAAGCCTTTGCGGTAGTCGTGCGAAGCGCTTTCACCATGCTTTGCGTCTGCGCATTCAGCAGATCAGCAACGGTACCGGGCGAGGCAGGCAACCACTGCGCATACCCGATGCCATTGGGATCGGTGTGCAGCTCAGTGCGAAGGGTGTTCAGCTGTTCCGGGCTCATTCGCTTACACCAGAGTCAGGATGCCGGAGGCGTTCGGGGCGAACGTCAAGGTATTGGTTGCAGTGGTCGCGGGGACATCGGCTGGCGTGGCATCGCCCAGGGCGTGCGCCAACAATGGATTGACCTTGCCGTTCACGGTGCCAAGGTAGTACAACACCAACCGGCGCCAGGCGGGAATAGAACCGCCCGACGCCGTCCAAATGAAATTACTGCACGTGAACTTGACTGTTCCGCCCGACTGGTTGAGCGTCACGCCTGTCAGCGCGCCGCCGCCAGTGCTGTAACCGTTGCCATTGGCGATTTCGTTGGCGGAGACATCTGCCCACACTTCGTCGGTACTGTTGGCCGGTGTCCACGCCGAGGAAACCAGAGCGGCGCGGAAGTTGGCAGTGTTCAGGGACAGGATCGCCGTGGCGTTGGCGATATTCAGTTTAGCTTTGTCAGGAATAATGAAAACGCCTGCGGCCATGGCCAGCTCCTGTGGTTAAACGATGTCTGCTGGCTTGGCCAGCGATTCGGCATAGGCCACGGCGGCCTCGTCAGCATCAACCACGCCGGTCAAAGAGTCGAGCTGCTCGGCATCGACTTCGACCACGTCGTTGACCTTGCCGAAAGCACCATCGACCAGCACGCGGGCGCGCACCTTGGTACCAGGCTGGGCGTTTTTCGGTTTTGCCATGTTTTGCTCCTATGTGTGAGGAAAACGGCCGGAGCAATCGCCGGCCGTCTTGGGTGGATTAGGTGGCCGAATTGGCGTAATACTTCACCGCGCCGCCCACGTCGATCAGGTTGCCGCCAGTGCGCATGAAGGCTACAAAGCCGATCTGCCCCAGCAAGGTGAAGGCCGAGTCGGTCATGCGGAACATGGTCAGATCCATCACGTCACGGACGATGTATTTGTTGAACTGACCAAACAGGATCGATTTGGCATTGGCAGCCATCACTGGCATGTCCTGATTGATGGCGATCGGACGGCCCATCAGGGTATCCGGCGCGCCGCCATTGATCATCGCGTTGGCTTCGTAACCAGGCACGAAGATCGGGCGATTCTGGCCGTCTTTGATCTTGCGGATTGCCTTCACGGTGGTGTCGTGCATCATGTAGCCGACGCCCGCCTGATTGCGGTACGCGGGGTCTACGGAGTGCTCCAGATCTACCAGGTCGTCATAGATCACACTGGTGGTCTGGCCGGTAGTGCCGACCTTGCCGGAACCAGCAGCGGTGACCAGGCCGCGCGGCTGACCGGTACCGGTGCCAACGGTGTAATGGGTATTCTGGATACGACCGAGGCGCATCGCCAACACGGACTGGATATAGGCTTCGATATCGATAAACGAGTCCTGCACCAGTTCGAATGGCAGCGCGATCTTCTTGGACGAGTATTTGTAAACGTCCAGGGTGATGTTACCAAACGTAGTATCCAGGCCGGTGACAGCGGAGTTCTGGCCGACGATTTCACCGATTTCCGACGTGGCATCGGACGTCGGGAAGTTCATGGTGATACCGGTGCCGGTGCGGATATTGGTGGCCACGCCGCGCATGCCGCCATACGCCTTCATTGCCGACTCCAGCTTGTGCTGGTATTCCAGCGCCGTGGTGTAGCCACCCTCGGTCGTGGTGGTGGTGGACATGGCGGCACGGATATCGGCGTTCTGGCGCGCGTGCATGCGCTGGCGATCCGCTTCGCCCATGTTCATGACACCGCCGGCGAGGAAGGCGCGTAGCGCTTTCGATTCATCCGATTGCTTGGATGGATCGACGGTGTGGTCGTTGCGCATTGCTTCTTCAGTCTGACCGGCGAGCTGGGTAACCTTCTGCTCACGGGCGATCTCTGCATCGACCTTGGCGACTTCGTCCAGGATCTTGTCGATCTTTTCCGCATCCTCCGACGACATGCGTTTGTCGCTTGGCGTCTTGGCGTTCAGTTCGTGAATCTGTTTGGCCAGAACATCGCGCTGTTCGCGCAGTAGGGCAAGCTTGCTCATAAAGTCCTTTCTATCAGGGTCCGCTCTCGCGGCCCGGTTACGGGGCATAAAAAAACCGCCTCTAGGGCGGTCGGTTTAGTGGCGCGAGAGCGTCAACTAAGGGGTAACGCGCGCCATCAGCGCAATGCGCTGTTGCTGGCGGGCGCGATGTTCTTCAGTGGCCAGGTTGGTGTTTGTTTCGTCGTTTGCTTCCGGCGCGATTTTGGGTGCCTTGGCATAAGCCGCCAGATTCCATTGGCCTTGATTCTTCGCCTTGGAGCCTTCCGCCACTTTGTCCACCAAACCGTTCTTGACCGCTTCGTCAGCCGTGTACCAGGTTTCAACATCCATGGCTGCCTTCACGTCGTCGATGGCCATTCCTGATTTCTTCGCGTATTGCGCAGCTAGCACGCCATCGACCTTGTCCAGCAACTCAGCGCAGGCCTTCATATCCGAGGCATTACCCATCGCAAAGGTCCAGGCGTTATGGATCATGAAAAAGGCACCATCTGCCATCTCCGACTCGTCAGCTGCAACGGCAATCACGGTTGCGGCCGACGCCGCATAGCCGTCGATATGGGCGATAACCTTGGCGCCGGTGTCCTTGATTGCTTGCGCGATCGTCTGAGCGGCAAAAACATCGCCGCCGGGCGAGTTAATGCGCAAATGGACCGTTCCGGACTTGATTCCTCGGATTTGCGGCACAAGGGTTTCCGCCGACACGCCGCCCCACCATTCGGCAGTGATGTCGTCAGCCACGATGGCGTCATACAAATAGATGGTCGTATCAGAACCATCGGCACTTGCTTCGATCCGCGACTGCGGCAGCTTGGCGGGACGGGCTTTGTTATTAGCCAGCAGTTGGATCAGTTGCTTTGGCATTCGTGCCTCCATTCATTTGCAAATTGGCGTCTGGCGCCAGGTTTTCCTTGGCCCGGACTTCGTCCACCGACATAAATGGCATCTCGCCTGCGCGACCGAGAGCAATGCGATAGGATTCGTATCGCGCCTTCATGTCTGCCGCGATCAGCGCGTCGGTAACGTGCTCCACGAAGTATTTCTGACGTACCGGCCATAGCTTCGCGTTCAGCTCTTGCTTGATCGGTGTCATGTGCCGCTGCAGTGTGTAGCGGACAAAGGCGGTTGACTGCTGCTCGATGCCGGTGCCGAACGAGGTAGATTTGCTGGTGTGGCCAATCATGTGCGGCGGAACGCCGAGAATGGCGCAGATTTCTTCCACCGTGAACAGGCGAGTCGCCAGCACTTCAGCATCCTTGGCGTTCACGGACAACTGCGCCGGCTCAAGGCCGCCTGTCAGAATCAGTGGGCCGCGGCCGCCGTTCTGCACACGCCCCAGGAGCGAAGCTTTCAGCTGCTCAAGCTGCGCTTTGTCCAGTCGGGCCGCGGTCTTCAGCGCGTAGTCGAATGCGCCACCGCCGGCGAAGAACTTGCCGGTGAATTCCTGTGCTGACAGCGCGTTGCCCACCGCTTCTCTTGCTGCATACGTGATCGGTGACGGACTGCACAAGCCGTCATAGCCCGGACTGGTCAAGTGGATTACATCTGCCCTGTCCAACACATATGAACCGGTGCCGTCCAGCGGGGTGACTTGATACAGCACTTGGGACCGATTGTTCGGATTGCGGAACGACTGCCACTCCTGACGCAGCAATGGCTTCCATCCGATTACGCGATTGCTGTAAGGACTCGGACGTATCCACTCTCCCAGGGCATCGCCCGTGAGCAGCTTTGAGCTGATCATCTGACTCCAGGCATCGGCTGCCGTCCAGCCATCTGTAGCCAACTCGTTCAGCATCCACCAATAATCGTGCTCCACTGCCGAACGCTCGAAACCATTTCTCTGAAAGACTCCGAGCGGCAGAGAGGATATGGCGCCAGAAATCAGCGATACACACCCGTACACGGTTGACACCCGCATTGCGGTATCTTCAGTCACCGATGCCCCCGAGGTGGAGCGATACGCGGCGCCAAGCAGGTTGGCCAGTTCGCTCATCGTGAGCTGCTGGGTGGAATTTTCACCAAACGCCTGCACGCCGACGCGGGAGGATCGGCCTTCGTCTCCAGCCACCCATGCATTCAGGACACGAGACTCATGGCGCGCAGCGGTCAGGTCGAGGAGCTTTGCGGTCATTTACAGGTCCAGTACGATAATTTCTGGGGCGGCTTCGGACTCAGGGTTCAGCGCCATCAGCGATACAGCATTCAAAAGGGCCATCAATGGGTCGATCTTTGCCGAGCCGCTGGCCTGCTTGGTGATGATCACGCCATTGCCTCGCGGCTCGATGCGGGCATTCCCCACGCTCCAGGTGAGTAGTGCTTGGCCGCCATGCACCAGCACGCCTTCGGCCAGCTTGCGTTCAGCTGTTTTGATTGCACCGGTCATCTTCCAGCCCTGGGAGATACCAACGATCTTCTCTTCCGGTATTCCCGCTTCGATCAAGCCGTCGAGGATGCCGCCCAGCCCGGATGGGTCCACGCCAATCTTGTCCAGCTTTCCCGACTCTTCCATCTGAGCGCAGAGGGCGGCCACCTCGTCAACGTCGTCGCCAATGCGCTTGACCAGCACCAGTTGCCCGGCGTTGGCGAAATCGATTAGGCGAGAAGCCACTTCTTTGCGGCGCTCAAGAACAGAGGGATGCGCCCATGCGCGCGCCCAGGTCAGCCAGCGGCGTGTCTCTCGGCACCGACCAATGGCCGTCAGCGCCAGTAAGTCATCCAGACCGCCACCGTCGATACCGACATCGATCACGTCGGACCGTTCGATCAACTCTTCCAGGGTGAAGACCGGGATGGCCTGTTGCTCCCAAAAGTCGGCGCCCGCCCAGCGGTTTGATAGCAGGGCCAGACCAATTTCCACGTTAAGGTGCTTTGCGAGGAAGCCGCGGAATTCAGCTTCGCCTTTTTCCTGCGCTTGCCTGAAACCGCGTGCGATGAATTCCTCATCGACCGACAAGCCCATGTTGGGATTCGTCACGTAAGCATTCTTCGCGTCCCGGTGCGCGTCAGCATCGAGCATGTGCTTCGGGAATTCGTACAGAATCGGATAGAAGGCCGGATCGTTGATCTTTCCGTCCCGCACGCCGCGCGCATACAGCAGGCGACTCAGAAACGCGCCGGCGGGCGGCTCGTCCGACTGCGTGGTCGCGTAAATGATGAAGCCCTCGGGGCGCGACGCCAGGCCACCTGTCGCTTCAAGCAGCATTGCATCTGCGCGCGGATTCTTACCGAACAACCACAATTCATCGATGAAAACGCCGATCGCCTTCTTACCGGAGACCGTCTCGCCGTCCGCAGCTACCACTTTCAGCGTGGCGTTCGTGGTCATGTGCGTGATGGTGCGGATATGGTCCTGCACCTTCAACAGCACTTCCAGCTCCTCGTCGGCGCGGATCATTGCTGCCATCGGCTTGTAGCTGTTATCCGCCACCTCCTTGGTTGGCGCCAGGACGATGTATTCACCCTCCAGGCGCCAGTTCATCAGCAGGGCCGTCAGCATAATGCCAGCTGCGATGGTGGACTTGCCGTTCTTCTTGCTGATCAGGAGCATGAACTCCTTGATCAGACGCCGGCCGGTATCTGGGTCGTACGCGCCAAAGATCGCCTCAACGAACTCGCGAACCCACAGTTCGACCACCTCGCCCATCTTCGGGCTACCCGGCGCGTCCACCATCCGCAGCTCGGCGAATATCGCCCACGCGGCTGCGGCTTGGTCCGGGTACAGCGGCGGGCAAGGCGTGAGCGTCTCGCGTGCGACAATCCTGCGCTCCCAATCGGGGCAGGACGTCGTCCAGCTGAAACTCATTTTTTACCGCCCGCCACCAGTCGAGGAGGTGGTGGTGGCGCGCCAAACCGTCCAGTCGCCACATTCGCGGCGGCGTCCTTCTTCGCCTCTTTCTTGCCGCCCTCGCCTTTGCGCTGGTGCACGAACGGCATCAACGCCTTGGCCGCCTCCACCCGCAGCTTCTCCGGCAACTCGCCATCGTTCATGGCAGCGGTCAAAAATGCTTTTGGATCGCTGAACAGAACCGGGTTGGTCGGATCGAACGGTTTTGGCGGCGCCGGCACCGGATATTCCTTGGTAGCGGCGCGGCACGCTGCAATGTATGCCGCGACCGGCGGTTCCTTTACCAGGCGCGATCCGGCCGGGCCGGCGGTCTTCGCGCTGTACCCAGCGGCGATTGCGGCCTCCTTATGGGATTTGCCGGCCAACACGGCGTCGGCAAACCGGCGTCTCTTGCCTGTCAGTGCCATTAACAAAACCCTCCAGGGGGGAATAAAATCTGCGCGTGGGGTACAGTGCGGTGTCCGCCGGGGCGGCGTAGCCTTTTGCCCCCCCCCATGCCTCGGCGAAGCCATCAGGACTGACCAGGATTGCGTCAGTGCCCTTTTTGCGGCTCAGTAGCCTCGATTGCGCTGCGCCGCCTCGCGCGCCGTCTTGGCGTCGTGATGCTCTTTGCACAGCAGCTGTTTATTGCTAGCGTCGTCTGAACCGCCATCCCAAAGCGGCTTGATGTGATCCACCAACCAGCCAGGACCGGGACGACCAATTCGTATACATTCAGCGCAGAGATCCGCATCGCGCTCTCTGATCGCACGTCTTTCTCGCACGCCAGCGCGTCCACGCTTTCGCTCCACCCGATCAGGTTGAGTCTGCAAGGTGGGCACGCGGGCGGTACTGACCGCCTGTATTCGCGGCTGGAGGCGTTTCAGTTTCACTTCTGTTCACGATTCGGGACGAGCGCCGCAAGTCTGGTCATGCTTGACCAGGCGCTGCCATACCCTTTGACCTGCAAAATCTGTTTTGCCTGAGCCGCATCGTCCATGTGCGCCGCCAGCAGATCGAGCGATACGCCGCCTTCCTTGACCGCACGAATAATCATGTCGCGATAGTGATCAAGGCGGAGCTGTGTCATTCGACACCTCGAAAAGAAAAGCCGCCGAAGCGCAACGCTAGGGCGGCAAACACTTGGCGGTTCACCAAGTGAGGAGACAGGTTGTACCGGTCAGCTAGTCGGCCGGCGTGAAGTCAACGTAGAACTTATCGCCAACCTTGAACTTATCCCACAACTCAGGGTTGGCAATGTTGATGCTCAGGTTTGCGCCAGGGCTCCATTTCGCATAGGTGTTGTCTTCATCGCTACCATCAGCCGGGTAGGACTTCGCGCAAACAGCGTTCATCTGCAGCGTTTCCATGGACTTGGTGGGCTCGGCGTTCGGGTCGTATTTGCCCTCGGCGTTGATGCGTTGCGTGTGTACTTGTACAAAGCCTACTTGCAGCTTCGCGCGCATGGTCGTGGTCATGTGTATCTCCAGAAGGGTCAATCTCGATCAACCTGGTCAGGTTGACGCAGCTCAGGCAGCAAGTGCCATCCCAGTTCGCGCCGAATCTCTTCAGGCGACGGCGGCGGCTCAACTTGCTGGTGCGTGCGACGCTCCAAATATTCGCGCACCAAGTGCTTCGGTGGATGCGTCGTCTTGGTCATAGCGACCTCACGATTCAGCAGCGGAAAATAAAAAAGCCACCTCATGGTGGCTTGGTTTGCTCCCGCGACTATCGGTGCACAGTGAGCGGTCTTACTTTTTTCTGGGCGAGCGAAACCACCCAGTGCCCGAATAGTATCAAAACAAAACCGCCGTGCAAATATTTTTTCGCAACTTTTTTTCAAGCTCGTTGCGGGCCTCACACACAACATCTTCCCAATTTGCGTTCGGGAAGCGCCAAACCGTCGCCAGGCTGCAGGCGCGATAGATGGCCCAAACGTGAATACGCGACAGGCTGCTGATCATCGCGTCAGTCGCCTCGGCCATGCGCATATCACTGGCGCGTTGTGCGTCATGCACGTCCACACCGTGGCCGTCTCCCTCCCCGCTTAGACCGCGCATCGTCTGCGCGCCCAAGTCCCGGTCATTCGCAGTAGCCATCCATGACTTCCACATCTGCAAGCACAAATCGACTGGGTCTTCCTCGACGTTGGCCGCGTGCTGGACGACGTGCAGTGTGGGCGTGATTACGCGCACCGATGGCGCCGCCGCCGGCACTTCCTCCACGAAGACCACTTCAGGAACGCGCGCCGTGTTGCCGCGCCAGGCCAGCGTCAGTTTTTCTCGTTTCATAGGGTTCCCTTTGCCGCAGTTTTCGTGAGATGTTCGGACGCTTCAGGACGCGCCTCGTATGCGTTTGTCTGATGACTGTTGATAATCATGTGTTTCAGGTTTCACTAAGTTCGCTTTGCTGCATCGCGCCACTTTCGCGCCTTAACATTCCGGTTTTTTCGGCGATACGTTGCTGCGCCGCCACGACCGTCTCCATATTCGACTCGATGTACTCCATCGTGGTCAGCGGGCTCTTGTGTCGCATGACCTCCTGGACGGTGCGTAAGGTGGCTCCTGCTTCAAGTAGCAGCGTCGCAAAGCTGCCACGCAGGCGGTGTGGCGTAATGCCGTTGACGCTGCTTTTCTGGTTCGCGATATGGATAACGCGCCGGGCAAACCCACTGCCAAAGCGGTTGCCATCCGCGCGAGGGGCGATCAGTCCCGAGTCTTTTCGCAGTGGCGCCAGATGTTCAAGCAGCCATGCCGGCAGCGGGACCGGCACGGCTTCCCGCCCTTTCGTTTCGCCAGGGGTGTAAGTGCCGCGCTCCCAGTCCATCCATTCCCAGCGCGCGCCAGCGGCCTCTGCTTCGCGCAGACCGGCGCCGAACATCATGCGGATTGCCGTCCCCATCGACTTGTTGCTGGCCGCCGCGTCCACTTCGGCCAACCAGACGGTGACGACCTGCATTGGCATGATGGACCGCGGCTTCTTCTGCACTTTCATCATCTTCACCTTCCACGGCAGGCGTGGAAGAATCTCGCGGGCGACCGCCCAGTTAACGACCAGTTTGATCACGCGCAACCAGTGATTGACCGTCGATGGTGCATGAGTCTCAAGGTGCCTGTTGCGGGCGGATTCGATTGTCTCCGTGGTCAACAGATTCAGCGGTTTATCGCCCAGATCATATAAATGAAGGCGGCGGACAACATCGACTGATCGCCGATGATGACAGCTTGCGACCGGTGCGCGCAGGACCGTCCACTGGTCGAACATCTCACGGAGGGTCGGTATTGGCTGGCCGCCGTTCGCGATGATGAGCGCATTTGCGTACTCTTTGGCGGCCAGATCTTCCGCTGGTGCGCGAAGGCGAAGTCGGGTGCTACGCTGAATGCGCTTGCCATTCACCTGGAACCGGTAATGGAAGACCGCGCTCAGCTTGTGGCGCCAGACCGTCACCCCCATCAGGCCACCATTCCTTTCAGCTGCGCCAAAGTCTTGAGCCGCATGATCACGGCGTAGACCACCGCAGTGCGCACGGCATGGTCAAGGCTCGGGAAATCACCGACGACGAGATGCCCAAGCGGCTTACCGTCGCGCTGCACATAAATCAGGTTACGATCCACCAGTCCTAATTCCGGGAAGCAGCGGTGTTCGACCATCAGAGGACCGCAGGCATTCCAGCTGCCGCACCAGTCAGGCACCGCGGCTTGACCACGGCATGCGGGCTCACCGCTGGGCGGGCGGCCAAGCAGCATGCCGTCGCCGACAGCGACGATCTCGGTCCAACCCAGGAGGGAGGCCAAAGCGAGGTTCGCGCTTTCGCAGGCCGACTTCATGCTGCCCTCCGTTCGTCTGCCCAGGTGTGCGCGCACTGATACATGTTCTGGTTAATGCGGCTAAAGATGCGATCACCCAGAAAATGGTTCAGAGTCTCGAATAGCTGATTGCTGATCGTAACGGTGGCGCGACCGTTACTGTAACGGCGGTTGTATATCTCATTCATCAGAAGCAGCGCGTTCGCGCTGGGTGCGCCGTCCTTCTGCGGTATCGCATCGGCCTCGTCCACGATGAGCAGGTCGTAAGCGCTGAACTTCGCAATCTCCTCTTCCTGGCTGCGCGTATCAGAACTGTACGTGGCCTGAATTTCGGAAATCATGCCGCCAGCCGTGACATATCGCCCCGACACTGCACGCTTCCTGATCATGCTCTCCAGAAGTTCGCACGCCAGCAACGACTTACCGGTTCCGGTTATACCGGTGAGTACGAGCGAGGCCCAGCCGCCCTGCTGAACAACGAAGTCGCGGAATGCGGCTACCTGATGCTTGACGGCCGCGTGCTCTTCCGAGCGGACCATGAATCGCTGCCCGAAGAAGCGGCTCGGAATCTTGGCGCCTTCCAGCATCCACCCCACTCGCTGGTTCTTGAGGTAATTTTCCTCTTCCTCCTTCGTCTTCCGATCCAGGCAAACCGGGCAATACCAATCCGGGCGATCGAGACGAACCAGCACATCAGCCTCACCGTGCTCTTCGCAGCTGCCTTTGACCATCTTCATGCGCCCCGCTACGGAGGCGAGAAAATCCCCTGCCTTTTGCATGTCGCCTCCCATCAACCCAGATTCACATCAACATCGACGGCGCCACCACGCGCGGCAATGCTTGCGTTCATGGCCGCGCGCGCGCCGCTATGGTCATTGCCAGCCACGAGCATCAGTGCCTTCGTCCCGGTCTTGCCACGAGAGATCGCGTACGCTTCGAGGTAGCGCTTGCCTGGCCCGAAGAACGTCGCAGCCTGCAGCACGTAGCGCGAGCCGATCTTTCCGTCTGCCGCGACATAGGCCTTGTAGCGCTCCAGGCCAGCCAGCATGACTTCGGCAGTTTCGCCTTCGCGCAGGCGAGCGCTCCAGGCTGCCAGCGCTTCCTTCTTCGGATTTCCGCCCTCGCGCGCCGGATACATCGCCCATGCTTTCTCAAAGTCGGCATCAGCAGGCTTACCAGCCCTTGGTGCTTTTGCCTTGACCTCTGGCGGCGGCTCAAAGCCTGGCAACTCTCCCGGCGCGGATGCGCCAAGAGGTTTACCTTCTTCTCTGTTCTGTTCTGTTCTGTTCTGGGCCGATTCGGTAACGTTACCGATACGTCTCGCCATCGCTTCCGCTTGCGCTTTCAGCTTCGCGCGGTGCTTGGCGACCCGTGGCGCACTGGAGTCAGAAGCCATCTGGCGCTTGTCCCAGTTCGCCAATTGCCAGCCTGTGGCCTCCCCGTCAAGGAAACCCTTCTGCACGAACAATGCACGGGTGGCAGTCAAATCATCTGCGCTGATGCGCAGGGCGAAAGCTAGTTCGTCATCAAGTAACGTTCCGAGGGTGTTACTGCAACGCAGGCAGAACAACATTACAAGACGTCGCTGCATCACTTCCGGCAGGCTCTGCACTTTCGGATCAGCGGCAAACTCGCTGTACATACGGAACCAGTCCATTAATCAGTCTCCGAGAACAGGCGCGGCTGCACCGCACCATTTTGATAAACCACGTCCATGATGGTTGTCGCCAACGGCTCGCTGCCATCCCATCTGTCCGGCCAAGTGTTTAGGCTGATCAGTTCACGAATGCGCGCTTCTTCTTCAGCATTGATAATGTCCACCAGCGGCCGGCGCAACAATGCGGCGGAGGTATTCACTTCGGCCTGGATAGCAAGAAGACGTTCCAGCCCCATCAACCGGGCCTCCAACGTGAGTGGACCCATGCGTTGCGGGTTCTTACCGATACTGCCGTCCTTGAGGCGTTCGATGCCGGACTTGCGCAGGCGATGCTGCGGTTCGCGAAGCTCCCGCCAAAGGACTTTGATTCCCTTCATGGGTGCCAGGTAGGTCCACGAAGCGTTCAGCAGCACCGTATCGAGTGCGCTGTCCTCTTGAGCAAGAGGACAGCCGACGCAGCCGGTGCGCGCGTTGATTTCCTCCGCCTCATCGCCGCCATAGGCGTCAGCGATGGCGGCTGTGCTCCAGTCACCGAATTCTTCTGTCGGCGCCCAGTGCTTCAACCATTCCCACACATGGCACACTCGCCAATGAAGGAGCGGGGCCAGCGTTGCGATGCGGCCCCGAAGGCCGGTAGCATTCGGCAGAACTTGCTGATACCAGCCCTGTCCGCACTCCGCACCGTCCTTACTGCAGCTCATCTCAATGCGGCGATCGCGAATCGCGCTCTCGCCCTGACGTACGCCGGTAATCATCAGGATCTGGCCGTCCAGTTGATCAAGGCGTCGGCGCAAAGCATCTTCCATCGGCTCGATCTTGATCTGGCCAGTGCACCACCTAAGCGTATTGTTGTTCGGGGGCGGCACGCCGCGACCGAGGATGTACACCATGAAGCGGTCGTCCATTGGCGCCATGACCACCTCCACGGCGAGGCCGCGCTCGCGCAGCTCGTCCATGATCTGCTGTGCAGCATGCGCGAGCGGCAGCAGCTCTTGGCGAGTGTCAGCGTAGAACACGGTCAGTGTTTTCGGTTTCGGGATCTTGCCCGAGTCGATAAGATAAATGAGCAGAGTGAGCGTCGCACTGGAGTCCTTGCCGCCGGACCACGCCACACCCCAATGCTCATGGGTCGATCCGTATGCGAGCAGTGACTGGATCGTCAGCTCAATCGATTCGGTCATTTGCAGGCGTCGAGCGCCGGCGGCGAACAAATCAATCTGATTCACTGGGCGACTCCTGCTGAAGCAGCAGGCCCGAACAGCGCTGCCACCAACGGATCACGCTCCATACCGATCTGCACCGCACGCGACCATACGCCTCCGATTGCGAAGCCGAGCATATCGCTGTCGCCCAACTCCCAGAGCAGATTAGGAGCGCGCTTGCCCGGCACCTTCCGCGAAGTGCAAGGGCGCGCCGCGCCTTCAGCACGAAGGATATCCAGGTGATGGCGGACGCAATCTGGAGTGAGACCAAAATCTTTCGCCATCACGCCAGCCGTATCGCTTTGCCGCTCAAGGCGCTCGAGGATGGCCGCCTGGATCATGCCAGAGCGAGCCGCGCGTACCGTACGACTCATTCCTTGCGGGAGCTGTAACTTTTGCTGTGTTATCATGTCTACCTCTTGTTGTTGATCTACCTAAGGCCCGCCTGCATGCGGGCCTTTCCTATTTCTGGTTCGCTTCCGCTGCTTCGCGAGCCAGGCGCTCGTAATGCTCGCGGGCCATAACATGACCCGGATCGAACGGCGCGCCGCCAACGGCGCTTTGTTCCTGCTGTTGATTCGATTGCTGATTCACTTCTTCTCCTTATTTTTCGGCCATGCCTTTAAGGCGGCCTACCATTTGACTCAGGCTCTGGTTGACGCGATACACCGCCTCTTCCACTCGCTGAACTTCGTGCTTGTCAACGACGCCGTCTTCCAGCGTCGCGTGTACTTCCTTACCTACCTCACCACTCGCTACCCACACCTTGGCCACCAGTTCCAACACAGCCAGGTCGGAGGCGGTCGCGTCGCTGTGCACCTTCACGCACACAAAGCCGTGATTGCGCGCCAGCGCGTGCAGAACTTCGTAGTCCTCGGTCAGAGCCATCACACGGTCAGCCTCTTCGAGGTGGACTTTGTTGGCCGTGATGTTCGGATTCGCCTTGTTGCGCAGAATCTGTGCAGAAATGCCCAGGCGTACTGCCAGCGCCTCGACGCCACCTTTCGCGTCGTGCACGGTTTTATGGAAGGCGTCGAGGATGTGCATGTGATGACCTATCAAAAAAATGAAGAAATTGATTATTTGCAAAGCGATACTTCTTAAAACCTAAAATGGGGTGAGGCTTGCCAAATGCGCTACTATTTCCGTTCCACAACTTCGATAACAGAACAAAGGCAGCCTCATGGGAAACGCAAAACTAGCCTTCAAAGTCACCGTTCACACGCAGTCGATTGCTGGACTAGAGTGGCCGGACGAGTTACCTGTGCCAAACATCGGTGATGACGTGATGTGGCAACATGACGATCAAACGTTTGAATTCCGGGTCACAAATCGCCAATGGCAAATCGGAACAGACCTCGCAGGTGCGCCGCTGGCCATCCTGGCTATCACTGGGGAATCTCCACAACCGGTTGTGCGCGGACGAGCGACTGTCGGCCCTCTTCGCATTTGATTGCGAACACCGGCAGTCCCACGATTTGCGCGCCATGGGCTACGTACACAGCCTTGCCTCCACGCGGACGGACATGCACCATGAATCCATCTTCGACAGGCCACACTGTTACTTCGGGCATGTAGCAAGTGTTCGTATCTGTCATGTCAGTCTTTCTTGGTGGGTGTGGGCGATACCACGGCGTTTTCTGGAATCGTGTCGAGGACGTTGTGCGGATTCGGTGGCTGGCGGCCACCACGTCCAGTGGCCGGCTTAGGGTCGGCCGCGCGACGACACTGAGGCATTGCCAACTCAGGCCAGATCTTGTGCCAGTCATCTGGTCTAAGATCCTTTCTCGTAACGACTCCCCGTGTTGCGACCTCAATATCCACACAACGCTCGGCGGAAATAGGAGACGTGCCAGCGACCATCTGGGAAAAATATGAAGCGGAGACACCCAGCGCTGTGGCCAGCTGAGTGGCGCGTCCCCGTTCGGATGAGATGTAAGTTTTGAGGTCCATGGCACGAGTTTAGTGTTTGCTAAACCTCATGTCAAGTGAATGCTACTTTAGAAAAAGCTAAACTACTGCAATGGATATCGTTGACCGCCGCCGAGAAAACTTGAAACGCTGGATTGCGCTTCATGGCACACCACAGAAAGAAAAGAGTCTGTTTTCCCAGCTCAAGGGGACTGGCTCATTTGGCGAGAAAGTAGCGCGCCGTCTCGAGGTCGAATATCAGATGGGTGATCTATACCTTGACCAAGAGCCGGAACTCGAATCAAGCGACGATAGCCTGCCGTATATGCATAATGTGAGCAGGGTTGCGGTCGGCTCTTCGGCCCGCGACACAGTTCCGATTAAGATGGTGTCTATGCGGTTGCAAGCAGGGATTATGGGATTCGAAGTTCAGCAGAATTTTGAAGATGGAGGCACTCTGGACGTGCCGCTCGAATGGATTGAACAAAACGATTACGTTCCGCACTGCTTATACGCGATCAAAGTCCGTGGCGAGAGCATGCAACCGCTTATGTATGACGGCGACATCGCAGTAGTGAATGTAGCTGACACAAAGCGCGTGAGCGGCGGTGTTTATGCCATCAACTTTGACGGGGAAGCAGTAATTAAGCGGTTAAAATACGAGGGCCGTGAATGGTATCTGACTTCCGAGAATCGAGCGCCAGGCTTTGAGCGACGAATGTTCCGAGCAGGAGAATGCATCATCGTCGGCCGCGTGGTGCGTTTCGAGCCTAGAAACTTCAAAGACAGGCTGTGAGCTAGTTCTCGGCGGTTTCCCGCAGGTCACTTAGGTTACGATGTCGAAGTTAGATTTGACTGGCAGTGACGACATTTGATTGCTTCGCGCCGCACAGATTCTGCGCAAAATGGACACTTCCTATAGTCCCCGAACTCACCTTGGGCGACAGCCGCTTGCTCGGCATTGTCACTCATTAAGGCAATCACAAAACCTATAATGGGGCAAAGGAACGCCCCTAACCACATCGCAAATGACTTGTGCTCCATGTCATCGCCGAAGATGCCTGAGATCAGAATCATTAAGGGCACCGGCACGATCAGGAGCACGACAAAAAAAGCGCCTCCAGATCTACCTTTTTTGGATGCGATCAGAGCAACGATCACGGCAAGCACGAGATACATAATTGCCCATCCAGCTGGTCCCATAAATTCCCCTCTTTTTAATTGTCATAACATCATCGCGATAATATTTCGCCTTCGCGCGCCCTATTGTAAGCAGTAAACAGTACAACAATCTCACCAATTATCACCATCCGTGCGGCGCTGGAGCCTCGCGCCACAACGGGTTAAATGAAAGTTTAGTTTTTACTTGACTAAATCGTTTAGCACATACTAAACTCTACTCCATCGCATCATTTTTCTGATGGAGGTTCACATGAACGATGTCGCAGTAGCAATCGAGTCCACCCAAGCTGTAATCCCTGTCGCCGTCGGCGCGGCCTTCGCTGGCGGCATCTACGCCGGCATCATCCGTGGCGTCAACGGCGCTCCTGATCAACACCTGATCCTGTTGGACGGCGACGAAGGCCGCTTCGACTGGAACGAAGCTATCGCCCGCGCCGCGTCCCTTGGCGGCGAACTCCCAACCCGCCGCGAGCAGGCGCTCCTGTTCGCCAATCTGCCGGAACACTTCCAGCAAGCCTGGTACTGGTCGGGCGAGCAGCACGCCGACTATTCCGACTATGCGTGGGACCAGTACTTCGACGATGGCTACCAGGACAACGGCCACAGTTCGTACGCCGGCCGCGCTCGCGCCGTCCGCAGATTGCCAATTTAGTCCTTCATCAATTTGAACCGGGCCGCAACACGCGGCTTCACCTTCATTCGTCCAGGGAGCTTTGATGAGCACCACCGCGTCCACCGCCGACAAATCGGCGGGCCAACAAAAGATCAATCACGACCAGCTGCGCCTGTCGGCGATGCTCGTCGCTATGGTTGCGCCGTTCATGGGCAAGTCCGATCCGCGTCACTATCTGAACGGCATCAATGTGCGCCCGCACCCGAACGGCGGAGCAATCATCGCCGCCTCGAATGGCCATGTTCTGGGTGCGGTGCACGACAAGCTCGCCACGTGCGAGCACGAAGTAACGTTACATCTGGCATCCGGTATCGTTACAGCATGCCGTGCGCATCAGGGCGACAAACGCGAACTGGTGCTACTCAAGGGCCGCTTAGCCGTCGTGCATGGTCATCAGGAAGTTTGCATTCAAGCGGGTGATCCTCTGATCGAGGGCGGCACTTTCCCAAACTATGAGTCACTCATCCCCGACCCGAAGTCCCTTAAGCCCGGACTGTCAGGCCACTTCCAGGCGAAGTACATCGCCAAGCTGCAGGACGCGATCAAAGTAATAAAGAAGGCCGGCTACACACATTGCCCGGTCACCTTCTATCACGTGCCGGGTAACGAAAGCTCATACGGCATCGCACGTACCCCGGCGCTCGAAGAGTTCATCGCCATCCTCATGCAATGCCGCGAAGAGCAGCCAGAAAGCGGTGTGCCGCGCTGGGTGGCTGGCGTCGCAAAGAAAGCACATTCGAATGCTCAATCGAAGGAGGCAGCGTGACCACGACCACCAACCCACCGAAGGAACAGGTGCGCCACTGGATGCATCTGCGCCAGCTCTCCAGCCTTCCTCCAGCTAAGCCTGAGGAGATTCGTCGCCAGCTTGGCTGGAACTTGATCCACCGGGTGCCACGATGAAGTACCGCATCACAGTGAAAACTGAGGGTGGCTCGCGCACCTACTCCGCTATCGGCGATCTCGGCCTGCTGGTCGATGCCGAATATGACGCCGGCGCGCTTGGCGTAACCGTGATGGTGTTGTGATGTCAGTACAGAACGCCATCACTGCACTGATGAACGCTGTTGCGTGCATTGCGCGTCCAGTGCAGAAGGCCTGGCTGCGTACGCAACACCAGCACGCCGAACAAAGGCTTGATGCCCTTCAGGCCCAACTGAAGGCGCTCCGCGGTGATGAGCAGCGCGCCATTGTCGCCGTCGTCGCATCGCGCAACCGGTTGCAGGCCTTTCAGGCCAAACATCAACGATAGGAGTCCATGAATGAATGCCCGTCTTCACAGCATCGCGGCGCCAGCCATGAGCCCGGAAATCTTCACCCAATCCGGCCGCTATTTCAGCTTTACCAATCCATCGGAGTCCGACTTCGACATCGGCGATATCGCTCACGCACTGTCCAACATCTGCCGCTTCACGGGCCATGTACGCGAGTTCTATTCGGTGGCTCAGCATAGCGTGTTGGTGAGCCTGGCCGTGCCGCCGAAGTACGCGATGGCGGGGCTTCTGCACGACGCAACCGAGGCCTTCATTGGTGACGTTGCCAGCCCTCTCAAGGCCATTCTGCCCGACTACAAAGCCATCGAGAAACGGATTGAAGAGGCGGTACTGACTCGCTTTGGCGTCGATCCGCTCTTGCCGCCGGAAGTGAAGCAGGCGGACATGGTTTTACTTGCGACAGAGCGTCGCGATTTGATGCCGGAGGGCGCCGGGTACTGGCCTTGCCTGACTGGCGTTACGCCGCTCGACTTCGAAATCGTGCCGCTTACTCCAGAACAGGCGAAGGCGGCGTTTCTGAAACGTTACACCCTGCTGCAAAAAGTCGCGGACCTTGGGGGCGAGGATGAATAAGCCCTGCAAGCCGACCAAGGTCGAACACCTCGAGGCTGCGTTTTACGGCGGCTTGCTGGCCCTACTTCTTCTGAGCTGGTTTTCGTAATACCCGTCCCGAAAGGGCATTCACCCAACCTGAGAGAGATCATGAACCAAGACACTCATATCACCCTGGTCGCGATTGGCGCGGCCTTCGCTGGCGGCTATTACGTCGGCCAGATCAAATCTGGCGACAAGACCTACGCGCTGATCATGGCTGGCGCCGAAGGCGAACTGAGCGGCCGGTGGCATCCTGAAGCAGTGAACGTGCCCGACGCCATGAGCGCTCACGACGGCTTTGCCAACACCGAAGCCATGGTGGCTGCAGGAAGCAAGCTGGCGCAGCGCGTGCGCGCCCTGAACATCGCTGGCTTCGCTGACTGGTACATCCCGTCCAAGGACGAACTTGAACTGTGCTATCGCAATGCCAAGCCTTCCAAGCGCACCAATTGGGAGGACGAAGGCGTCAACGAGAACAGTGTGCCGGTTGGCGCGGCTTACACCCCTGAGAATCCGGCCCAAACCACCATCCCGGCTTTGCAGGAAGACGAGCCAGATGCACTGGTGCCGGCCTGGTATTGGTCGTCTACGCAGCACGCCGACGGTTCCGACTATGCGTGGAACCAGGGCTTCGGCAGTGGCGACCAGTACTACTACCACAAGTCGTACGCCGGCCGCGCTCGCGCCGTCCGCAGATTGCCAATTTAGTCCTTCATCAATTCAACTTCGGAGAAACCGATGAGTAAGCAAGATTTCATGACTCAGCACCTTCGTCCAGGCGAAGTCTATGCCGGCCTTCTACTGGGCGAGAACGGCGCACCCGATGCGCACCTGTTCCTGCTGCCCGGTGATGTGAGCGGGGTTACATGGGACGCAGCGAAGGCATGGGCAGTAAAGGCCGGTGGCGAGTTGCCGACGCGCCGCGAACAACGCATCCTTTTCGCGAATGCCAAGCTATGCTTCCAAGCAGCCTGGTACTGGTCGGGCGAGCAGCACGCCGACGGTTCCGACTTTGCGTGGGGCCAGAACTTCGGCAATGGCGACCAGTACTACGACCACAAGTCGTACGCCGGCCACGCTCGCGCCGTCCGCAGATTAGCAATTTAGTCCTTCAGTAATTTCATGGCCATCCATACCAGTCTGCCGATCTATAAGCTTGCGTATGACCTGCTCAGCCTCTCAGCTGATCTGGTCAAGAACATGCCTCGGGACTTCAAGAGCTCGTTCGGGCGCAAGATCAACGACGAATGCGTTGACATCACGGTTCTGATCGCACGCGCGAACGCGGCGCAGCACAAGTTCCGCTATCTGCAAGAGCTCCTAGAGCGTCTGCAGGTTGCGGAATTGTTGATCCGCCTGGCGCACGACAAGCGCTTCATTTCGCAACCGCAGTACGCGAAAGCGATCGAGGTGACACAGCAGATCGGCAGGCAGGCTACAGGATGGAAGAAGAGCTCCGCACGCCCGCAGCACGGTGGTCAAGGCCATCATGCCTGAGCGTCTTTTTAATCTGGTCGTGCCGCTGGCTCACGAGGCCACCGCTATGCGCACCACAGGAACCGGCCAGCGGCGTCCGGCGAGGCCTGGCGCAGTTTCCCCGTTGATCGGCTTCAGCCTTCTCCAGGGCGACGTAGATAGCACGATGGGACGCAGCACGCCGACAATTCCGACTATGCGTGGAACCAGAACTTCGACAATGGCAACCAGAACAACAACCACAAGTCGTACGCCGGCCGCGCTCGCGCCGTCCGCAGATCAAAACGGAGACGAGTTCACTTTCGAGGACTTGGTGGTAGCATACTTCGACTGCCGCCGCAATAAGCGCAACACCCCGAGCGCCCTGGCCTTCGAGCAACACCTTGAACGCAACCTCATGCAGCTGCACGAAGAGTTGTGTGATGGGTCTTACACACCAGGGCGCTCGATCTGTTTCGTTGTGACGCACCCGAAGGCACGCGAAGTCTGGGCAGCCGGCTTCCGCGACCGCGTCGTGCATCACCTGTTATACAATCGCGTAGCGCCGCGCTTCTACGCTTCGTTCATCGCGAACAGCTGCGCGTGCATTCCAGGTCGTGGCACGCTGTACGGCCTGAATCGGTTGGAAGGGATGGTCCGCAGTCAGACACAGAACTGGTCCCGGCCCGCGTGGTACCTGAAATGCGATCTCGCAAATTTCTTCGTCAGCATCAACAAGCAGGTGCTGCATGGCCTGCTGACCGCGCGCATTCACGAGGCATGGTGGCTTCGTTTAGCCGAAACTATCCTGTTCCATGATCCGCGTCAGAACTACGAATTGCGCAGTGCCGCACGCCTGTTGGAGCGCGTTCCGCCGCACAAGCGGCTCGTCAACCAGCCGTCGCACCTTGGCCTGCCGATTGGGAACCTGAGTTCGCAGTTCTTCGCCAACGTGTTTCTGGACGTGCTGGATCAATACGCGAAGCATAAGCTGAAGGCGCGCCACTATATCCGCTATGTGGATGACTTCATCCTGCTGCACGAGTCCCGCGACTGGCTGGTGAGCGCACACGATAGCGTCGCTGCGTTTCTGCCAACGCGCCTTGGTGTTCAGCTTAATCCGCGCAAGACGATCCTGCAGCCGATAGCACGCGGCGTTGACTTCGTCGGCCATGTGGTTAAGCCATGGCACACCCACACGCGGCGCAAGACCGTGTGCCGCGCTGTCGTGAGGCTGGCTGACATTGACGCCAATCGCGTTCACGCAACGGCCAACAGCTATTTCGGTCTGCTGCGCCAGTCAAATAGCAGCCACCATGACCGCGCCGTTCTGGCCAGGGCGCTACTGCGCCGCGGCCACGCCGTGAACCAGGCGCTTACGAAAACCTACCAGAGGAGCATATGAACTACCGCGACCAAGGACCATCGTACGCCCAGCAGCTTCGCGAGGCGACGGAGAAGCACGAATTGATGCTGCTGCGCGCCGCCCAGACCGGGCGCCAGGTCATCCACGAAGCAAAGTACCAATTCATCCACACAATCCACGGCCAGCAATCGGGTGGCAGCTTCGAGGTGGAGATTTACTTGACAGGCATCGCCAAGCCTGTCCGTCCCGACCAACTGCAACTTGCACCGGCCCCGGCCGCACACGAGAAAGAAGCAGATCCTCTTAACAAGGATGGGGAAGAGGTCGCGTCATGAGCTGCGAATATGTACGCGAACACTACGAAGTCCCGGCTGAAATCGGGCGGCGCGTCGTCATCAACGGCAAGCCCGGCATCATCGCGGCTGACAGAGGCCACTACATCGGCGTGAACTTTGACGAAGACAAGCCCGGCGTGATCGCCAATGCTCACCCCACCTGGGAAGTCGTCTATGGCGACATGGGCAACGTCCGCAAGCCAGGCCGCCACGCAGCACGCTATCAGCGCTGGCTCGAATATGGCGATTGCTTCGACACCTTCATCGACTTTTGCCGCTGGGACGCCCAGCCAGAGCGCAGCTGGAACCGTGGCTATTGAGCCGCCCACCCCACTCGGAGAGAGAGCATGAAAGACTTCACCCCAACCAAGGAAACAATCAGCCTGCACGGCCTGGGCTTCATCCAGCTTGTGCTGGGCGGGAATCAGCGCATGCACGTATGGCATCCCGATCTGCCGCGCCGCGAATGTTTTGAGCATTCGCAAATCCATAATCATCGCTTTGGCTTCAGGTCACTGGTGTTGAAAGGTGTGCAGGTAAATCAGCGCGTCGATCTGGAGATTGTGAAGCCGGGAAGTGGAACGCATGACTTGATCAGTCACAACGGGCCGCGCAGCGAGAAAGGTGGCCGCGAAAGTTACCCTGTAGCGGATGTGACAGTGTGCACGCGGGTGCGCGGACTTGAAGAATACGCGGCAGGCGAGGAGTACAGGATGCCAGCAGGCGAATACCACTACACACCCAACAGCGGCATTGTCGTAACGCTGATGACTAAGTTGGAAGAATCGAGCATTCACGCAAATAGCGTGTGCCGCAAGGGTATCGGGTTCCACTACGACTTCGACCGCTTCCAGCTCTCGCCGGAGCAGCTGTTTGCCTATGTCGTTGATGCGCTGCGCAGCTAATCAGGGAGATACCATGGTACATAGCAAACCCTCTACCGTGCTGGATGTTCAGGAGTGGATTGACCGCGTACGTCAGCAAGTGCGCGAAGACAACGCTGAATTGGAACGCACCGGCAAGGACGAGAAGTTCTACACCTTCACGCTGAACGAGATGAATCACCTGATGCTACTCTTGGCACCG
>NZ_JBFRDX010000029.1:0-44041 GCF_052114005.1 Marmoricola sp. RAF53 | reverse complement strand
CGTCCGGTGCGCTCACCGGGTGCCGTCCAGCAGCGCCGCCTCCCCGGCCGCGCGCATCGCGGCCAGCGGGCCCGGCGCCCCGGTCATCAGCGCGACCTGCAGCGCCGCCTGGTGGACCAGCAGGTCGAGCCCCCCGACGACCGTGGCGCCGCGGCGCCGGGCCTCGGTCACCAGCGGGGTCGGCCACGGGTCGTAGAGGACCTCGAAGACCACCGGCGCCGTGACCGTGGCGAGGAGCTCCGGGGTCTGCGCGTCCGCCGGCACGGTCGAGACCAGGACGTCCCCGGTCGCGGGTTCGCCGAGCAGCCCGACCGTGACCGGGAGCTGCGGCGCGTGCCGGTGGACCGCCGCGAGGGTCTCGGCGGCCCGGTCCGGGTTGCGCACCAGCAGCCGCGCCCGGTGGGTCCCGAGCTCGGCCAGGGCGAGCAGCACGGACGCGGCGGTGGCACCGCCGCCGAGCACGACCGCCTCGGTCCAGGGCCCGGAGGACCGCTCGGTGAGCGCCGCGACCGCGCCGGGCACGTCGGTGTTGTGCCCGACCCGGTGGTCGCCGTCGAGGACCACCGTGTTGGCTGCGCCGGAGACCGCGGCCCACGGGTCGAGGTCGGTGAGCAGCGGAAGCACCGCGCGCTTGAGCGGCATCGTCAGGGAGAGCCCGCGCCAGGTCCCGTCGAGGCCCGCCACGAAGTCGGCGAGCCCGTCCTCGGTGACCTCGACGGCCTCGTAGGACCAGTCGAGCCCGCGGGCGGCGTACGCGGCGCGGTGCAGGACCGGGGACAACGAGTGCGCGATCGGCGACCCGAGGACGGCGCAGCGGCGCCCGGTGACGGCCATGGCCCTAGTCGCAGTTCGGCGAGTTCGTCCGGGCGCACCAGGCCCTGAGCTTGGCCACGTTCTGCTGGTGCTCGGCGTAGGTGGCCGCGAACGCGGTCTCCCCGGTCTCGAGGTCGATCGGGACGAAGTAGAGCCAGTCGCCGTCGGCCGGGTTCAGGGCCGCCTCGATCGTCTCCTTGCCGGGCGAGCCGATCGGCCCCGGCGGCAGGCCGGTGTGCACGTAGGTGTTGTACGGCGACGGGTTGTCGCGCTGCGCCTGGGTCGTCCAGACGGTCCCGGAGAGGTTGTTGGCGTAGGCGACGGTGGCGTCGGACTGCAGCGGCATGCCCTGCTCGAGCCGGTTGTAGAAGACCCGGGCGATCTTCGGGTAGTCGGCGCTGCGGGCGCCCTCGTACTCCAGGACGCTGGCCATCGTCATCACCTGCTCGGGGGTGTAGCCGAGCGCCTGGGCGCGCGCGTCCAGGTCGAGGTCGGCCTGGACCTCCTTGGTCTTCGCGACCATCTGGCTGAGCAGGCTCTTGGCGGTCTGCCCGGGCACGACCGTGTACGTCGCCGGGTAGAGATAGCCCTCGAGCTTGCCCTCCGCCTCGGCCGGCAGCCCGAGAGCGGCCGGGTTCTTCAGGGCCGCGCTGACCTGGGCCGCGGTGATGTCGGTGTTCTTGACGATCGCCTTCGTGACGTCCTTGACCCGGGCGCCCTCGGGCAYGGTCACCCGTGCCTGGATCAGGTTGTCGTGGTCGACGAGCACGTCGAGCGCGTCGGAGGCCTTCATCTCCTTCTTCAGCGGGTAGAAGCCGACCTGGATGTCGCGGGACGCCTCGTTGGCCGTCGCGGCGTCGGTGAAGGCGCCGACGCTCTTCACCACGCCGGCCTCCTTGAGGGTCCGGCCGATCGCCGCGGAGGTGTCGCCCTGGTGGACCTCGACGGTGACGCTGCCGTTCCCCGGGCCCGGATAGTCCGGGCTCTCCCCGAGCGCCGACTTCACCCTGTCGACCGCCCAGCCGCCGCCGAACCAGGCCGCCGCCAGCAGCACCACGGCGACCACGAGCAGCGGCAGACAGCCGCGCCAGGAGCTGCGCCGCTTCTCGCCACGGCGGCTGCCGTGCGCGCGCGGGGTGCCGGCTCCGGGCCCGGAGTCACCCACGGGGGCGGGCTGCTCGGGCGCGGGGGCCTCGGACGCCGGGTCCACCAGGACGTGCTCGTCCTCCGGGCCGGTGCCCAGTCCGAACTCGCTCACTGCACTCCTACTCCTCGGCCGTGTCCTGCGGCACGTCGACGGGCTCGCCGGCCACGGCCCCCCGGGCGTGCTCGCTGTCGAGCGCTGCCTGCAGGATCACCACGGCCGCGGCCTGGTCGACCACCGCACGACGCTTCTTGCCCTTCTTACCCCGCTCACGGAGCACCGACTCGGCGGTGACCGTGCTCAGGCGTTCGTCGACCAGGCGGACCGGGAGCGGGGCGACCCGCCGCGCGAGCGCCTGCGCGAACTCTCGCACCCTACCCGCCGCCGGTCCCTCGCCCCCGCTCAACGACCGCGGCAGCCCCACGTAGACGAGCACCGCGTCCAGCTCCGCGGCGATCGCCGCGATCCGGTCCAGGTCCGCGGCCGGCGCCGGTGGATCGGCCGGCGGCACCCGCGGGACTGTCTCCACCGGGCTCGCCAGGATCCGTGACGGGTCGCACGAGGCGACCCCGATCCGGGCGTCGCCGGGGTCGATCCCGAGGCGGACTCCGTGCAGGGGGTCGGTCATCGTGTGCTCGCGGTCAGGACGCGGTGAGCTCGCGGCGGGCCGCGGCCAGCGCCTCGTCGACCTGCGACGCGTCGGTGCCGCCACCCTGCGCGACGTCGTCCTTCCCGCCGCCCTTGCCACCGAGCAGCGTGGCGGCCGCCCGGACCAGCGCGTTCGCGGACACCCCGGCCGCGCGGCCGGCGTCGTTGACGGCGGCGACCAGCGACGGCTTGCCGTCCTGCACGCCGATCACCAGGACGGCGCCCGGACGGTCGGCGGGCAGCCGGCCGCGGACGTCGAGCGCCAGCGTGCGGACGTCGCCACCGCCGGCCCCGTCGACGACCTTGCCGACGAACAGGGTCCCGCCGAGGTCCTCGGCCGCGGCGGCGAGCTCACCGGCGCCGGCCAGGAGCTGGGCCAGGCGGATCCGCTCGACCTCCTTCTCCGCGACCCGCAGCCGGTCGACCAGGTCGCCGACGCGGTCGACCAGGTCGCCGGGCTGGGTCTTGAGCAGACCGGTCAGCTGGGCGACCACGTCGCGCTCCCGGGCCAGGTAGGCGAAGCCCTCCAGGCCGGTCAGCGCCTCCACGCGCCGGTTTCCGGAGCCGACCGAGGACTCGCCGGTCAGCACGATGGTCCCGATCTGCGAGGAGTGGTCGACGTGCGTGCCGCCGCAGAGCTCGCGCGACCACGGGCCGCCGATCTCGACGACGCGCACCTTGGTGTCGTCGTAGGTCTCGCCGAAGAGCGCGATCGCGCCCCATTCCTTCGCCTGGTCCAGGGTCATGTAGTCCCAGGCGACCGGCAGGTCGGCGCGCAGCGCGTTGTTCGCGACCTGCTCCAGGTCGGCGTACTGCTGCGGGCTGAGCGCCTTGGTCCAGCCGAAGTCCAGGCGGAGGTAGCCGGGGCGGTTGTAGGAGCCGGACTGCAGTGCGGTCGGGCCGAGCACCTCGCGGAGCGCGGCGTGCACGACGTGGGTGCCGGAGTGGGCCTGGCGCGCGCCGATCCGCCACTGCGGGTCGACCTTGGCGTGCAGCGGCGCGCCGGAACCCGCCGCGAGCTCGCCGTCGACGACGCGGACCTGGTGGACGACCAGGCCGCGGACCGGGCGCTGCACGTCGAGGACCTCGAGCACGCCGCCGTCGAACTCGATCGTGCCGGCGTCGGCGACCTGACCGCCCGACTCGGCGTAGAACGGGGTCCGGTCGAGCACGAGCTCACCGATCTCGCCGGCGCGCAGCGCCGGTGCCGGCACGCCGCCGGAGAGCAGCGCGAGCGGCTTCGACTCGGTCTCCAGGGCCTCGTAGGCGAGCCACTCGGTCGGACCGTGCTCGTCCAGGATCCCGCGGTAGACGCTGGTGTCGGCGTGCTGGCCCTTCTTCGCCCGGGCGTCGGCCTTGGCGCGCGAGCGCTGCTCGGCCATCAGGGCGCGGAAGCCCTCCTCGTCGACCGCGAGGCCCTTCTCGGCGGCCATCTCCAGGGTCAGGTCGATCGGGAAGCCGTAGGTGTCGTGCAGCGCGAACGCCTTGTCGCCGGTGAGCGTGGTCCGGCCGGCCGACTTCGCCTCGTCCGCGGCCACGTCGAAGATCGTCGTACCGGTCTGCAGTGTCTTGCGGAACGCGTCCTCCTCGGCGTACGCGACCTGGGCGATCCGGTCCCAGTCGCTGGCCAGGTCCGGGTAGCCCGGGGCCATCTTGTCCCGGCTGACCGGGAGCAGCTCCGGCAGCGCCCGGTCCTCGAAGCCGAGCAGGCGCATCGACCGGACCGCACGGCGCAGCAGCCGGCGCAGGACGTAGCCGCGGGACTCGTTGCCCGGGGTGACGCCGTCACCGATCAGCATCATCGAGCTGCGGACGTGGTCGGCGACCACGCGGAACCGGACGTCGTCGACCGGGTCGGCGCCGTACCGGCGGCCGGTCAGCTCCTGGGCGCGCTCGATCACCGGGAACATCGTGTCGATCTCGTACATGTTCGCCTTCTCCTGCAGCAGGAAGGCGACCCGCTCGAGACCCAGGCCGGTGTCGATGTTCTGCTTCGGCAGCGACCCGGCGATGTCGAAGTCCTCCTTGCTCCGGACGGCGCTGAGCTCGTCCTGCATGAAGACCAGGTTCCAGATCTCGAGGTAGCGGTCCTCGGCGCCGAAGTCACCGTCGGCGCCGTACGCCGGCCCGCGGTCGTAGAGGATCTCCGAGCACGGGCCGCCGGGGCCCGGGACGCCCATCGACCAGTAGTTCTCGGTCTTGCCGAGCCGGATGATCCGGTCGTCGGGCAGGCCGGTGGCCTTGCGCCACAGGTCGACCGCCTCCGGGTCGTCGACGTAGACGCTCGGGTAGAGCCGGCTCTCCTCCAGGCCGAAGCCGCCGTCGGCGAGCGGCTTGGTGACCAGGTCCCAGGCGAGCTCGATCGCGCCGGCCTTGAAGTAGTCGCCGAAGGAGAAGTTGCCGCACATCTCGAAGAAGGTGCCGTGCCGGGTGGTCTTGCCGACGTCCTCGATGTCGGGGGTGCGCACGCACTTCTGCACGCTCACCGCGCGGCTGAACGGCGGGGTCTCCTGGCCCAGGAAGTACGGCTTGAACGGCACCATGCCCGCGTTGACGAAGAGCAGGTTCGGGTCGTCGACGAGCAGCGGCGCCGACGGCACGGCCGTGTGGCCGGCTGCTTCGAAGTGCGCGACGAAGCGGCGTCGGATGTCGGCCGAGTTGTACTCCGGGTCCATCAACGGGTGCCTTCCAGTGCAGGGGGGACGGGAGGAGCGGGAGTGTCGACCGGAGCGCCGACCTCGGGGACGGCCGGTTCGGCCGCGTTGAGCTGGAGGGGGCCGTCGAGTGCGTACCCGAGCCGGGCCCGCAGCTCGGTCTCGCGCTCGACCATGCCGGTGCGGACCTCGTCGGCGAAGAGCTGGGCGCCGACACCGAGGCCGGCCACGCGGTCGCGGAAGCCCTCGGGCGTGAACGCCTCGGCGATCCGGCGTACCCGGACCATGGCGTAGACGCCGGCGCCGGCTCCGGCGACGAACCAGAAGCCGCGCCTCATCGGACGGCCTCCTCGCCGACGCGGGCGCGCTCCTCGGCGCGGACGTCGCGGAGGTGCTCGCGGACCAGGCGGCGACGGCGCTTGCGGGCGGCGCGCACCTCGCGCCGCATCTCGAACCAGATCCGGTTGCGCGACTCGGCGGAGAGCGCCCGGCGGACGCCGTGCGAGAACGCCGCGACCTTGACGAGCGGGGCGCCGACGGTGGCGCTCAGGACCAGGCGGTCCGGCACCGCGACCGGATCGGCGGGCAGGTCGGCGTCGAGGACCGACGGGACGCTGCCCGCGTCGGTGATCACGTACGCCGGGACCTCGCGCCGGGTCTTCCGCTGGGCCGGGACCGGGCTCTTCGGGGCCTGCTTCTCGACCGCCTCCCGGGCCGCCAGCCGGGCGTTGGCCTCGTCGAGCCGGGTGCGCAGGTCGTCAGCCTCCCGCTGGGCGGCGTCGAGGAGCTGCACGAGGTCGGCACGGTGCCGGCTGCGGCGCCGGAGCAGCACGACCAGGCCGACGAGCACCAGCATCGCCAGTGCGCCGGCCGCGCCTGCCAGGATCGCCCCGGGGAACTCACCGCCCATGAGAGGTGACCCTACCTGCCGCGGATCCGCCGCCGGATCCGCTCCCAGCGCTCGCGGAAGCCGGCCTCGGCGCCGAGCGCGGTCGGCCGGTAGTACTCGGCGTCGACGACCGGGTCGGGTGCGTACTGCTGCTCGGCGATCCCGAACGGCTCGTCGTGCGAGTACCGGTACGACGTCCCGTGCCCGAGGTCCTTCGACCCCGGGTAGTGCGCGTCCCGCAGGTGCGCCGGGACGGCCCCGATCTTCCCGGACCGGACGTCGGCGATGGCCGCGTCGACGGCCTTGATGACCGAGTTGGACTTCGGGGCCAGGGCGAGCTCGATGGTCGCCTGGGCGAGGTTCAGCCGGGCCTCGGGCATCCCGATGAGCTGCACCGCCTGCGCGGCGGCCACCGCCGTGGTCAGGCCCGACGGGTGCGCCAGGCCGACGTCCTCGCTGGCCAGGATCACCAGCCGGCGGGCGATGAAGCGGGGGTCCTCCCCCGCCTCGATCATCCGGGCCAGGTAGTGCAGCGCCGCGTCGACGTCGGAACCGCGCACCGACTTGATGAACGCGCTGATCACGTCGTAGTGCTGGTCACCCTGGCGGTCGTACCGGACCGCCGCCCGGTCGACCGCGGTCTCCGTGGTGGCCAGGTCGATCTCGACCGGGCCGCCCTCGACACCGGACGCCCCGCGGGACAGGGCTGCCCCGGCGGCCGCCTCCAGGTAGGTCAGCGAGCGGCGGGCGTCGCCGCCGGCCAGCCGGACCAGGTGGTCGCGGGCGTCCTCGTCCAGCGTCACCGCCCCGCCGAGGCCGCGCTCGTCCTTGAGGGCGGCGTCGACCACCGCCCGGATGTCGTCGTCGGTGAGCGGCTCCAGGGTCAGCAGCAGCGACCGGGACAGCAGCGGCGAGATCACCGAGAAGAACGGGTTCTCCGTGGTCGCCGCGACCAGCGTCACCCACCGGTTCTCGACCCCGGGCAGCAGGGCGTCCTGCTGCGCCTTGGTGAACCGGTGCACCTCGTCGACGAAGAGCACCGTCTCCTGCCCGCTCGCGACCAGGCGGGAGCGGGCCGCGTCGATGGCCGCCCGCACCTCCTTGACTCCGGCGGCGACCGCGGAGACCTCGACGAAGACCCGGTTGGTCTGACCGGAGACGATCGCCGCGATGGTCGTCTTGCCCGTCCCCGGCGGTCCCCACAGGAGCAGCGACATCGGCTGGTCGCCCTCGATCAGCCGGCGCAGCGGCGATCCGGTGGCCAGCAGGTGCTGCTGCCCGACGAGCTCGTCGAGCGTGCGCGGACGCATCCGCACCGCGAGCGGTGCGGACGCGTGCGTGTTCCCCGCCAGCGTGCCTCCGCCGGCGGGCGCCGCCGGGGCGGTCTCGAACAACGCGTCGTCCACGAGTCGAGGCTACCGAGCGCCCGAGCTTGCTCGAGGCCGAGTGGCCGAGAACTCGTTGAGGAGCGAAGCGACGATCACGAGTCGAGGCTACCGAGCGCCCGAGCTTGCTCGGGGCCGAGCCCTCAGGAGGTGCCGGTCAGCTTGCCCGTCTTGAGGTCGAGCCAGGTGTCGTCGTACCCGGGCTTGTTGAGCTGGATGTCCGCGACGGCGCCCGGGACGGGTGCGCCCTGCGCGTCCACGCCGCAGACCTCCAGGGTCACCGGGGTGGCCGGGTGCGCGCCGAGCTCGCCGGCGAAGTGGCAGGCGACCTTGTGGCGCGGGCCGATCTGCAGCAGCGGCGGCTCGACCTTCGCGCAGATGTCCTGCGCGAACGAGCAGCGGGTCCGGAACCGGCAGCCCGACGGCGGGTTGATCGGGCTGGGGACGTCGCCCTCCAGCCGGATCCGCTCGCGCCGCCCGCCGATCTGCGCCTGCTTCACGTCCGGGGCCGCCGACAGCAGCGCCTGGGTGTACGGATGGTGCGGGCGCGCGTACAGCGTCTCCCGGTCCGCGATCTCGACGATCTTGCCCAGGTACATGACCGCGATCTCCGGGCAGAAGTGCCGGACGATGGCGAGGTCGTGGGCGATGAAGAGGAAGGCGATGTCGAACTCGCGCTGCAGGTCCTGGAGCAGGTTGATCACCTGCGCCTGGATCGAGACGTCGAGCGCGGAGACCGGCTCGTCGGCGACCAGGAGCTTCGGCTGCAGGGTCAGCGCCCGGGCGATGCCGATGCGCTGGCGCTGACCGCCGGAGAACTCGTGCGGGTAGCGGTTGTAGTGCTCCGGGTTGAGACCGACGATCTCGAGGAGCTCCTTGACCCGGTCCTTGATCTTGTCCTTGGGCATGACGTCGTGGATCAGCAGCGGGGCCGCGACGATCGCGCCGACCGAGTGCCGCGGGTTCAGCGACGTCGCCGGGTCCTGGAAGATCATCTGGATGTCGCGCCGCAGCGGCAGCATCTGGCGCTGCGAGATGTGCGCGATGTCCCGGCCCTCGAACTTGATCGAGCCGCCGGTCGGGTCGTACAGCCGGGTGATCAACCGGCCGGTGGTCGACTTGCCGCACCCGGACTCACCGACGAGGCCGAGCGAGTTGCCGGCCCCGACCTGGAACGACACCCCGTCGACCGCCTGCACGTGCCCGACGGTGCGGTTGATGATCCCGCCCGACTTCACCGGGAAGTACATCTTGAGGTTGTCGACCTCGAGGATCGTCTGCGCGTTCGGGTCCAGCCTGGTCGCCGCGTGGCCCTCGATCACGGGGGCCACGGGCGGGGTCACGTCGGTCTCGACGTCGGTGGTCATCTCGGCCTCGCTCATCGGTTCTCCCCCGGGGTCGTCGCCGCAGCATCCTCGACCAGGTCGGGAGCGATCTCGGGCAGGATCTCCGTCTGGTAGACCGTGGCCGGGTCGGGCAGGTGGCAGCGCTTCACGTGCTCGCCGCCGCTGCTCGCGGGGGTGAGCTCGGGCAGCTGGGTGGTGCACAGGTCGCCGGGCACCTTGGCCCGGTGCGGGCAGCGCGGGTGGAACGCGCAACCGGTCGGCGGGTTGAGCAGGCTCGGCGGGTTGCCCGGGATCGGGATCAGCCGGGCGTCGGTGTCGCCCTCGAGGTCCGGCACGCTGGAGAGCAGGCCCCAGGTGTACGGCATCTCGGGGTGGGTGAGGATCTCCTTGCACGGGCCGTACTCGACGGCGCGGCCCGCGTACATGACCAGCACGTCGTCGGCCATCTCCGCGACGACGCCGAGGTCGTGGGTGATGATCATGATCGCCGAGTTGAACTCGCGCTGCAGGTCCTGGAGCAGGTCCAGGATCTGCGCCTGCACCGTCACGTCCAGGGCCGTGGTCGGCTCGTCGGCGATGAGCAGGCTCGGGTTGTTGATCAGGCTCATCGCGATCATCGCGCGCTGCCGCATGCCGCCGGAGAACTGGTGCGGGTACGCGTCCACGCGGCGGTCCGGCTGCGGGATGCCGACCCGGTCGAGCATCTCGATGGTGCGCGCGCGAGCGGCCTTCTTGCTCACGTCGTTGTGGACCAGGTACGCCTCGCCGATCTGGTCGCCGACGGTGTAGTACGGGTGCATCGCCGACAGCGGGTCCTGGAAGATCATCGCGACGTCGCGACCGCGACGCCAGCGCATCTCCTCGTCGCTGAGCTGGAGCAGGTCGGTCCCCTCGAACATGATCTCGCCGCTGACCTGGGCGTTCGTCCCGCGGTGCAGGCCGAGGATCGTCGAGCTGGACACCGACTTGCCGGAGCCGGACTCGCCGACGATGCCCAGCGTGCTGCCGCCGGAGAGATCGAAGGAGAGGCCGTCGGTGGCCTTCACGATGCCGTCGTCGGTCGGGAAGTGGACCTTCAGGTCCCTGACCGAGAGCAGGGTGTCAGGTTCGGACATGTGAGTCATGGGGTCCCCTCAGCCGACTCGAACGCGCGGGTCGATGAACGCGTAGAGCACGTCCACGATGATGTTGGCCACGATCACGAAGGTGGCGAGCACGACCACCAGGCCGACGAGCAGCGGCAGGTCCTTGTTCACGCTCGCGCTCACCGCCAGGTAGCCGAGGCCGGCGAAGTTGAAGACCGTCTCGGTGATGATCGCGCCACCGAGAAGTCCGGCCAGGTCGAGACCGGCCATCGTGACGAGCGGGGTGAGCGCCGCGCGCATCGTGTGCTTGGAGACCACCTTGCGCTGCGCCAGACCCTTGGCCTTCGCGGTGCGGATGTAGTCCTCGCTGGAGGACTCCAGCACGAAGGCGCGCGTCATCCGGACGTAGCCCGCCATGAAGAACAGCGCGAGCGTGATCGCGGGCAGGATCAGGCCGGTCAGCCAGGACCACGGGTTCTCGGTGAACGGGATGTACTCGGGCGTCGGCACGAGCCCCCACTTGATCGCGACGAACTTGTAGAGGAACAGGCCGACGAAGAAGGTAGGGAACGCGTAGAAGATCAGCGAGACCCCGACGACGCCGCGGTCGATGATCGTGCCCTTCTTGAGGGCCGCCAGAACGCCGAACGCGATACCTCCGGTGATCCAGAGGATGAACGCGACGATCGCCAGCGAGGCCGAGATCGGCAGCGATTTCTTGATCAGGTTCGTGACGGTGTCGTTGAAGTACTTGGAGTAGCCCAGGCACGGGGCCGGGCACTCGACGACGAGCTCGGGGTGGGCCTTGGCCAGCGCCTCGTCCTCGGGGAAGGTGCGGCCCTTGACGACGCCGACGACGAAGTCCTTCCACTGCACGACGATCGGCTTGTCGTACCCCAGGGACTTGTTGGTCTGCTCGATCAGCGCCGGCGAGCAGATCTTGCCGCAGGACTGCCGACCGGGGTCTCCCGGCCCGGAGAAGAACAGCAGGATCGTCACGAAACTCATGACCAGCAGGAGGATGATTCCTGCGAAGCTGCGCCGGACGATGTAGGCGAACACGGTTGCTCCCACCTAGCGGGGACCGGTAGGTCCCGCTGTCGAGATGTTATCTCCGGCGCTGGCCGGACGTAAGGACGTGCGACGTGCCCGGGGTGGGGGTTCGCACCCCCACCCCGGCTGACGGGTGGCTCACTCGTGGTGAGCCACCCGCCTCACGTGTCGGACTTGTCCGATCTAGATCACTTGCTGACGGCGATGGCACCCAGCTCCGGGTAACCGTTCGACGCCGGGCTCTGGATGTAGTCAGCAACCTTCGAGCCGTGCAGGAAGTAGAACCGGGTGATCTCCAGCGGGACGTAGGCAACGTCCTTGCCCAGCTGGTCGTCGAGCTCGGCGTACTTGGCAGCCTGCTCGTTGACGTCGCCCAGAGCGGCGGCCTCGTCGATCAGCTTGTTCGCAGCGTCGCTCTTGTAGTTGCCGTAGTCCTGGCCGTTCGACTCCTTGGTCAGGTTGATCCGGCTGTCGAACAGCGGCGGGATGACCGTCGCGATCGACGGCCAGTCAGCACCCCAGCCACCCCACGTCACGTCGAAGTCCGCGGACGGCTTCTGCACGATGTCGTAGTAGGTGTCGGTCAGCGGGTCCAGGGTGACCTTGAAGCCGGCCTTGTCCCAGCCGTCCTTCAGCGCAGCGGCCTGCTTGTCGGAGGTCGGGGTACCACCGTTGTAGGTGAACTTGATCGGGTACGGCAGCTTCTCGCCCGACTCGGCGAGCAGCTTCTTGGCGCCCTCGATGTCACCGGCCGGCGGCGCGGTGAAGTTCGGGTTGTCCTTGTAACCGATCAGAGCCGGGTTCACGATCGACTTGGCCGGCTTGTAGGCCTTGTCGCCACCACCAGCTGTGATCCAGCCCTCGACGTTGGTCGAGAGCATGAGGGCCTGCCGGACCTTCAGGTTCTTCATCTTGTTGAAGTTCGGCAGCACGTAGTCCACGAACGGCGAGTCGGTCAGCGTGGAGCGCTTCTCGACCTCACCGGTGATCTGCGAGTAGTAGGCCGGCGGGACCACGCGGTCGGTGACGGCGTACTTGTCGTTACCGGCGTCGGCGATCATGCGGTCGGCGATGATCTCGTTGGTCAGACCCTGGGTGAAGACGAACTTGTCCGGCTTCGCGGTGCGGATCTCGTCGGTCGACTTGTCCCACGCGGTGTTGCGCACGAAGGTGCCGCCCTTGGCGACGTCCCACTTGCCCTCGAGCTTGTACGGGCCGCTCGAGAAGACCTCGTAGTTGGACTTGTCGCCCTGGTCCTGGTCCTTGCGGTACGGACCGAAGGAGTTCAGCGACGCGATCGCCAGCGGGAAGTCCGGGAACGGCTTCTTGAAGTTGTAGGTGATCGTGTTGCCGTCGCAGGTGATCGCCTTGTCGAAGTCGGCCGCGTTGTTGTTCTTGTACGGACCGTCGTAGGTCGGCAGACCGGTCTTGGCGTCGGTCGGGACGTCGAGGTAGCCGAGCACGTAGTTCGGGCCACCGATGATGACGTCGGTCGCGAAGGTGCGGGAGACGCCGTACTTGAAGTCCTCACACGTGATCGCCTTGCCGTCCTGCCACTTCACGCCGTCCTTGATCGTGAACTTCCACGTCTTGGCGTCGTTGCTGGACGTACCGGTGTCGGTCGCCAGGTCGGCCTGCGGCTCGACAGCCTTCTGCGGGTCGTCGGTGACCGGGAAGCTGACCAGCTGCCGGTAGACCAGGCGGTTCATGTCGGCGAGGTCGCGCCCGATGTACGTGCGCTGGGGGTCGAGGTGCTCCGCCGGGCGCTTGGTCAGGTAGTAGATGGTGCCACCCGACGACGCGCTCGAGCTGCCTCCGTCGCTGCTGCTGCCGCACGCCGAGAGCGTGCCGGCGACGACAGCGGTCGCCGCGAGAGCGACGGCTGCCTTTCGATACCTGCGCATGTGTTGTCTCCTCCTCTGTGACGCGCCGCAGTCCGGCGTCCACTTCCGGCAACGTTGTGCTGCCGAAGCTTTGGGTGTGGTCCCCGTACGGGACCGGCTATCGATTGCTCTTCGGGTCCAGCGCGTCGCGCAGCCCGTCTCCCAGCAGGTTGAAGCTGACGACGATGACGGCGATCAGCAGTGCTGGGAAGAAGAAGAACGTGAAGTCCGAGACCGAGTAGGCGATGGAGTCGGTGAGGACGTTGCCCAGGGTCGGGGTGGGCGGCTTGACGCTGACGCCGAGGAAGGCGAGAGCAGCCTCGGCCGACACGTAGGCCGGCATGGTCAGCGTGAAGTACACCAGGATCGGCGCCCACAGGTTGGGCAGCAGCTCCTTGAAGTAGATGCGGCGCTTGGAGGCGCCGAGCGCGCGGGCCGCCTCCACGAACTCGCGCTCGCGGATCGAGAGCACCTGACCGCGGACGACGCGGGCGATCGGCGGCCAGCCGAAGAGGCCGAGCACCAGGATCACGTAGACCGACTGCGCGGTGTTGCCCGGCGGGATGTGCAGCGTGTGGGTCAGGAAGTAGATCGCGGTGCCGGACAGCGCGAGCAGCATCAGGGTCTGCGGGAACGACAGCGTCAGGTCGATCGACCGGCCGATCACGCCGTCGACGAACCCGCCGCGGAACCCGGAGATGATGCCGAGCACCGTGCCGAGCACGACCGCGATGATCGTCGCCGCCAGCGCGATCGACAGCGAGTAGGTCAGGCCCAGCCAGAGCCGGGACAGGACGTCGGTGCCGGAACCGGGAACCACGCCGAGCGGGTGCGCCCACGAGATGCCGCCGAGGGCGCCCTTCGGCACACCACCGGCGGACGCGTCGAGCAGCTTGTCGTGGTTGGAGTACGGGTCGAGAACGCCCATCCGCACCAGGATCGGCGCCGCGATCGCCGCCAGGGTGTAGAGCAGGACGACGGTGAACGAGACCATCGAGAGGCGGTCCTTGCGGAACCGACGTACGGCGAGCCGGGTCGGGGAGAGTCCCGCGACCGTGCTGCCTCCCTGAGGCTCCAGCGAGTCGGCCTCGTGCTTGGCCTCGTGACTCGTGAGATCTGTCGCCGAAAGAGACACGTTTCCCTCATCTTCCCGTGGTCCGAGCGTCCAACGCGAGGATCGCCCGCGTCGACCGCGACTCTATGTGACAGTCACCGCATTCCGGGGTCCACATGCGTAACGATCTGGACACGGAGGGCGTCCACGCCCGAGAACGCCCGTGACCGCGCCGTTCAAGGTCACGACGCGGTCACGGGAGGGTCACGAAAAGGTCAGGACGACGGGGTTTCGGCTTCCTTCGGGGTCGGCTTCGCGTCGACTCCGGCCTCCTTGCGCTGCTCCGGCGTGATCGGCGCCGGCGCGGCGGTCAGGGGGTCGTAGCCGCCGCCGCTCTTCGGGAAGGCGATCACGTCGCGGATCGAGTCCGCCTTGGCGAGCAGGGCGCAGATCCGGTCCCAGCCGAGCGCCAGGCCGCCGTGCGGCGGGGCGCCGTACTTGAACGCCTCGAGCAGGAAGCCGAACTTCTCCTCGGCCTCCTCCTCGCCGATGCCCATGATCGCGAAGACCCGCTTCTGGATGTCCTCGCGGTGGATACGGATCGAGCCGCCACCGATCTCGTTGCCGTTGCAGACGATGTCGTAGGCCCAGGCGACGGCGTTCGCCGGGTCGGCGTCGAACGTCTCCAGGTCCTGCGGCGAGGTGAAGGCGTGGTGCACCGCGGTCCAGGCGCCGCTGCCGACGGCGACGTCACCGGAGGCGGTGGCCTCGTCGGCGGGCTCGAAGAGCGGCGCGTCGACGACCCAGAGGAAGCTCCACGCGTCCTCGTCGATGAGGCCGCAGCGCCGGCCGATCTCCAGGCGCGCGGCGCCGAGCAGTGCCCGGCTCGCCTTGACCGCTCCGGCGGCGAAGAAGATGCAGTCCCCCGGGTTCGCGCCGACGTGCGCTGCCAGCCCGGCCGTCTCGGTCTCGGTGAGGTTCTTGGCGACCGGTCCGCCCAGGGTGCCGTCCTCGGCGACCAGGACGTAGGCGAGGCCCTTGGCGCCGCGCTGCTTGGCCCACTCCTGCCAGGCGTCGAGCTGCTTGCGCGGCTGGCTCGCCCCGCCGGGCATGACCACCGCACCGACGTACGGCGCCTGGAAGACCCGGAAGGTGGTGTCGGCGAAGTACTCGGTGCACTCGACGAGCTCCTGGCCCATCCGCAGGTCGGGCTTGTCGGAGCCGAACCGGCGCATCGACTCGGCGTACGTGAGCCGCGGCAGCGGGGTCGGCACCTCGTAGCCGACCAGCGCCCAGAGCGCGGTCAGGATCTCCTCGGTCAGCGCGATCACGTCGTCCTGCTCGACGAAGCTCATCTCGAGGTCGAGCTGGGTGAACTCCGGCTGCCGGTCGGCGCGGAAGTCCTCGTCCCGGTAGCAGCGGGCGATCTGGTAGTACCGCTCCATGCCGGCGACCATGAGAAGCTGCTTGAACAGCTGCGGGCTCTGCGGAAGCGCGTACCAGCTGCCCGGCGCGAGCCGGGCCGGCACCAGGAAGTCGCGCGCGCCCTCCGGCGTCGAGCGGGTCAGCGTCGGCGTCTCGACCTCGACGAAGTCGTGCCGGGCGAGGACCTCGCGGGCCGCCTTGTTGACGTCGCTGCGCAGCCGGAGCGCGGCGTTCGGGCCGGAGCGGCGCAGGTCCAGGTAGCGGTGCTTGAGCCGGGCCTCCTCCCCCACCTCGACGTGGTCGCTGATCGGGAAGGGCAGCGGGGCCGCCTCGCTGAGCACCACCACGTCGGCGGCGACGACCTCGATCTCGCCGGTGGCAAGGTTCGGGTTCTCGTTGCCGGCCTTGCGGGCGGTCACCTCGCCGGTGACCTTGAGGCAGTACTCGGCACGGAGGTGGTGCGCCACGGCCTCGTCCCGGATCACCACCTGGACGACCCCGCTGGCCTCACGCAGGTCGATGAACGCGACGCCTCCGTGATCGCGGCGGTTCGCCACCCAGCCGGCGAGGGTGACGGTCTGGCCGACGTGCTCGGCGCGCAGGGCGCCGGCGTCGTGGGTGCGGATCACTGGTTCTTCTCCTGGTCGACGGTGATGGTGGGGCGGAGGTCCGCCGCGGGCGGCGTCCAGGTGTCCGGGTCGACCGGCACCTGCTCGCCACTGCGGATGTCCTTGATCTGGGGGCCGTCCTCGGTCGAGAACAGCACGTACGGGATGCCGCGCCGCTCGGCGTAGCGGATCTGCTTGCCGAACTTCTGGGCCGTGGCGACCACTTCACACGGGACGCCGTTGCGGCGCAACCGGGTTGCCAGTGCGTCGGAGTCGGCCCGGCTCCCCTCGTCGGTCAGCGCGACCAGCACCACGCTCGGCACCGACCGGTCCGCGACCAGGACGCCCTTGTTGAGCAGCGGCACCAGCAGCCGGCTGAGCCCGAGCGAGATGCCGACCCCCGGGTAGGTGGTCCTCCCGTCGCTGGCCAGGGCGTCGTACCGGCCGCCGGAGCAGATCGAGCCGAGCGACTCGTGCCCGTCCAGCCGGGTCTCGAAGACCGTGCCGGTGTAGTAGTCCAGGCCGCGGGCGATCTTCAGGTCGGCCTCGATGCGTACCTTGTCGCCGACGAGGGGAGCACAGCCGCGGACCAGCGCGGCCAGCTCCTCGAGGCCCTCGTCGAGCAGCGGGTGTTCCACCCCGAGGGCGCGCACCTTGTCCACGAACGTGTCGTCCGCGGTGCAGATCGTCGCCAGCTCCAGGCAGCGGTCGGCCTGGCCCTCGGTGAGCCCCGACCCGACCAGCTGGGTGCGGAGCACGTCGGCGGGCAGCTTGTCGAGCTTGTCGATCAGGCGCATCGTCTCGTCGATGTCGGCGATGCCCAGGCCGGCGTAGAAGCCCTGGATCAGCTTGCGGTTGTTGACCTGCAGCCGGAAGCCCGGCAGGCCGATCCCCTCCGGCGCCGCGAGCCGGCCGAGCGCATCCAGCATGACCCGGGCGACCTCGACGTCGTGGTGGAACGGCAGCTCGCCGGAGCCGACGACGTCGATGTCGGCCTGGGTGAACTCGCGGTAGCGGCCGTCCTGGGGCCGCTCACCGCGCCACGCCTTCTGGATCTGGTAGCGCCGGAACGGGAACTCGAGCTTCCCGGAGTTCTCCAGCACGTAGCGCGCGAACGGCACGGTGAGGTCGAAGTGCAGGCCGAGGGTCGAGTCGCGCTTGTCGTCCTCCTCCTGCAGCCGGCGCAGCAGGTACACCTCCTTGGAGGTGTCCCCCTTGCGCAGCAGCTGGTCGAGGGGCTCGACGGCGCGGGTCTCGATGTTCGCGAAGCCGTGCAGCTCGAAGACCTGCGCGAGGGTCGCGATCACGGACGTCTCGACGAAGCGCTGCGCGGGCAGCAGCTCGGGGTACCCGCTCAGCGGGGTGGGCTTGGCCATCTCTCCTCAGGTCCGTCTCGGGGTCCGTCTTCGGGTCCGTCACAGGCCCCGCGTGACCTGGCCGACGCCCGGCTGGTTTGGCCCAGCACCGTCGAGCAGGTCCAGCAGGAACGGGTTGGTGGCGCGCTCGCGCCCGATCGAGGTCTGCTCGCCGTGGCCCGGGAGCACGACGATGTTGTCGGCCAGCGGCAGCACCTTGTCGCGCAGGCTGCGCAGCATCGTCGGGTGGTCGCCGCCGGGCAGGTCGGTACGGCCGATCGAGCCCGCGAAGAGGAGATCGCCGGAGAACATCAGCGAGTCGATGTCCGCCTCGCCGTACGGGGTGCGGAAGACGACCGAGCCCGCGGTGTGGCCCGGGGTGTGGTCGACGACGAGCTCCAGGCCCGCCAGCTCCAGGGTCTGGCCGTCGGCCAGCTCCTCGACCCGGTCCGGCTCGGCGAACTCGTACTTCCCGCCGAGCATCATCGCCGTGGTCTCCGCGGACATCCCTGCCATCGGGTCGGCGAGCAGGTGCCGGTCGTTCGGGTGGATGTACGCCGTCGCGTCGTACGTGCCGGCGACCGGGGCCACGCACCACATGTGGTCGACGTGCCCGTGGGTGACGAGCACGGAGACCGGCTTGAGCCGGTGTTCGCGGACGACCGCCTCCACGCCCTCGGCGGCGTCCTTGCCCGGATCGATCACGACGCACTCGGCGCCCGCACCGGTCGCCACCACGTAGCAGTTCGTCCCCCAGGGGCCTGCGGGGAATCCAGCGATCAGCACGGCATCTCTTCCTGCGACTTCTGCGACTTCTACGGGGGCGGCGAACGGCCCCCAGCCTACTGTCACTCCTCCGGACCGCTTGCATGCGTACGATGAACCCCGCAGCACGTACTCGACTGACATGACCCGGACAGAAGGGCCGCGAAGTGACCGCGCAGGGGAATCAGGCCGACAGCTTCGGACGCGTCGACGCGGACGGGACCGTCTACGTCCGCGTCGGGGACCAGGAACTGGTCGTCGGGCAGTATCCGGAGGGCACCGCCGAGGAGGCGATGGCCTTCTTCACCAAGCGCTACGACGCGCTCGCGTTCGAGGTCCAGCTCCTCGAGCAGCGGGTCCGCAGCGGCGCGATGTCCCCCGACGACGCCAGCAAGTCGATCGCCCGGGTCGCCGAGCAGCTCGAGGAGCCGCACGCGGTCGGCGACATCACCGCCCTGGTCTCCCGCCTCAACGCCCTCAAGCCGGTGATCGGCATCCAGCGCGAGCAGCGCCGCGAGGACCGCAGCCGCAAGGTCGAGGAGGCCCGCGAGCGCAAGACCGCGATCGTCACCGAGGCCGAGACGATCGCGGCCGGCAAGGACTGGCGCAACGGCGCCAACCGGCTCCGCGACCTGCTCGCGGAGTGGAAGGAGCTCCCGCGTCTGGAGAAGACGGCCGACGACGAGCTCTGGCACCGGTTCTCCGGCGCCCGCACCGCCTACACCCGCGCCCGCAAGTCCCACTTCGCCGAGCTCTCGGAGAAGCGCGAAGGTGCCCGGGTGGTCAAGGAGCGGCTGGCCAAGGAGGCCGAGGCGCTCGCCGGCTCGACCGACTGGGGCGGCACCGCCGCGGCCTTCCGCGGGCTGATGCAGGAGTGGAAGGCGGCCGGTCCGGCGCCCAAGGACGTCGACGACGCCCTGTGGAAGCGGTTCCGCGGCGCCCAGGACGTCTTCTTCGGCGCCCGTGACGCCGCGAACGCCGAGCTCGACCAGGAGTTCGCGGCCAACGCCGAGGTCAAGCAGGCGCTGCTCGTCGAGGCCGAGGCGCTCCTCCCGGTCACCGACCTGGCCGCCGCCAAGCGCGCCTTCCGCGACATCGCGGACCGCTGGGACGCGGCCGGCAAGGTCCCCCGCGACCAGATCAAGACGCTCGAGGGCCGGATGCGCAAGGTCGAGCAGGAGATCCGCGGCCTCGAGGACGCGGAGTGGAAGAAGTCCGACCCGGAGAAGTCGGCCCGCGCCGACGGCATGGTCGGCCAGCTCCAGGAAGCGATCGAGAAGATCGAGGGCGACCTGGAGAAGGCCCGTGCCGCCGGGGACGCGCGCAAGGTGAAGGACCTCGAGGAGAACCTCGAGTCCCGCCGGGCGTTCCTGGAGATGGCCAAGAAGACCGCCAGCGAGTTCGGCGGCTGACCCGAACCGGTTGAACCCGGCCGGATCAACGGCACCGCTAGTGCGTGACCCGGTAGGCGTCGAAGACGCCGTCGATGCTGCGCACCGACTTCAGGATCGCGCCGAGGTGCTTCGGATCACCCATCTCGAAGGTGAACTTGCTCTTCGCGACCCGGTCGCGGCTGGTGCTCAGCGACGCCGACAGGATGTTCACGTGCTGGTCGGAGAGGACCAGGGTGATGTCGGACAGCAGCCGGGCGCGGTCGAGAGCCTCGACCATGATCTGCACCAGGAAGGTCGAGGTGGAGGTCGGCGCCCACTCGACGTCGACCAGGCGCTCGGGCTGGCCCAGCAGCGACGCGGCGTTCGTGCAGTCCTTGCGGTGCACCGACACCCCTGAGCCGCGGGTGACGAACCCGAGGATCTCGTCGCCCGGCACCGGCGTGCAGCACTTCGCCAGCTTGACCAGGGCATCCGCCCCGAGACCGGTGACGATGACTCCGGAGTCACCGGTGCTGGGCTTCGGCCGCCGTGGCCGGGTGATCGTGACGGCCTCGGCCAGGTCCTCGGCGACGCCCTCGTCGCCGCCGAAGATGTCGATCACCTTGCGTACGACGGCCTGGGCGCCGAGGTTGCCCTCGCCCACCGCTGCGTAGAGCGCGGAGACGTCGGCCAACCGCAGGTCGTGCGCGACCTGGGTGAGCGACTCGTGCGTCATCACCCGCTTGAGGGAGACCCCCTCCTTGCGCATCAGCCGGGCGATCTGGTCCTTGCCGTGCTCGATCGCCTCCTCGCGGCGCTCCTTGGTGAACCAGTGCCGGATCTTGCTGCGGGCGCGCGGCGACTTCACGAAGCCGAGCCAGTCGCGGCTCGGGCCGGCGTTGGGCGACTTCGAGGTGAAGACCTCGACGACGTCGCCGTGCTCGAGCTGGGACTCCAGCGGGACGAGGCGCCCGTTCACCCGGGCGCCGATGGTGTGGTGGCCGACCTCGGTGTGGACGGCGTACGCGAAGTCGACCGGCGTCGATCCGGTCGGCAGGCCGATCACGTCGCCGCGCGGCGTGAAGACGTACACCTCGGAGGCGTTGATCTCGAAGCGCAGCGACTCCAGGAACTCCCCCGGGTCCTCGATCTCGCTCTGCCAGTCGAGCAGCTGCCGCACCCACGGCATGTCGCTCTGCGCGGTCTCGGCCAGCGACTTGTCGGTGTCGCGGCCCTCGCGCACGTCCTCCTTGTACTTCCAGTGCGCGGCGACGCCGTACTCGGCGCGACGGTGCATCGCGAACGTGCGGATCTGCATCTCCACCGGCTTGCCCTGCGGGCCGATCACCGTCGTGTGCAGCGACTGGTACATGTTGAACTTCGGCATCGCGACGAAGTCCTTGAAGCGGCCCGGGATCGGGTTCCAGCGGTTGTGCAGCACGCCGAGGACGCCGTAGCAGTCCGGGTCGTTGTCGACGAGGATCCGGATCCCGACCAGGTCGTAGATGTCGGTGAACTCGCGGCCGCCGTGGATCATCTTCTGGTAGATGGAGTAGTAGTGCTTCGGGCGCCCGGTGACCCGCGCCTTGATCTTCGCCGACTTCAGGTCGGTCTCGACCGCGGAGATCACCTGCCGCATGAACTGGTCCCGCGACGGCGCCCGCTCGGCGACCATCCGGACGATCTCGTCGTAGATCTTCGGGTGCAGGGTCGCGAACGCGAGGTCCTCCAGCTCCCACTTGATCGTGTTCATGCCGAGCCGGTGCGCGAGCGGCGCGAAGATCTCCAGCGTCTCGCGCGACTTGCGCTCCTGCGTCTCGGCCTTCACGTAGCGGAGCGTGCGCATGTTGTGCAGCCGGTCGGCGAGCTTGATGACCAGGACGCGGATGTCGCGGCTCATCGCCACGATCATCTTGCGGATCGTCTCGGACTGCGCCGAGTCGCCGTACTTGACCTTGTCGAGCTTGGTGACGCCGTCGACGAGCAGCGCGACCTCGTCGCCGAAGTCGGCGCGCAGCTGGTCCAGCGTGTACGGCGTGTCCTCCACGGTGTCGTGCAGCAGCGAGGCGACCAGGGTCGGCTCGGTCATGCCGATGTCGGCGAGGATCGTGGTCACCGCGAGCGGGTGGGTGATGTACGGGTCACCGCTCTTGCGCATCTGGCCGCGGTGCATCCGCTCGGCGGTGATGTACGCCCGCTCCAGCAGCGCCAGGTCGGCCTTCGGGTGGTTGGCCCGGACCGCGCGGAAGAGCGGCTCGAGCTCGGCGTTGCCGGTCTGCTTGCTGGTGCCGATCCGGGCCAGCCTGGCCCGGACACCGCGCGGTCCCGAGGGTCCTGCCTCGGAGGCCGAGCCGGGTCGCTGAGGGCTCGGCTTCGGCGGGGACTGCCGGGGTTCCGAACCGGAAGTAGGCCCGGACTTGGACCCGGAATTGGGCGCGGGCGACGAACGGTCCGAGAGCGCCCGTTCGTCCGCCATACCGCCAGTCTAGGAGTACCCGCGACGGGCGCGGTCCGGCACCGCGCCGGGGCGGGCCATCCGCGTCAGGTCAGAGCACGCGCAGCGCACGGAGCGGCAGCCCGTCGAGGGCCGCACGGCCGTCCAGGAAGGACAGCTCCATCAGTACGGCGAGCGCGTGCACCTGCGCGCCGCAGCGCTCGACCAGCTGCGCGGTGGCGCGCGCGGTCCCCCCGGTGGCGAGGACGTCGTCGACCAGGAGCACCCGCTCTCCGGGGGCGAGGGCGTCGGTGTGCATCTCGAGCGTCTCGTGGCCGTACTCGAGCGCGTAGCTCACCGAGTACGTCGCCGACGGCAGCTTGCCGGGCTTGCGCACCGGGACGAAGCCGACGCCGAGCGCGAGCGCGACCGGGGCCGCGAGGATGAACCCGCGGGCCTCCATGCCGATGACCTTGTCGACGACGACCGCACCGCTGTCGTCGCGGCCCGCGTCGGCGAGCGCGCGGACGACTGCGGTGAAGCCGGCGTGGTCGTCGAGCAGCGGCGTGATGTCCTTGAACATCACCCCCGGCTTCGGGAAGTCGGGGACGTCGCGGACGAGCCCGTCGATCAGCGCGCCGAGATCCGTGCCGTCCTGCGGGTTCATCGGGTCACTTGCCGCGCTTGGACCGGGGCTGCCGGTTCGGCTGCGGGCGGTGCGCCGACCCGGAGTCCTCGACCGGGGCCTTCGGCGACGGGACCACCCGGCCGCTGCCGGTGGCGGACGGCCGCGAGGCCGGGGCCTGGAAGGGGGCCTGGAGGGGGGCGCTGTCGGCGGGTTCGCCCTCGGCACCCTCCTCCGGGAGGTCCGGTCCGTCGGCGAGCGGCATGCCCTCGCTGAAGGACGGCACGCTGGCGTAGCGGTCGGCGTCGCGACGCTGCCGCGCCTTGGCCCGGGCGGCCTGCTCGCTGATCTCCTTCTCGCCCTGCTTGAGCTGCACGAGCAGCGGCGTGGCGATGAAGATCGACGAGTAGGCGCCGACGGCCATGCCGACGAACAGCGCGAGCGCGAGATCCTTCAGCGGACCGGAGCCGAGCTGGAAGATGCCCACGTAGAGCAGCGCCCCGACCGGGAGCAGCGCGACGATCGAGGTGTTGATCGAGCGCACGAGCGACTGGTTGACCGCGAGGTTCGCGAGCTCGGCGTACGAGCGCCGGCTCTGCCGGAGGTTCTTGGTGTTCTCACGGATCTTGTCGAAGACCACGACGGTGTCGTACAGCGAGAAGCCGAGGATGGTCAGGATGCCGGTGACCGTCGCCGGGGTGACCTCGAATCCGGAGAGCGCGTAGACGCCCACGGTGATGAGGATGTCGTGCGCCAGCGCGACCAGCGCCGCGATCGACATCTTCCACTCGCGGAAGTACGCCCAGATGAAGAGCACGACCAGGATCAGGAAGACGATGAGGCCGGTGATCGCGCGCTTGGCGACCTCCTTGCCCCAGCTGGCGCCGACCTTCTGAACCGAGATCTTCGTGTCGATCTGGCTGTCCGGGATCCCGAGGGTCTCGGCCATCGCCGCGGTGACGGTCTGCTCCTGAGCGCTCGTGAGCGTCTCGGTGGTGACCCGGATCGTGGTCGCGCCCTTGTTGACCTGCGGGTTGGCCGCTTCCTCGACACCGGTCGCCACGACGGCGTCGGCGACCTTGGTGACGTTGTCCTGGTTGGCCTCGCTCGCCGACACCGACGCCGAGATCTCGGTGCCGCCCTCGAACTCGATACCGAGGTTGAGGCCCTTGACCAGCAGACCGGTCACCGAGAGAACCAGGAGGACGCCGGAGATCGAGTACCAGAGCCACTTGCGGCCGACGAAGTCGACCGAGACCTTGCCCTCGTAGAGATCGTTGCCGAGCCTGCTCAGCTTGCCCATCAGGCAACCCCTCCTGCGACGGGCTGCCTGACCGGGGTCGGCTCGTCGATGCCGAGCGACTCCTGGGACAGGCCGGACCACTTGCCGCCGTTGTTGAAGTACGGACGCCGCGCCAGCAGCGTGACCGCCGGCTTGGTGAAGAAGAAGAACACGATGACGTCGATGATCGTGCTCACACCGAGCGCGAACGCGAAGCCGCGGACCGCGCCGATGGCGAAGATGTAGAGCACCACGGCCGCGAGCAGCGAGACGCTGTCCGCCGCCAGGCAGGTGTTCCGGGCCCGGATCCAGCCGGACTCGCAGGCCACCCGCATCGACTTGCCGGTGCGCATCTCGTCACGGATCCGCTCGAAGTAGACGATGAACGAGTCCGCGGTGATACCCACCGCCACGATCAGACCGGCGATACCGGGCAGCGTGAGCGCGAACCCGGCCGCCTTGGCCAGCACCAGCACGGCACCGTAGGTGACCAGACCGGCGACGATCAGCGAGGCCACCACCACGATGCCCAGGCCGCGGTAGTAGATCAGGCAGTAGATCATCACGATGATCAGGCCGATCAGGCCGGCCAGGATGCCCGCACGGAGCTGGTCGCCGGCCAGCGTCGCGCCGACCTCCTCGACCGTGGGCTGGGGGTCGAACTTGATCGGCAGCGCACCGAACTTGAGCGAGTTCGCCAGCGAGCTCGCGGTGTTCTCGTTGAAGTCACCGGTGATCTGGGCCTTGCCGTCCGGGATCACGCCGGTGAAGCCCGGCGCCGAGATGACCTGGCCGTCGAGCACGATCGCGAACCGGCCGCCGTTGTCGAGCAGCTCGCGGCTGACGTTGGCGAAGGTCTTGGTCGGGTCGCCGCCCTTGAGGGCGAGCTCGACCGCCCAGGTGGCCGAGTTCTGCTGCGGCGGGGCAGCACCGGCGCTCTTGAGCTCGGTGCCCTCGATCACCGCGGCCGACAGCAGGTACTTCTGGCCCTCGTCGTCGCAGGCGACCAGCGGCTGCGCCGGGTCGTCGGTCATCGGCGTGGTGGGGATGCCGTCCTTGTCGCAGGTGAAGGTGGCGAACTTCTGCAGCCACTCGTCACCCGGGTTCACCGACCACTTCAGCGGGTCGTCGACGGGAGCGCCCTTGCTGGTGGTGGTCACCGTCGGCGACGGGATCGCGGTCGGGGCGGCCGACGGGCTGGCCGTCGGCGTGGGCGTGGGGGTGGGCGTGGGGGTGGGCGTCACCGCACCGCGGCCGAAGGCCGGCGCCGGGCGCGGCTTCGGGGTCGACGTCGGGCTGGCGGTCGCGTTCGGCCCGGCCTTCTTGCTCGGCGTGGCCGACGGGGTCGCCTTAGCGGTCGGGGACGCGCCCGGGGACGCGCTCGGGGTCGCCGTCACCGGGACGCCGGAGGCGATCACCGGCTGGCCGCCCTGGTGGGCGACGAGCCGGAACCGGAGCTGGGCGGTCCGCTTGACCGCGTCCTCGAGGTTCTTGCGGTTGCTGCCCGGGAACTCCACCACGATGTTCTTGTTGCCCTGGGTGGTCACCTCGGCCTCGACGACACCGCTGCCGTTGACGCGCTTCTCGATGATCGAGGCCGCTTCCTTCAGCTTCTGCTGGTCGACCTTGTCGTTGGTCGCCTGCAGCGTGATCCGGGTACCGCCGGACAGGTCGAGACCCAGCTGGGGCTTCGCGGTCCCTCCGAGCGCGGCGAGCCCGAACAGGGCTCCGACGCACACGAAGAAGATGGTGAGGGTGCGTCCCGGGCGGGACGTCTTCTTGGCCACGGTCCAGCTTCTCCTAGTCCTCAGAGCTCGGCTCTTCAGGCGCTGCCGGCTCCGGCGCGCGACGTACGACGACCTGGCGGGCCACCGTGATGACGGTCTGCGGGGCGATCTCGAGGTGGACGGTCTCCTCGTCCATGTCGATCACGGTCCCGAAGATGCCCGCCGAGATGATCACCTCGTCACCGACCCCGATCTCCTGCTGGAGCTGAGCGACCCGCTGCTGCGAGCGCCGGGTCGGCCGGATGATGATCGCCCAGAACCCGAGCAGGGCGATCACGATCACCACGTACTGCAGGGCGGCGGGCATGGCGATAACTCTCAGGTCGGGTTCGGGTCGGGCAACAGCAGGCGCGTGGAAAAACGCGCGAAGCGCCACCGCCGGTGAAGTGTATAGGCCCGATCCCATGACATCTGTCAAGAACCCCGATCTCGTCCCGGCAATTCCCGGGGCGGCCGCCGCCTCCGCACGCCTGCCCGGACGCATCGTCCCGCCCCGGGCGCGCCGACGTCAGGGCGTGTCGAACAGGGTGTCCGCGTCCGGCGCGGGCCGCGGCGCCTTGAGCCCGAGGTGCTCCCACGCCGCGGGCGTCGCGATCCGGCCGCGTGGGGTGCGGGCGAGCAGGCCCATCCGGACCAGGAACGGCTCGGCCACCTCCTCGACGGTCTCGCGCTCCTCCCCGACCGCGACCGCGATCGTGCTGACCCCGACCGGGCCTCCCCCGAACCGGTTGCAGAGCGCGTCGAGCACGGCCCGGTCGAGCCGGTCGAGGCCGGACTCGTCGACCTCGAACAGGTCCAGCGCCCGGTGCGCGATGTCACGGGTGACATGGCCGTCGGCGCGCACCTGGGCGTAGTCGCGGACCCGGCGCAGCAACCGGTTCGCGATCCGCGGGGTGCCGCGCGAGCGGGAGGCGATCTCGGCGGTGCCCTCGGCGTCGGCGTCGACGTCGAGCAGCCCGGCCGAACGACGCACGATCTGGTCGAGCTCCGCGGGCGCGTAGAACTCCAGGTGCGCGGTGAAGCCGAACCGGTCGCGCAGCGGACCCGGCAGCAGGCCGGCCCGGGTGGTCGCGCCGACCAGGGTGAACGGCGGGATCTCCAGCGGGATCGCGGTCGCCCCCGGGCCCTTGCCGATCACCACGTCGACCCGGAAGTCCTCCATCGCGAGGTAGAGCATCTCCTCGGCCGGCCGCGACATCCGGTGGATCTCGTCGACGAACAGGACGTCGCCCTCGTTGAGGCCGGACAGGATCGCGGCCAGGTCGCCGGCGTGGGTGATCGCCGGGCCGCTGGTCAGTCGCAGCGGTGCCGACATCTCCGCGGCGATGATCATCGCGAGCGTCGTCTTGCCCAGGCCCGGCGGTCCGGAGAGCAGCACGTGGTCGGGCGTGCGCCCGCGGCTGCGGGCCGCCTCGAGCACCAGCGACAGCTGCTCGCGGACCCGGTGCTGGCCGATCACCTCGTCCAGGGAGCGCGGTCGCAGCGCCGCCTCGACGGCCCGCTCGTCGGCGTCGGCGCCGGACTCGGTCAGGGAGGTCGAACGGTCCTCCAGGTAGGCGATCTCCGCGGCGTCGAGCGCCTCGGTGCCGTCGTACGGTGCGTCGGGGCCCACCGGCTCAGGCCTTGCTCAGCGTGCGGAGGGCGAGGCGCAGCAGGGTCGCGACCTCGGGAACGGGCATCGCGTCGGCCTCCGGCGCCACGGCGGTCACGGCCCTGTCGGCCTCCTTGCCGGACCAGCCGAGACCGACGAGACCGCCGTGGACCTGGACCTGCCAGTCCGCCACCGGCGCGGGGGCGGTCGAGCCGTTCACCACCGAACCGGGGGCGCCGATCCGGTCGCGGAGCTCGAGGATGATCCGCTGCGCGCCCTTCTGGCCGATCCCCGGCACGGTGGTCAGCGCCTTCACGTCGTCGTGCGCCACCGCGGCCCGGATCCGCTCGGGCGACAGCACCGCGAGCATCGCCTGGGCCAGCTTCGGTCCGACGCCGCTGGCCGTCTGGACGAGCTCGAACATCTGCTTCTCGTCGTCGTCGGCGAAACCGAAGAGGGTGAGCGAGTCCTCGCGCACCACCATGCTGGTCGGCACCACGAACTCCGCGCCCAGCCGCAGGTCGGCCAGCGTGTTCGGGGTGCAGTGCAGCTCGAGGCCGACTCCCCCGACCTCGACCACCGCGGAGGTGAGCGTGACGGCCGCGACGCGGCCCCGGACGAAGGCGATCATCGGGCAGCTCCTCCAGCCTGGGCGGCGACGGCCGCCTGGATCCGGTTGATCGCGGTGCCACGCCAGATGTGGCAGATCGCGAGGGCGAGCGAGTCGGCGGCGTCGGCCGGCTTCGGGACGGCGTCGAGGCGGAGCAGCCGGGTGACCATCGCCCCGACCTGCGCCTTGTCCGCCCGGCCGTTGCCGGTGACCGCGGCCTTCACCTCGCTCGGGGTGTGCAGGGCGACGGGGATCCCCCGGGACGCGGCGGCGACCAGGGCGAGGCCGCTGACCTGCGCGGTGCCCATCACGGTGCTCACGTTCGCCTGGGAGAAGACCCGCTCGACGGCGACCGCGTCCGGGCGGACCCGGTCGATCCACTCGTCCAGCCCACGCGCCACCAGCAGCAGCCGTTCCTCGATCGGGACCTCGGCCCCGGTGCGCACCACCCCGACGTCGACCAGGCTGAGCGGACGGCCGACCGTCCCCTCGACCACGCCGACACCGCAGCGGGTCAGTCCGGGGTCGATGCCGAGCACGCGCACGGGTGATCACTCTCCTGGGAGTCGTCGGAAACGAACGTATGTTCGGACAACGCTATCCCGTGGCGGCGCGCCGGACGACGCCGACGCGCCGGGAGGAGGGCGCTCAGGCGTCGAGCGACTCCATGACCTCGTCGGAGACGTCGAAGTTCGCGAACACGTTCTGGACGTCGTCCAGGTCCTCGAGCGCCTCGATCAGCCGGAAGACCTTCGCGGCGCCCTCGGCGTCCAGCTCGACCTGCATCGACGGGACGAAGGAGGCGTCGGCCGAGTCGTAGTCCAGGCCGGCCGCCTGGAGCGCGCTGCGGACCGCCACCAGGTCGGTCGCCTCGCTGACGACCTCGAACGCCTCACCGAGGTCGTTGACCTCCTCGGCGCCCGCGTCCAGGGTGGCCTCGAGGACGTCGTCCTCGCTCACGTCCTTGCCGTCCTGCGCCTTCGGCAGCACGACGACGCCCTTGCGGTTGAAGAGGTACGCCACCGAGCCCGGGTCGGCCAGCGAGCCGCCGTTGCGGGAGGTCGCGGTGCGCACCTCCATTGCGGCCCGGTTCTTGTTGTCGGTCAGGCACTCGATCAGGATCGCGACGCCGTTCGGGCCGTAGCCCTCGTACATGATCGTGATGTAGTCCGCGCCGCCGGCCTCGGCGCCGGAACCCCGCTTCACCGCGCGGTCGATGTTGTCCTTGGTGACCGAGGACTTCTTCGCCTTCTGGATGGCGTCGAACAGGGTCGGGTTGCCGGCCGGGTCTCCGCCGCCCATGCGGGCCGCGACCTCGATGTTCTTGATGAGCTTGGTGTTCATCTTGCTGCGCTTGGCGTCGAGGGCAGCCTTCTTGTGCTTCGTGGTTGCCCACTTGGAGTGGCCGGACATCAGCCCACCTTCCCGGTTAGCGCAGTGCTCACTGCGTCTGCAGAACGAGGTCCACGAAGAGCCGGTGGATGCGTACGTCGCTCCCGACCTCGGGGTGGAAGGACGTCGCCATCAGCGGACCCTGGCGGACCGCGACGATCCTACCCGCGGCCTCGCCGGCCTCGACACGGGCGAGCACCTCGACGCCGGCGCCGACCTGCTCGACCCACGGTGCCCGGATGAAGACGGCGTGGACCGGGTCCGGGAGGCCGGCGAACGCGAGGTCGCCCTCGAAGGAGTCGACCTGCCGGCCGAAGGCGTTGCGGCGGACGGTGATGTCGAGGCCGCCGAGCGTCTCCTGGTCGGCGGTGCCTCCGGTGATCCGGTCGGCGAGCATGATCATCCCGGCGCAGGTGCCGAACGCCGGCATGCCGTCCTGGAGGCGCTTCTGCAGCGGCTCGAACAGCTCGAAGGTACGGGCCAGCTTGAACATCGTGGTCGATTCCCCGCCGGGGATGACCAGGCCGTCGCAGCGGTCGAGCTCGGCGGGACGGCGTACGCCGATCGCGTCGACGCCCAGTCCCGCGAGCGCGTGCAGGTGCTCGCGGACGTCGCCCTGGAGGGCGAGGACGCCGATGGTCGGTGCGGAGGTTCTCACGCCGAAAACCCTATCCGGCGGCGGGAGTCCGCCGTCGGCCGGTCAGGGCACCAGGGTGCAGGTCTTGCCGCCCCCGCTGCCGGTGACGAAGTAGTGCGCGGACGCGGCCGAGACGTTGGACCCGCTGATCGCCACGACCCAGATCTCGGCGTCGTAGCCGTTGTACCCGCCGCTGTTGGACGAGTTGTTGCGGATCGTCGGACCGAAGGCGCGCGAGGTCCCGCCGGCCTTGTTCGTCCGGATCTCGAACCCGGTGGTCGGGTTGCCGGGCCCCCAGGTCCAGGTGAGGTTGAGGGCGTTCCCGCCTGGGTTCGTGCAGCCGGTGATCGTGGGGGTCGCGACCGAGGACCACGTCCCCGTGCTGATGCTCGCCCCCGTCACGGCGACCGAGTCGTTCCAGGCCGCCCAGGTCGTCCGGGACCAGCCGGCGACGACCGCGACCACGAGCACGGCCACCACGGAGGCGCCGACGAGACCGTAGCGGTGGCGCCCGCGCGGCCGGTTCTGCTCCGCCTCGGACGCGACCGGCGCGGGTGCGGTCCCGACGACCGGACCCGCGGTCCCGTCGTCGCCGGACGGCCGCCGACGGAAGGCGATCATCAGCATCAGGACGACGTAGCCGCCGAGGAGGTAGCCGCCGATCCCGCCGGAGAACCAGGCCACGACGTAGCCTGCGCCGGGCACCGCGAACCAGAGCCGCGGCGCCGACGTCACGTGGTAGACCTCGTCGTCGGGTGTCGGGTTGTCGTCGCCCTGGAGCCGCAGCGAGGCGCCCTGCTCCCCCGGGCCGATCGCCACGATCCGGTGGGTGATCGTCTTGCCCTGGGCGTTCACGACGGTGACGACGTCGCCGACGCGGAGGTCGGCCGCGTCGGCCTTGCGGGCGAAGCCGAGAGCGCCGGTCGAGACCGCCGGCTCCATCGAGCCGGAGCGGAACACCAGTGGCCGGGCCCCCGTCACCAGCGCCAGCAGCACCAGCACCAGGCAGCACGCGCCGACGACCGCGGTGCCGGTCAGCAGCAGCTGTCCGGCCCGGGTGGTCCAGCGACGTGCGGTCGTGTCGGTCATCGGCGTCACTGGCTCGCGGTGAAGGTGAGGCCGACCGTGGTCGTCTTGCTGGAGTACGTCGTCTGGTCGGCGTTCGGGTCCAGCGTGGCCTGCACGCAGAAGTACTCGGTGGCGCCGGACGCGAGCGGCCGCTGCGCCGAGGAGGAGCCGATGAAGTTGCCGGTGGCGAACCCGGTCGGCAGCCCGGCGATCGCGCTGCCGGCGCAGGTCGCGCCGGAGCCGCCCGCGACCGGCGAGGTCGCGGTGGCGGCGGTGATCTTCACGGTGAGCACGCTGCTCGGGAAGACCGTCCCGCCGACGGCGGCGGTCGCGTAGTAGGTCAGCGGCGAAGCCCCGGTGTTGGACACCTTGAGCACGCCCGCCGTGGTCCCGCCCGGAAGCAGGCCGGAGACGTTGATCTGCGTGAAGGCCACGGCGTCGTCGGTGTCGTCGTTCACCACCAGGTCGATGCTGCCGGTGCTGATCGAGGTGCCGGAGACGGTGACGCTGTCGTTCCAGAGCGCGAAGGTCCCCGTGGCGGCGAGGCCGGCGACGACGCCGAGGCTCAGCAGGGCCCGGGACCGGGTGCTGCGCAGCGGGCTGGTGAGGTCACGCAGGGACATGGGAGGGCCTTTCGTCGGGGGAATCCTTGCGCCGCCGGGCCAGGCCGACGAGCGCGACGCCACCGGCGCAGAGCGCCGCGGCGAGGGCGAGCATGAGCGGGGTGACGACGGTGCCGGTGCCGGGCAGGTCGCCGGCGGCGGCGTGCGGGCCGGCCGTCTCGGTGCCACCGGTGCCGGTGTCCTCCGGAGACGGCGCCAGCACGGTCGAGTCCTGGCTGAGGGTGACGTCGAAGGCGAGGCCGCTCAGGCGCAGGTCCTCGGTCTCGTCGGTCGACGTCGGGTCGAACGCGACCCGGACCGTCACCTTGTGCACCCCGCCGGCGGGAACCGTGAGCTGGGTGACCAGCGGCTGCGTTCCCGGGGTGACGGCGACGAAGGGGCCGCCGTCGAGCTGGGCGGCGACGGCCAGGTCGCCGCTGTCGAGCAGGTCGGTGACCGCACCGGTGCGCATCCTGACGTCGAGGGAGCCGGTCTCGGTCCCGGAGTTGCGGACGTAGAACGACGCCGCCTCGGTGTCGCCGGGGACCCAGTGGAAGGCGGGGTCGAAGAGCGGTCCGGGAAGCGCGGAGCCCCAGGTGCTGCCGTCCGGGCTGAGCTGGAGGTGGTCGGCGGCGGTCGCCGGGCCGGCCCCCACGACGAGCGTGAGGACGGCGAGAACCAGCGACCCGATCCAGGTACGGCGCGTCATCGTGCCGCTCCCACGAGCTCGGAGGGTTCCCCGACCGGACCGGACACCTCTGCGTCCTTGCCGCGGACGCGGTCGCGTGCCGCCCCGGCGAAGGACATGGCGGCGTACCCGAGCAACACCAGCACTGCTCCCATCACGACGATCTGACGAACGTTCCCGTCCACGAGCAGCGACGGGTACGCGAGGTAGGGCACGGCGTACCAGCGGGTGCCGCGGATCTGCTCCGGCCGCACGGTCACCGGGTCCGGGCTGTGGTTGGCGTCGCCCTGCAGCGTGAACCGCAGGTCGCCCGCCACGGTGCGGCCGATCCCGACCACGCGGTGGGTGGCCACGGTCGGGTCGCCCGAGCGGAGCTGGTAGGTGAGCACGTCTCCGACGCGCACCTGCTCCGGCGGGGTGTGCCGGACGACGACCAGGGTTCCCGGCGGCATCGTCGGGCGCATCGAACCGGTGAGGATCGTGTAGGAGTCGGCCCCGGCGAGGCGCGGGACCACGACCCCGAGGGTGAGGACGACGAGGACGAGCCCCGTGGCCAGCAGGGCGATCGCCCTGCCGGCCACGGTGCGCGCGGTGCGCAGGCCCATCACGTCGACTCTCTCCTGGATCCGGATCAGGCGTGGACCTGGGACAGGGTCACCGTGACGTCGCTGAGGCTGCCGGAGGCGTCCTCGTGGTCGGTCACGCCGCTGTTGAAGGTCGCCGTGACGGTGACCGACAGGGTGTCGCCGTCGTTGGCCTCGGTGATCTCGGTGACGGGGTTGCCGCCGACGGTCACGTCGGTGGTGCCGACGGTGAAGGTGCCGGCGAGGCCGCCGGTGACCGAGGAGTCGGTCGCGCCGACGGTGGCGCGCAGGTGGTTGCCCGACGCGGCGATCGTGTAGGTGCAGGTGCGGGACAGCACGTCGCCGGGCACCAGCGGGTCGCCCTCGGTGTAGGTGGCCGGCGCGCTCTCGCCGGAGTCCAGGGTCCAGACGCCGTCGCAGGTCTGGCTCGACAGGTTGAGGTGACCGGCGTTCAGGTCCGAGCCGGCCACGGTGCGGGTCTCGGTCCAGTACGCGAGCGAGCCCGCCCCGCCGAGAAGGAGGGTGCCGGCGGCGGCTGCCGCGAGTGCGCCCTTGGTGGACTTCTTCATGGTGTCTCCTCCAGGAGAGTCGATGGGTTGACCACCCCAGAGAACGACGTCCTGTTCGCGTCGTTACGCCCGAAGCGCACGTAATAGCCCTTCTGGGTAGGGCCTCTCAGCCGAACGTCGGCACCCTTGTCCAGACCGGGAGAAACCGGATTCGGACATACCGCGCGACTACCCGCGAATGCCTGCGAACCGCACCGGGCATGCGGTAAAGGACCGCCGTTTCAGGCCGCGGCTGCGGCCCGGTGGGCCGCCCGGCGGACCGCGGTCGGCCGACGTCGCAGGGCCGGGAGGAGTGCCGGCAGGAAGCAGGCGCCGACGAGGCCGGCCCACCACGAGAACGGCACGCTCGGCTCGAGGGAGACCTGGAAGCGCGACCGCTCCCCGGGCTGCGGCGCGGTGCGCTCCGGGGCCCGCGCCACCACCGAGCCGACCTCGCCGTCGCGGAGCACCACCGCGTCGCCGCTGCCCGTGCTCACCCGGAGCGGGAGCAGCCCGGTCGACACGTACGTCGCCCGCGCGCCGCCGTCGACGGGCACGAACGCGAGCTGGTCGGCCCGGACCAGCGGGCGGTAGACCACCAGGGCCGCCGACACCACCAGCGCGGCCCCGACGAGGGTCACGGGCAGCCGTACGGACCGGTCCCGGAACCTGCTCGCCACGGCGGCGACGAGCAGGGCGCCGAGGAGCAGCACCGGCGCGGCCAGCAGGATCCAGCCGACGCCCTTCCAGGTCATCACCACCCGGCCGTGCACGTCCGCGGCCCGCAGCCGCCACGGGTCCGGCGAGGTGATCCGGCCGCGGGTGGCGAGGGTGCCGTCCGGTTCGATCCGGTCGACGAGGTGGCTGTACGTCGTCGTGTGCCCCGGCGGCGTGAAGGTGATCAGGTCACCGCGCTCCAGCTCGGAGAACGGCGTCGGCGCGACCCAGAGCAGCGAGCCCACCGGCGCGCGGGTACCCATCGACGCGGTCTCCACCCGGACCCAGCGGCCGCCCTGCAGCCACCAGGCGCCGAGCGCGGCGACGGCGGCGAGCAGGACCGCGACGCCGGCCCAGGCGACCACCCGACCCACGCGCCCGGTCACGAGATCACCGCCGCGTCCGCACCGGCCCAGCGCAGGGTCCGCGCCCAGCTGCCGCCGCCCGGCGCCGCCTGCACCCGGTGCTCGAGCGGCAGCCAGAGCCGCAGGCCGGCGACGTAGGAGTTCCAGCTCCCGGCTCGGGTGAGCTGGATCGTCGAGGTCTGGCTGCCGCTCGGGTCGGGAGCGCCGACGGTGTGCCAGGTGCCGTCGGCGAAGGCGGCCAGGGTGGTGCCCGCCGCGGCGACGGTGCCGGCCGGGGAGGTCGTCGTCCAGGCGATCTGGACCATGGTGCACGGCGAGGTCGCCCCGATGACCGGGAGGTTGCCGGCGTACGTGGTGGTGCCGGGGTCGTCGAGCGTCCAGAGGTGGGCGATCCCGCCGAGCCCCTGCACGGCCGTCGAGTACGCAGCCGCGGACGCGGCGCCGTAGAGCGCCGAGCGCGTGCCGGAGCTGACCGAGCCCGCCGCGACGAAGGCGCCCGACAGCGAGCCCGGGAAGGTCGTCGCCGGCGCCCCGGCGACGCCGGAGAAGTCGGCCCAGCCGAGGTGCCAGTAGGCGCTGCCGCCACTGAGCGCGGCGAGACCGAGGCCGGTGACGCCGCTCGCGCCGTCGACGTACAGGGTCGGGGTGGAGACGATGACGGCCGCGATCGAGAGCACCGCGAAGTGCCAGGACCCGTCGTTGTACGCCGCCGCGGAGACGCCGCTGGCGGAGGTGCCCAGCGTGCCGGTGACGCGGAACCGGATCTTGCCGGCGGTGTCCATCCAGATCATCGGGCTGCTCGCCGTCGAGGCGGAGTCGACTGGGCTGACCGCGAGCGACATCAGCGGGCCGCCGCCGGAGTAGCCGTTCGCGACCTTGAACCAGACGCCGAGGCTGTAGCTGCCGCCGAGCAGGGTGCCCGTGTTGGTCCCCCACACGCTGGAGGCGTAGCCGCCGGTGCCGAGCGTGACCGCCGAGGTGGTCCCCCACGGGTCGTTCTGCTGGAAGGAGACCGCGTAGCGCGGGAGCATCGCGGCCGCGGCGTTCTGGGTGTCGGTGAGCCGGACGGGACCGCACCCGGTCGCGCGGAAGTCCGAGACCAGCTGTGCGGCGGTCAGGGTGCCGGTGTTCGTGATCGTGTCGACCGCGGTGACGCCGCCGGCCGTGACGGCACCGCCGGGTGCCGGGGTGCCGGCGCAGGCGAGCGTGCCCGAGGACCGCGGCGTGCTGGCGCAGGACCCGGACGGGTAGCTGTGGGTGAAGGCCAGGCTCGCGTTCGCGGCCTGGTTGGTCGAGTTCGTCACCGACGCGGTGGTCCAGCCGCTCAGCGACGTGCCGGTACCCGCCCACGCCAGCGCGAGCCCGGCGAGGGCGGTGAGGAGGGCCACCCGTCCTGGGGACATCGGCTCAGACGTTCAGGGTCCAGGTCAGCGGCTGGCTGGCGGTGATGCCCTGCGCCAGCACCGACGCGGACGCCGACAGCGCGACGGTGAACCGGCAGGTCCAGGACGCACCGGCGGCGAGCGTGGCGGTCCGGGTCAGGGTGCCGAGGCTCCCGGGCGCGGTGGCGGCGCTGACCAGGTCCGCCCAGGCCGACCCGGCCGCGTAGGTGGCCCCGTTCGAGCAGGAGACGGCCACGGTGAGGTCGCCGCTGGTGCAGACGTTCGCGGCCGGTGGCGTGCCGGACCCGGCTGTCGGCGTCTGGGTGCAGGCCCCCGGGGTGAGCACGAAGGTGGCGGCCGAGGCGGACCCGACGTTGGTGAAGGTGACATCGGTGGTCTGGCTGCCGCCCGGCGCCAGCGGGCTGCTGGTGCCGCCGTACTTGTTGATCGTGCTGCAGGTCGAGGAGTTGCCGACGCCGCTGCTGGACAGGCAGGTCTGCGGCCCCGGTCCGACCTCGCGCAGGATCACCGCCGAGGCGGTCGCCACGGTGTTGGTGTCGTTGGCGATCACGGCGCTGGTCCAGGAGGCGAGCGTCCCGTTGACGCCCAGCACGAGGATCAGCGCGGTCAGCGCGCTCGCGCCCAGGGCCAGGGCCCGCGGGCGTGGCGTCCGCCGGCTTCGTCGGTCGCGGCGGCTGGGTCGGCTGGGTCGGCTGCTGCGGCGCCCGCGGTCGGCGTGGTTCCCGGACATGGCCCGCTCAGCTCGCGTCCAGGGTCCAGGTGACCGGCTGGGACACCTGCGAGCCCGCGTCGGCCGCGGGTGCCGCCGCCGCCAGGGCGGTGGTGAACCGGCAGGTGACCGCGGAGGCCGACGACGCCGCGAGTGCCGGTGCGGCGGTCCAGGACCGGGTCGCGAGCGAGCCGGGTGCGACCGCGRCCTGGCCGAGCGCGGCGACCAGCGCACCGGCGTTGTACGTCGCCCCGGTCGAGCAGCTCACCGCCACGGTGAGGTCGCCGTCGGCGCAGAGGTCGATCCCGCCGGTGCCGTTGGTCGGCGTGCAGGTGCCCGGCGCGTAGCCGAAGACGTTGCCGGCCGCGGTCCCGGGGTTGGTGAAGGTGACGTCGACGACCTCGGAGTCGCCGGGCGACATGGTGAGGTTGCCGCCGTACTTGTTGATCGTCGAGCAGTGCGCGACGGTGTTGCTCGGCTGCGTCGAGGTGTCGCACGTGCTGGTGCCGTCCGTCTCGACCAGCGCGAGGTAGCCGGCGGCGACCCCGGCGGTGTCGTCGTCGTTGGTGATCAGCGCCGAGGTCCACGAGGCCAGCGTCCCGTTGACCGCCAGCAGCAGCAGCGCCGCCGCGGCCGCGCAGGCTCCCCAGAGCGCGGCTGTCCGGCGCCGTTTCCGCTCCGCCGTGGCAGGAGTCGTCGTCTCGTCCATGGTCGTGCCCCCTTGGGAGCCTCTCCCCAGAGGCTCCGTCACCCCACCTGATCGGCCGCGTGCGCGGATTGCTGAGCAAATTGCTCAGACCGAATCGCCGGAGGTGGTCAGTCGGCGCGCAGGGAGCCCAGGATCAGGTCGTCCAGGGAGGTCTTCGGGTCCAGGACGACGCCGCGGTCACGGGCGTGCCCGTCGATCTGGAACCAGACCGAGCGGGTCAGGTGCTGGGCCAGCACCGCGGGCGACGGCACCCGCTCGTCGCGGGCCAGCCAGAACCGCACGGTGCCGACGGCCTGGCCGACGATGCCGAACACCAGCGGGTCCAGGATCTGCTGGTCCTCCGCGGTGAGCTCGACCTCGAGCAGGGACGCGCCGGAGGTGACCAGCATCGTGATCAGCGCGCCGATCTGCTGGGTCGTCTGGAGGACCTCGCCGAGCCGCTCGGCGTCCTGCGACTCGGCGGCGCCGATCCGGTGCAGCGCGGGGTGGGCGTCGGCCCAGGCGACGTACGCCGTGACGATCCGCTCGATGATCTGCTCGATCGACCCGCTGAGCTCGAACTCGGGGACCAGCGTGTCCATCAGCATCTGCAGGATCCGGCGCTGCACGGCACGGTCGAGGTCGGCCCGGTCGGCGAAGTGCCGGTAGAGCACCGCGCGACCCAGCCCGGCCTCCTGGGCGATCTGCCGGACGTGGATCTCCTCCCCCTCCGGCGTCGCCTCGATCACCGCGATCGCCGCGTCGAGGATCTGGCCGCGCCGCTCCTCGCGGTGCGCCGCCCAGCGCTCGTCCCGGCCGTCGGGCGCGCCGGCAGACGTGGGGGCGGGCTTCGGGGTCACACGGTGCACATTAGGGGCTCAGCGCCGGTTCCGGCGGCTCCACGCGCTGCGCCGGACCGGAGCCGGCGCAGCGGTGGCGATCCGGACCATCTCGGCCACGTCGAGCACCTTCACCCGCGGCCGGCCGGCGGCGGCGCCCCGGCGGCGCTCCTCCGCGTCCAGGCGCTGCCAGCCGGCGCGGTCGACGTGACCGGGCACGCGCTCGGCGAGCCAGGCGTCGGTCTCGGCGCGGTCGCCCTCGGGCGCGGCGATCAGGCCGGCCGCGAGATCGTCGAGGAAGGCGGCGACCGACTCCTCGGCGCAGCCCTTGTTGGTCCCGATGAACCCGCTCGGTCCGCGCTTGATCCAGCCGGCGACGTACAGGCCGGGCTCGACCCGGCCGCGGTCGTTCGGGACCGTGCCGGAGGCGTCGTCGAACGGCAGGCCCGGCACCGGACGGCCCCGGTAGCCGACGGCGCGCAGCACCATGCCGGCGGTCAGGACCTCGGTCTCCCCGGTCGGGGTGGCGACGACCCGGCCGTCGACCGCCTCCAGGCGGGTGCGCTCGACCTCCAGCCCGGTGACGGCGTCGTCGGGGCCGCCCAGGACCCGCACCGGTGCGGTGCAGAAGCGGAGCACGATCCGGCGGCGGTCGGGCCGCTGCGGGCGGGCGGCGATCTCGGCGAGCAGGCGGCCCTTCTGGGTCTGCAGGTCCAGCTCGGCTCCGCCGGTCTCCACGACCACGTCCACGTCGGTGAGACCGGCCAGCCCCACCAGCTCGGGAAGCGTGAAGGCGGCCTCGGCCGGACCGCGGCGCCCCAGCACGACGACCTCGCGGACCCGGCTCCCCCGCAGCGTGGCGAGCGGCAGGTCGGCGATGTCGGTCGTGGCCAGCGCGTCGGGGTCCGCGGTGAGCACCCGGGCCACGTCGAGGGCGACGTTGCCGTTGCCGACGACGACGACACGGTCGCCGCCGAGGTCGACAGGCGCGTCCTGGTGGTCCGGGTGGCCGTTGTACCAGCCGACCAGCTCGGTGGCGGCCATGCTCCCGACGAGATCCTCGCCGGGGATGCCGAGCGGCTTGTCGGCCGACGCCCCGACGGCGTAGAGGACGCCGTGGTAGCGCTCGGCGAGCTCGCCGTCGCTCAGGTCGGTGCCGACCTCGACGCCGAGGCGGTAGCGGAAGCCCGGCTGCCCCTCGATCGCCGCGAACAGCCGGCTCACCTGCTTCGTGTGCTGGTGGTCCGGCGCGACGCCGGCACGCGCGAGCCCGTACGGCGTGGGCAGGCGGTCGAACACGTCGACGGTCACGCCGGGGTGCTTGAGCAGCTCGTCGGCGGCGTACAGACCGGCCGGCCCGGAGCCGACGACGGCGACCCGGATCTCGTCGGTGGGCAGCGCCCGCCTGGCCGGGACCTTCGCCAGCGGCGTCCGGTCCTCGTGCGGGTTCTCGGCGTAGTAGAGGCGGTTGAGCTCGATGAACGGCAGCTCGGCGGCGGTCAGGACGGAGTGCGGCTTGAGGGCGTCGACCGGGCAGGCGGTCGCGCAGGCGCCGCAGTCCACGCAGGCGCGCGGGTCGACGTAGACCATCTCGGCCTCGGCGAACCCGGGCTCGCCCGGAGCCGGGTGGATGCAGTTGACCGGGCAGGCCACGACGCAGGAGGCGTCGCTGCAGCAGGACTGGGTGACGACGTAGGGCACGGTGCGTCCTCTCCTCGACCGACCGCGCGGGTCAGGCGGCCGCCGGCTCGCTGCGGTACCGCGAGGACCGGCCGTCGATGCCGAGGGCCCGCCAGACGCGGCGGGAGACGGAGTTCATCAGGCCGAGCTCGTCGGCGAGCATCCGCACGTCGGCGTACACCTCGCGCCGCATCGCGGCACCCTCGGCGCTGTCCCAGAAGACCTCCTTCAGGACCTGCTTCGGGACACCGACGTCGCGGGTCATCTCCTTGCCGGGGACCATGATCGCGTCGCCGAGCAGCCGCATGATGAGCGGGTAGGCGACGGAGAGCGCGAGCTTGTGGAGCCGGCCGGTGTGCGGCACCCGCTGGCGCAGGTACTCGTGCGCGAACGAGATGTGCCGGGCTTCCTCGGCGACGTGGATCTGCATGATCCGCTGGAGCAGCGGGTGCAGCTGGTCGGAGCCGCGCAGGATCGACTTCTGGATGTGGTCGATCGGCTCCTCGCCGGCGAGGACGCCGATGAAGAAGACGTTCGGGAGCGCGCGGGCGGCCAGGGGGAGGAACGGGGCCAGCGCCCGGAAGTGCCAAGGACCGCCGGGCACGTCCTGCCCGCTGCGGTTGGTGAACTCCTGGAACATCTGGGTGTGGTGGGTCTCCTCGGTGGCCTCGTGGGTGCAGTAGCGGAACTCCGGGGAGCCGTTCGGGAGCGCGAGGACGTACTGCATCAGGCCTTGGATCAGGATGTTCTCGAACTGCAGGCCGACCTTGGTGATGTTCGCCTGGCGCCAGATCCCGATCTTGATCTGCTGCTCCAGCGGCTGGGCCCGGTACCAGGGGTGGCGGCCGAGAGCGTCGACGGCGGGCAGCACCCAGCGCGGGTCGTCGTCGCGGATCGCGAAGTCGGGGTTGTCCCAGTCGATGTCGGTGAACGCGTCGAAGTGCTGGTGGACCGAGCCCTCCGAGAGGGTCAGCAGCTTCTCCTCGTAGCTCTGCAGCGCGGTCATCGGTACTCCTCGTGACGTCGTTGTCGGACGTCAGCGAGATTAGTGAGACGCGGTGTCACATGTAAAGCACTACACGTGACTTCGTGTCACAGGTACCGGGATTCACGCGGGCGGTGTGGTCCAGGTCACCCCCGGGGTCAGCCCGGGGTCAGGCGCTCGGCCGGCGCTGCCAGTACGCCGCCACCTCGATCCGGCCCTCGTCGAAGTGCGCGGCCAGCCCCGCGGCCGCGAAGGCTCCCAGGGCGTCCTCGAGGAGGCGGTCCCCCGGTGCGGCGTTCGCCGTCGAGGCGTGCCACAGGTTGACCTCGAGCATGCCCTCGTCGACGGCGTGCCAGATGTCGGTCTCGGTGAACCAGGCGACGCCGACGGGCGCGCGCGACCGGGCTACGTCGCGCGCCGCCCAGTGGTCCGGACAGCCCTGGAGCACCACGAAGCCCCGGCGCTCCAGGTCGGCGAACGCCCGTTGGAGCCGGTCGTGGTCGGTCGTGGGGGGCCAGTCTGCGGCGTCGGCGCGCCAGGCGGAGACCTCTTCGGCGATCCACCGCGACGCCCAGGTGTCCGCGTCGACGTCCCGGTGGTCGGCGCGCAGCGCCTCGGTGACCCGCTCGGTCAGCTCGACCGGCGAGTCGAGGCCCGAGCGCACCAGCGCCCGGACCCAGGACCGCGTCTCTTCGGTGCGGCGCGAGCGCCGCGCCATCACCAGCCGCGTTCGGCGAGCCGGTGCGGCTGCGGGATGTCCTCCACGTTGATGCCGACCATCGCCTCGCCCAGGCCGCGGGAGACCTTGGCGACGACGTCGGGGTCGTCGTGGAAGGTGGTCGCCTTGACGATCGCCGCGGCGCGCTGCTCGGGGTTGCCGGACTTGAAGATGCCCGAGCCGACGAAGACGCCCTCGGCGCCGAGCTGCATCATCATCGCCGCGTCGGCCGGGGTCGCGATGCCGCCGGCGGTGAAGAGCACCACCGGGAGCTTGCCGGCCCGCGCCACCTCGACGACCAGGTCGTAGGGCGCCTGCAGCTCCTTCGCGGCGACGTACAGCTCGTCCTCGCTCAGCGCGCCCAGCCGGCGGATCTCCTTGCGGATGGTGCGCATGTGGGTGACCGCGTTGGACACGTCCCCGGTGCCGGCCTCGCCCTTGGAGCGGATCATCGCCGCGCCCTCGGTGATCCGGCGCAGCGCCTCACCCAGGTTGGTCGCACCGCAGACGAAGGGAACCGTGAAGGCCCACTTGTCGATGTGGTTGGCGTAGTCGGCCGGGGTCAGCACCTCGGACTCGTCGATGTAGTCCACGCCGAGGGACTGCAGGACCTGCGCCTCGGCGAAGTGCCCGATCCGGGCCTTGGCCATCACCGGGATCGAGACGGCCTCGATGATGCCGTCGATCATGTCCGGGTCGCTCATCCGGGAGACGCCGCCCTGGGCGCGGATGTCGGCCGGGACCCGCTCCAGCGCCATCACGGCGACCGCGCCGGCGTCCTCGGCGATCTTGGCCTGCTCGGCGTTGACGACGTCCATGATCACGCCGCCCTTCAGCATCTCGGCCATGCCGCGCTTCACACGCGAGGTGCCGGTGCCGGGGCCAGACTCGTTCAGGGGGGCGTGGTCAGGGGTGAGGTTGTCCGAAGCCATGGGTCGAGTTTAGTGCCGGGCCGCCAGCCGATCACCCCGGGGGGTTGGCCGGTGGACGTGGCTCTCAGGCCTCGGATTCGGTGCGCGCGGCGTCGATCGCGACGGACTGCTGGTGCACGACGGCGACCCGCTGGACCACGGTGATCGTGCTGGCCACCGCCAGCAGCCCGAGGGTCACCGGGATCGCGTACAGCGCGTTCTCCCCGACGCCGGCCATGTTGGCGATGTCGGCCAGCCCGGTGATGACCAGGATCGAGACCAGCCGGTCCGACCGCTCGGCGATGCCCACCTTGGCCTGCATCCCCAGCGACTCCGCGCGGGCCCGGGCGTAGGAGGTCACCGAGCCCATCGACAGGCAGTAGATCGCCAGCGCGGCGAACCAGTCGTCGTCCCCGGGCCCGACGTAGTACATCGCCAGGCCACCGAAGATCGCCGCGTCGCCGATCCGGTCGAGCGTGGAGTCCCAGAACGCGCCGAAGACGGAGACCTGCCCGGAGGTGCGGGCCATGTAGCCGTCGATCATGTCGCTGAACACGAAGGCGGTGATCACCAGGACGCCGGCCAGCAGCTTGCCCTGCGGGAAGAAGATCAGCGCGCCCGCGACGACGCCGAGGGTGCCCACGAACGTCACGGTGTTGGGGCTGATCCCCCACTTGAGGAACAGGTTGCCCAGCGGCGCCCAGACGTTGGTCCAGAACTGACGGAATCTCTCGAGCATGGTGGCAGCAGGCTACCGGTCGAAAAGTTGCAAGGTCCGCCGGGCTCGCGGGTCCTACCGGTGTGCGCCCCACCCCGGAAAGGAGCCGTCGATGCCTCGACACGCCCTACGATCCCCTCGTGACCGATGCGATCACGGGGGGTACGGACGCCGAGCTCGTCGCGCGCGTGCTGCAGGCCGACCGGGAGGCCTYCGCCGTCGTGTACGACCGCTACGGCCCGCGGCTCTTCGACTTCGCCTACTCGATGCTGCGGCACCGGGAGGACGCCTCCGACGCCGTCGCCGACTCGTTCGTGACGTTCGCCGAGCGGCTGTCCCAGCTCCGCGACCCCGACCGGCTCCGGCCCTGGCTGTACGCGATCGTGCGCAGCGAGTGCCTGCGCCGGCTCAAGGCGCGAAGCCGGGTCTCCTACGGCGACGACGAGCAGCTGATCGCCATGGCTGACGACGCGAAGACCCCCGACCAGGAGGCCGAGACCGCCGCGCTGCGCGAGCTCGTCTGGGACGCCGCGGCCGGCCTGGCGGACCGCGACCGGGCGCTCCTCGACCTGCACCTGCGCCAGGGCCTCGAGGGCGCCGAGCTCGGCGAGGCGATGGGCGTGACCGCGCCGAACGCCTACGTGATGCTCAACCGCCTGCGGGGTCAGGTGGACCGCTCGCTCGGAGCGCTGCTGATCGCGCGCCTGGGCCGGGACGACTGCGTGGAGCTGGACCGGGTCCTGCTGGACTGGGACGGCACGTTCTCGCCGCTGGTCCGCAAGCGGGTCGCCCGGCACGTCGACGGTTGCGAGGTCTGCGGCGACCGGCGCAAGCGGATGGTCGCCCCGTGGGCGCTGCTCGCCGCGGTCCCGGTCTTCGTCGCGCCCGCGGCGCTGCGCGACCGGGTGCTCGGGGACACCGAGCTCGTCGCGTACGCCGGCCCGCCGCTCCAGGCGACCGCGCCCGCGGGCCTGCCGGCC
>NZ_JBFRDX010000028.1:0-45290 GCF_052114005.1 Marmoricola sp. RAF53 | reverse complement strand
CCACCACCGCCTCAAAACCCACGCCGGCTGGCACTACGACATCCAGAGACCCGGGACCTACCGCTGGCGATCACCAGCCGGCTACACCTACCTCCGCGACCAGACCGGCACCCGACAACTCACCCCGAGACCCGTCGACCCACCCGGCTAGAAACAGAGACGAGATCGTGGGGCATTTCCGCCCCAAGACCGACGCGGAATGCATGATTCCCACCATGCGCAAACGCCTCGCCGTCTTCTTCGCCTACTCAGCGGGCGTCGTTTCCCTGTACCTCTTCGGGATGGCCGCGTTCCCCAGATTTCCTCAAGCCGGCTCGCTCACGATGGATGCCTCGGTGCCGATAGGAGACGGCGAGAGAGCGCCGTTGCGCGAGAGGGGGCCGGAGATGTTCGCCGACGAGCTGTTCAGCATGCAGGCAGAGATCCTCGACGGGGTCGCGAAGGAGTCGTCGCACTACGCGTGCAGTTCCGCGGAGGCGGCCCGGATCTGGGACACGTTGGTGGCCGAGCTGTTCGAGGTCGCCGCGAGCGCGTGACCTCTCCGCGGGCGGGCGTCGTACGCTCGGGCGCATGAGTGCCGCACGCGAACCGGTCCCGTTCGAGACCTACGAGCCTGGCGTGTACCTGCACGGCACGAAAGCCCACCTCGAGGTCGGCGAACTGCTCGTGCCCGGCCGCGGGTCGAACTTCGAGGACGGCCGGGTGATGAACCACATCTACTTCACCGCCACCCTCGACGCCGCGACCTGGGGCGCCGAGCTGGCCGCCGGCGAGGGCCGCGGGCGGATCTACCTGGTCGAGCCGACCGGTGAGTTCGAGGACGACCCGAACGTCACCGACAAGAAGTTCCCGGGCAACCCGACGCAGTCGTTCCGCAGCCGCGAGCCGCTGCGGGTCGTCGGAGAGCTGGTCGACTGGGTCGGGCACGCACCGGAGAAGCTGCAGGCGATGCGCGACGGGCTGGCCGCGATGCAGGCGCAGGGAACCGCCGAGATCCTGGACTGACGCCTCACAGCACCTTGGTGCCGTACATCTCCCCCAACGGGTCCGCGATCAGCTCGAGGCGCGCGCCGTTCGGGTCGCGGAAGTAGATCGAGGTGCCGCTCTCGCTCTGGTACTCGACGCCGGCTTCCTCGAGCCGGCTCTTGAGCATCTCCCACCGCTCCGGCTCGACCGAGATCGCGACGTGGTGCAGGCCGCCGAGGACTTCGGCGTACGGGCCGACGTCGAGGCCCGGGAAGTCGAAGAACGCGATCAGGTTCTCGTTCCCGATGTCGAAGAAGAAGTGGTTCGAGCCCGGGTAGTCGCGGTTCTCGAAGATGTCGGTCAGCGGGAAGCCGAGCACGCCCTGGTAGAAGTTCACGGTCTCCTCGACGTCGCGCGCGACGATCGCGAAGTGGTGCAGGCCGCGGGCGTTGGACGCCGGGCGCTCGGTCTCCGGCAGCAGGTACGCCGCCCGGATGCGCTCGCGCTCGGCGTCGATGGCACTCAGGTCGAGGTCAGGCATCGAAGGGCTCTCCGTTCCAGTTCTCCCGGAAGGCGAGGTCGGCGACCGCGACCCGGGTCAGCTTGGTCAGCTGCTTCACAGGCTTGCCCATCGGGACCACGCACGCAACGGCGACGTCGTCCGGGATCCCGAGCAGCTCCTTCACGCCCGGCTCCTCGGCCACCGCCATCGTGGTGATGGTGCCGCCGAAGCCCTCGTTGCGCGCCGCCAGCAGGATGTTCCACACCAGCGGGTAGACGGACGCCCCGCTGACCAGGCCGATCCGGTCGAGATCCTGGTCCAGCGCCGCCACCAGCCGCAGGTCGACGCAGACCACGAGCACGACCGCCGCGTTCAGCAGCGGCTCGGTGAAGCTGTCCGGGACGAAGGTCGCGGCTATCTGCTCCCCGGTCAGCGCCGTCGGGGTCACCGGGTTCCACGGCCCTTCGCCGGCGATCCGCTGCGCGGTGTAGCGCCGGGCGCCCGGCTCGGTGAGCCGCACCAGCGCTTCCCGGGTCGCCCGGTCCCGGATCACCAGGATCCGGGTCCCCTGCCGGTTGCCGCCGCTGGGCGCGAACCGGGCGTTCTCGAGGATCGTGCCGAGGACGTCGTCGGGCAGCGGGTCGTCGGTGAACTCGCGGACCGCGGCGGTCGTCCGCATCACGTCGTACAGGTCCATGGCGTCTCCTCGCAGGTCGACGGTCCGACGGTGCCGATCCTGTCAGGCGCGGACCGGGTCGCGCACGGTCAGCGCGACGACCTGCGGCCCGGCGTCCGGGACGCAGCAGGTGAGGTCGTCGTCGCAGCAGTCCAGCGGCGGCGTCGCGTCCAGCGCGGCGCGGGCCTCGGCGAGCTGGGCGGCGAACTCCTCGAGCTCGGCGATCCGTGCCGCCACCTCGTCCTGCCGCTCGCCGAGCAGGCGGCCGACGCGGTCGTGCGCGGCCGCGCAGTCGGCTCCGCCCCAGACGGGCAGCAGGTCGGCGATCTGCTCGCAGCTCAGCCCCATCCGCCGGGCGCGGGCCACGAAGAGCAGCCGGGTGGCCGCCTCGTCGTCGTAGTCCCGGTAGCCGGCGGCGGTGCGGTCGGCAGCGCCGAGCAGCCCGATGCGCTCGTAGTAGCGCACGGTCGTCGTCGGCACGCCCGCGGATGCGGCCAGCTCGGAGATCCGCATCCCTCCACGCTAGACCTTGCACCCGGGTGCCAGGTCAAGAGCAGGATCAAGGTCTTGACCTTGCACCCGGGTGCAGCTCCTAGGTTCGCGTCGAGGGCCGGATCCGCCGGCCCCGGACCCGAGGAGCGGGCCATGGGAACCTTCACCACCGAGAACACCGAGATCGCGGTCGAGCTGGACGGCCTCGGCCGCCAGCACCGGGCCGAGTCGGGCGGGATGAGCATCGCGCTCGAGCAGTGGAAGGCGGGACTCGACACCGGCGAGATGTTCGCCGACCTGCCCGGCGGCGCGTGCCAGGAGGACCACTTCGGCTACGTCCTCGCCGGCACCTGCACCGTCCGCTACACCGACGGCACGACCGAGGTGCTGCACGCCGGCGAGGCCTACCACCTGCGGCCGGGGCACAACGTGCACATCGACGAGGACGCCCGCTTCGTCGAGTTCACCGCCGCCGACGAGACGCCCGGGATCAACCGGCTCGACGGTGCCGCGCCCGTCAGTGCAGGAAGGTGAACAGCGGGCTGTCGTAGGGGATCGCGTCGATCAGCAGGTTGCTGTCCCGCATCCGGCCGAGCAGCGCCGGCAGGCCGTCGGCGTGGTCGAGGTCGATGCCGATCAGCGCGGGCCCGGTCTCCCGGTTCGACTTCTTGATGTACTCGAAGACGACGATGTCCTCGCCGTCGGAGAGCACCTCGTCGAGGAAGCCGCGCAGCGCGCCGGGCTCCTGCGGGAACGAGACCAGGAAGTAGTGCCGCAGGCCCTGGTGGACGAGCGCCCGCTCGATCACGTCGGCGTAGCGGGAGACGTCGTTGTTGCCGCCGCTGACGATGCAGCCGACCCGGCCGGACGGGCGCAGGCCGGCCAGCGCCGTCGTCGCCAGCGCACCGGCGGGCTCGGCGATGATCCCGTCGACCTGGTAGAGCTCGAGCATCTCCGCGCAGACGGCGCCGACCTCGACGGTGACCACGTCGTCGACGAGGTCGCGCACCACCGGGTAGGTCACGCTGCCGGCGGTCGCGACCGAGGCGCCGTCGACGAAGGTGTCGAGCTCGTCCAGGGTCACCGGGCCGCCGGCGTCCAGGGCGGCCCGCATGGCGGCGGCACCGGCCGGCTCGACGCCGACGATCCGGGTCGAGGGCCAGGCGTCGCGCACCCAGGTGGCGACACCGGCGATCAGCCCGCCCCCGCCGACCGGGACGACGAGCAGGTCGAGCGGCTCGGTCTGCGCGGTGATCTCGACGCCGACGGTCCCCTGGCCGGTGATCGTGCGCGGGTCGTCGAAGGGGTGGATGTACGTCGCCCCGGAGGACGCGGCCGCCTCGAGCGCGGCGGCCGCTGCCTCGTCGTACGTGCGGCCGACCAGGGTGAGGTCGACGAACTCGCCGCCGAGGGCGACGATCCGGTCGCGCTTCTGCTTCGGGGTGTTGGTCGGGACGAAGATCCGCCCGGGCACCTGCATCCGGGCGCAGCTGATCGCGATGCCCTGGGCGTGGTTGCCGGCGCTGGCCGCGACCACCCCGGCGGCCAGCTCGTCGTCGGACAGCGACGACATCGTGTGGAAGGCGCCGCGCACCTTGTAGGACCGGCCGAGCTGCCGGTCCTCGCGCTTGAGCAGCACCTCGGCGCCGTACCGGTCGGAGAGGCGCTCGGAACGCTCCAGCGGCGTGCGCCGCGCGATCGTCCGGGCGGCCGCGGCGGCGATGTCGTCGGGAGTCACAGGCACGGGACGAGTCTGCCCCAGCCGGGCGCTCAACCGCCGCCCAGCCCCGCCTCCCGGGCGGCCACGACCGCCTGCGCACGGTCGCGGAGGTCGAGCTTCGCGAAGACGTGCCGGACGTGGGTCTTCACCGTGGCCATGCTGATCACCAGTTCCTCGGCGATCTCGGAGTTCGACCGGCCGGCTCCGATCAGCGCGAGGATCTCCCGCTCCCGGTCGCTCAGCTCGGCGAAGCCCGGCGGCACCCGAAGCGTCGCCGGCGGGTGGTCCGAGAAGTGCGTCATCAGCCGGGCGAGCACTGCCGGCGCCAGCACCGGTTCGCCCGCGGCGGCCCGTCGTACGGCATCGACCAGGCCGTCGGCGGTGACGTCTTTCAGCAGGAAGCCGACCGCACCCGCCCGGATCGCGTCGGCGACGTGCTGGTCGGCGTCGAAGGTGGTGAGCGCCAGCACGCGCGCGGTCCCGGCCGCCACGATCCGCCGGGTCGCCTCGACGCCGTCCAGCACCGGCATCCGCAGGTCCATCAGGACGACGTCCGGGGACAGCCCAGCCGCGGCGGACACCGCGGCGGCGCCGTCGGCCGCCTCCCCGACCACCTCGATCCCGCCGAGCTCGAGGATCATCCGCAGCCCGTGCCGGACCAGGTCCTGGTCGTCGACGACGAGCACGCGCGTCATCGGCCACCCCCGGCGGGGAGGCTGACCCGGACGTCGAAGCAACCGTCGTCGGTCGCGAGCGCGAACGTCCCGCCGAGGAGCTCCGCCCGGTGCCGGATCCCGGTAAGCCCGCGGCCGGCGACGACCCGGCGCCGGTCGCCGCGACGCACGGTGACGGGGTTGATCGCACGGATCCGGACCTCCTCGGGGGTCCAGTCGACCTCGAGCGCGACGGGGTGGCCCGGGGCGTGCCGGCCGGCGTTGGTCAGGCACTCGCGGACGATCCGGTTCACGGCGAGCGAGACAGGGGCCTGGACGGGCGACGGCGTCCCGGTCACCGCCAACGTGTTCGCGATTCCGGCCTTCCGCGCGCGCTCGGCGACGACGGCGACGTCCTCCGTGCCCGGACCAGTCGCCTGCCCGTCCGGGGCGAGCACGCCGAGGACCGCGCGGATCTCGGTCAGGGTGCGGTGCGCTGTCGTGCGGATCGCCTCGACCGGCTCGGCCGCGCGGTCCGGACTGGTCCGCAACGCGGCCGCGGCGGCCTCGGCCTGGATGGCGATCAGCGTGACCTCGTGCCCGACCACGTCGTGCAGCTCCTGGGCGATCCGTGCGCGCTCGGCCCCGACCGCGGCCTCCTCGGCGCGGCTGCGTTCCTCGGCGAGCTCGCGGGTCAGGGCGACGAGCGCCTGGTTCTGCCGCTGCTGGTGCCGCACCGCCCGGCCGGCCAGGACCGGGGCGACGACGACGAGCGCGCCACCGATCGCGGCCACGGGCGCCTCGGGACCGAGCAGCGTCCCGAGGACCGACGCGGCCGCCGCGCCGACGGTGACCAGGGTGACGGCACGACCCGGCTCGCCGCGGTTGCCGAGCGCGTAGAACTGGAGCACGACGGCGAGGAACCCGAGCACCGGGTAGCCGTCCAGCGGGATCAGCCAGAACACCGCCGACACCAGCGCGGACTCGACCGGAAAGGTCCGACGCCAGGCGAGCGGGAGCGTCGATCCGAGGACGTACAGGATCGCCGGGGCCGGTTCGGCGATCGGCACGAACAGCGTCTGCACCAGACCGGCGACGGCGAACAGCGCGGCCAGCGCGGCATCGAGCCGCGTCGTCCGGAGCCGGTCGAGGAGTCCCACGCGCCGAGGCTAGGCGAGACGCTACGTCCCGCGCATCAGCCCTGGGGCTGAGCGCGGACCGGCCCTCGGATCGATGTGCCGCGCAGGCCTCCGTTCCTAGGTTCGTAGCCGGCTCGTCCGAGCCACCTCCCGACACGAGAACGGAACTCACGATGTCCACCACCTCCACCCTCCCCCGACCGGACGGGCACGGCGTCGACGCCGTCGCGCTGACCGAGCCCGCGCTGACCCGGTTCAGCGCGCGCTTCGGAATCGCTTTCACCGTCTGCCAGGTCGCCGTGATGGTCGCGATGGCGACCCTGGTCCTCCCGCACGGCGGATCGCCGAACGACCCCGCCGTCGAACGCGGCCACGGGGTGCTCGACGCCGAGAACGCCTACCGGATCGGCAATTACGTCTTCATGGCCGCCGGCTCGCTCCTGCTCGGCTTCCTCGGCGCCGTCCACCTGCGACTGCGCAAGGTGGATCCCAGCGGCGTCCTGTCCACGGTCGCGGTGGCCGCCGGCACGCTGCTCGCCCTGATCTGGCCGCTCGCCGCCGTGCTGCACGACGTCGCCCTCGACACCGCCGCGGACGGGACCGACATCCGGATCCTCGCCGGGTGGGACGCGGTGGCGCCGTACTCATTGGCATTCTCGGCCTTCGCCCGGATCTTCTTCGTCGGCGCGGTGGTGCTTGGACTGCGGGCGACGGGCGGGACGCCCTGGCTGGTCCGCACCGGCGTGGCCCTGCTGCCGCTGAGCCTGATCGGCACCGCGACCACCCTGACCGCGGCCGCCTTCCCGGTGCTGGCGCTCGGCACGTTGGGCTACGAGCTCTGGGTCGCCGCCGTGGCCTGGCACTGGCTGCGCACCTCGCGCTGACCGCTCCGTGCCCTACGGTCGAGGGATGTTCACCGTCGCCGAGTCGGTCACCGTCGCCAAGACCGGTGACCCGGCGCTGAACGAGGACGTCGTGGCCGACGGGCCGCACTGGCTGGCGGTCTGCGACGGCGCCACCGACAAGTCCGGCTACCGCCGCGACGGCGAGACCGGCGGCCGGGTCGCCGCCCGCGTGATCGCGGCCGCCGTCGCGGCGCTGCCGCCGGGGACGTCGCCGGCGGACCTGGTGGCCGCGGCGAACACCGCCTACCTGCAGGCCTTCGGGACGGACCTGGACCGGCTCGGCCCGGACCGCCCGGAGTGCTCGTTCGTCGCCGTGGACAAGGCGAGCGGCACCGTGGTCCGCGTCGGCGACGTGTCCTGGCGCACCGCGACCGAGCTCCACCTCGGCCGCAATGCCGTCGACGACCTGCACGCCGGGCTGCGCGCCGAGCACCTGCGCGGCCTGCTCGCGGAGGGCGCCACCACCGAGGAGCTGCTCGCCACCGATCCCGGGCGGGCGCTGATCCTGCCGCGGCTGCGGGCGCAGGCCGGGCTGCGCAACGACCCCGGCGACGGCGACCTGGCGTACGGCGCGATCGACGGCCGCCCGGTCCCGGAGCGGCACGTCGAGACCTGGACGACCGCTGGCCCCGAGGTCGTGGTGGCGACCGACGGCTACCCGGTCGTGCTGCTCACCCTGGTCGCGACCGAGGCGGCGCTGGCCGCCGACCTCGTCGCGGACCCGCTCCGGATCGGCGCGCACCCGGGCACCAAGGGGGTCCGGCCCGGCGACGTGTCCTTCGACGACCGCAGCTACGTCCGCCTCATCTTGGTCTGACCGCACTACCGTGGCCGCGTGACCGAGCGGAACTGGATCCTGGGCCTGGAGCACGCGTGGGACGCCGCGCGCCTGCGCCGGGCGGGTTCGCGGCCCCCGAGCGACTTCCGGATCGAGACCTACGTCGGTCACGGCGGCGCCGCGGGCGTGGTGGTGCGCGGGCGGGTGCTGGACAACCCTCCCCCGACGGACGCGGTCGACGGCGAGGGCGTCGGCGCCGCGCTGCGCAGGACGGTGCGGAACTTCCTGACCGACGACCTGCCGGACGTCCCGCTGCGGATCAGCGTCGGCGGTACGACGGTCGAGACCACGACCGACCGCGACGGCTACTTCCTGGTCCGGCTGGAGGTCGACCCGGCCGCGCTCACCAGCCCGTGGACGACCGCGACGGTCGAGCGCGCCGGCGACTACCGCGGCCTCTCCGACAGCTACGCCACCCCGCTGGAGGTGTGCGTCCCGTCCGGCGAGGCCCGGTTCGGGGTCATCTCCGACGTCGACGACACCATCCTGCGCACGGGGGTGCAGAAGGTCGGGCACATGGTCCGGCGGACGTTCCTCGGCTCGGCGATCACCCGGACCCCGTTCCCGGGTGCGCCGGAGCTGTACCGGGACCTGGCCGCCGGGGTGAACCCGTTCTTCTACGTCTCCTCCAGCCCGTGGAACCTGCACAGCTTCCTGGTCGCGTTCCTGGCGCACCGGGACTTCCCGATGGGTCCGGTGCTGCTCCGCGACCTGCTCGGGACCGCGGAGGGTCGCGAGCAGAAGCACGGCCGGATCCAGGAGGTGCTCGACCTGCACCCGGGGCTGCCGTTCGTGCTGATCGGCGACTCCGGCGAGAAGGACCCGCAGATCTACGCCGACGTGGTCGCGGCGAATCCCGGCCGGATCCTGGCCGTGTACATCCGCGAGGTGCGGCTGGACCCCGGTGACGGCCGGGTGGAGCAGGTGACGGCCGGCTGGTCGCCGGAGGTGCCGTTCGTGCTCGCCGCCGACACCGACGCCGTACGCCGGCACGCGGAGGGCCTCGGCCTGCTCTGACGGCCTGCTCCGACGGCTGGTCCGACGGCCTGCTCCACCCACGCCGCCGACACGCGGGCGCGGCGCCTTTTGGTCTTTGTCGATCATTTCTATAAACTTAAGAGCCTCACCCTGGAGAGAGAGGCTCTCATGCACACGACCCCGGAGACCAGCCGGCCCGTCGTCATCGTCGTCGGCGGCGGCGCCAGCGGCCTGCTCACCAGCCTGCACCTCGTCCGGACGGCCGGCCGGCGCTCCACCCGGCTCGACGTGGTCGTGGTCGACCCGACGCCCCGGGTCGGCACCGGGACCGCCTTCGGCACCACCGACGACGACCACCTGCTCAACGTCCCCGCCGCCGGGATGAGCGCGCTGCCCGAGGACCCCGGTCACTTCGTCGCCTGGCGCCGTCGCACCAGCCCGCGCACCGCCCAGCCCTACGAGTTCGTCCCCCGCCGGGAGTACGGCCGCTACCTGGACGAGACCCTGCGCGCCGCCCTGGCCGAGTCCGCCGGCGACGTCACCCTCACCCACCTCCCCCGCACCGCGGTCTCGGTCGACCGCGACGCCGACGGCGTCCGGGTCGGCCTCGACGACGGCGCGAGCGTCCGCGGCGACGCCCTCGTCCTCGGCACCGGCCTGCCCGGTCCGGCCGCGGACTGGGCCCCGCCCGAGCTCGCCGGCAGCGCCTTCTTCGTCCCGGACCCGTGGGCGCCCGGCGCCCTCGACGTCCTCGTCCGGGACCGGGTCGGTCCCGCGGACGTGCTCCTCGTCGGCACCGGCCTCACCGGCGTCGACGTCGCCCTCACCCTGACCCGCGACAGCCGGCCGGAGCGGGTCGTGCACGCGGTCAGCCGGTCCGGCCGGTTCCCGCACCGGCACGCGAGCGCGATGCTCCCGCCGGCGATCCCCGAGATCGGGGACTGGGGCGGCACCGTCGCCAGCATCCGCGAGCGGGCCCGGCAGCACCTCGCCCAGGTGGCCGCGGACGGCGGCGACTGGCGCCCGGCGGTCGACGGCCTGCGGTTCCAGGTGAGCGCCCTGTGGAACCGGCTCTCCGAGGAGGACCGGCTCACCTTCCTCACCGAGGACGCCGCCGGCTGGAACCGGCTCCGGCACCGGATGTCCCCGGCCAGCCACCACCGGGTCGGCCGTCTCGTCGAGGACGGCCGGGTCACCGTCGCCGCCGGTCAGGTGACCGCCGTCGAGCCGCTGATCCAGGGCGGCCTCCGGGTCCGGCTCGACGACGGCAGCACCCGTGACGTCGGCTGGGTGGTGAACTGCACCGGCCCGCGCCAGGACGTCCGGCGGCTGCACGACCCGCTGCTCGACGATCTGCTGCGGACCCGCTCGCACGGCCAGAGCCTGGCCGTCGTCGCCACCGCCGGGATGGGCCTGCGCACCGCCGACGGGCGACTCCTCGACTTCACCGGGCGGACCGCGCTGCCGGTCTGGGCGCTCGGCGCGCTGCGCCGCGGCGAGCTCTGGGAGTCCACGGCGGTGCCGGAGATCCGCGCCCAGGCCGTCGGGCTGGCCGCGGCCCTGCTCGACACCATCGCCCCGCTGCCCCGGCGGCTCGCCGACGGCCGCCTGGTCAGCGGACGGCACCCGATCGCCCGGCCGCGCGACCTGCTCGGCCTGCCGCTGTCCACCTCGGCGGACGCGGCGCTCGCCTACAACGCGGGCCTGGAACGGCTGATGCGGCTCCAGGACGGCGCCGACGAGAAGTTCCGCGAGGCCACCGAGCTGGACCCCGGCTTCGCCCTCGCGCACGCCGCGCTCGCGATGCTCGGGCACGAGTCCGACGCCCCGACCGACGTGGCCGCCGAGCTCGACGCCGCCGCGGACGCGGTCCGGGCGCGCGGCGACGACCGCGAGCGCAGCCTCGTCGAGGTCGTCCGCACCCGGGTGCACGAACCGCGCCGCGACGGGGACGCCGCGCTGCTCGCCCACGTGGCCGCCTACCCGCGCGACGTGCTCGCCGTCTCCGCGGCGGTCCCGACGATCGCCTTCTCCGGCGTCACCGACGCCCGGCGCGAGGCCTGGGAGCTGGTCGAGGGCCTGGCGCCGGCGTACGGCGACCACTGGTGGTACCTCTCCCTGCTCGCCTTCACCCGCCAGGACCAGTCCCGGTTCGAGGAGGCCGGCCTGCTCGCCGAGAGCGCGCTGGCCTGCGAACCCGCCTCCGGGCACGCCGCGCACGCGCTCGCGCACGTGCTCTACGAGACCGGCCAGCACGAGACCGGGAAGGTCTGGCTGGACCACTGGATCGCCGAGAACGGCCGCTCGGCCAACCACCGGGCGCACTTCTCCTGGCACGCCGCCCTGCACGAGCTCGCCCTCGGCGACACCGAGGCGGTCCGGCACCGCTACTACGCCGAGCTGGCGCCGCCGACGGTGAACGGCGTCCGGTCCCTGGTCGACGCCGCGTCGCTGCTGTGGCGCTGGCGGGTGGCGACGGCCGCGTGCTGGGGCCTCGACGGCGATCCGGTCCCGCCCGTCGAACCGGTGCTGGCGGCCGTCGACCCGGAGCTGCTCGACGCCCCCGGGACCCCGTTCACGGCCGTGCACGCCGCGGTGGCGCTCGCGACCGCCGGGGACGCCGACCGGCTGCTCCGGCTGGCCGGGCACTGCCGCGGCACCGGCGACCCGACGATGGCGTCGGTGGTCGCCCCGGTCTGCGAGGCGTTCGCGGCGCTGACCGCCGGCGACCACGGCGGCGCCGCCGCGCTGCTGGCCGAGGTGATGCCCCGGCTGGACGAGGTCGGCGGATCGGCCGCCCAGCGCGAGGTCGTCGAGGAGACGCTGCTCTACTGCCTGCGCCGCTCCGGGCAGCTCGCCCCGGCCCGGGACATCCTCGCCTCCCGGCTGGACCGGCGGGAGTCGACGCTCGACGGGCTGCGCCGCGCCAACGTCTGACCCGCGTTCGAGCCCGCGCGTCTGGTCGCATTCTGCAGCGATTTCTGGCCCCGGCGCGCAAGACTGGGGGCAGAACGCGAGGAGGTGACGGTGCCCGTGACGACCGTGATGCTGCTCAACGCGTCGTACGAACCGCTCGGCAACGTGTCGTTCCCGCACGCCGTCCGGATGCTCTTCCGCGAGGTCGCGACCGTCGAGGAGGGCCACGACGACCGGAGGATCGGCCCGCACCCGTGGCCGCGCGTCATCCGGCTGATCCGGTACGTCGCCGCCACCTGGATGTACCGCCCGGCCGGCTACTCCCGCGACGCGGTCCTCCGCCGCGACCGCCGCCGGTGCGCCTACTGCGGCGACCACGCCACCACGGTCGACCACCTGGTCCCCCGCAGCCGCGGCGGCGGCTGGACCTGGCTGAACACGGTCGCGGCCTGCCCGCGCTGCAACCACCGGAAAGCGGACCGGACCCCGGACGAGGCGGGGATGGCGCTCCGGGTGACGCCGTTCGTGCCGACCCGCGCGCAGCTGGTCGGACGCTGAGACGCTGACGTCCCCGACCCGAGGACGTCAGCGTCAGCGTCAGCGCGGCGTCAGTAGCGCCGCTCGTCCACCGGGCGCTCGTCCACGACCGTGTGGTGCCTCGTGCGCTGGGCGTTGACGATGAGCGACAGCACGATCGCCACCGCTCCCGCGGCGACGAGGATCCAGCCGAGGGCGTGGTCGTCGATGTACGAGATGTCGACGTTGACGACGTCGAGCGCGAGGACGAGTCCCGCGACGAGCAGGACCACTCCGAGTCCGATGGCCATGGTCTCTCCATTCTGCAGGCGTGGCTGTTCCACGTGCTGTGCTCCCAGTTCCCCCTCGACGTACGACCAAACCCCTCAGGCGGGGGCGATCACGTCGAGCCGTTCGAGGAGGAAGAGGAACGCCGCGGCGTACGGGTTCCTCGACGTGACGCAGCGGACCTCTGCCCAGTCGACCTGCTCGCGGACCGCGCGCGCGACCGGGAGCGCCTGGGCGAAGTCGCAGGCGTGCTCCTCCAGCGCGTTGAGGCGCTGCCCGAGGAGGACCGTCGCCGACATCACCGGCATCAGCACCGAGGACACCTCGACCAGATCGGCGTCCGCGAGCAGGTCCCGGGTCACCGGTACGGCGTTCGCCCGGAACAGGACGTCCACCAGGGCGCCGTCGACGTAGGTCTTGAAGAGCCAGTCCTCCGGCGGCCGGACCACCTCGAAGCCGCCGGACCGGACCGCCTCCGCGGCGGCCGCCGCATCCGTCTCGGCCACCAGGAAGTCGACGTCGTGGTCGGGCTCCGGCCCGCCGCGGGCCCAGAGCGCGTAGCTCCCGGCCAGCGCGAAGGGGACGCCGCTCCCCTTGAGGAGCGACGCGACCGTCTTGAGGGCCACCCGGAGGTCCGGCTCCGGTGACCGGTTCGCGTTCACCGCCACAGACCTGGGGTACCCGCCAGCCGGGCCGTCATGACCGGGCCGTCGGGTCAGGGCCGCGGGCGTCAGGTGCCGGGGACGGGGTACGGGTGCGGTGATGCGGGTGGCCACCTTCAACATCCTCAATGCGCGCAGGCCGTCGGACGAGCAGGTCGACCTCGCGGGGCTGCGGGCCGCCGTGGCGTGCCTGGACGCGGACGTCCTCGCGCTCCAGGAGGTCGACCACAACCAGGACCGGTCGCACGGGGCGGACCTGACCGCGATCGCCGCGGACGCGATGGGCGCGGTGGACCAGCGGTTCGTCGCGGCCCTCAGCGGGAACCCGGGCGCGACCTGGGTCGCCGCGACCGACCGCGATCAACCCGACGCGGCGGCGTACGGGATCGCCCTGCTCAGCCGCCACCCGGTGACGTCCTGGCACCTGGTCCGGCTGCCGGTCCTGCACGCGCCCACGCCGCTCTGGTTCCGGGGGCACGTGCTCCCGACCCTCGTCCGCGACGAACCCCGGGTCGCGGTCGCGGCCGTCGTCGACACCCCCGGTGGACGGGTCTCGGTGGCGACCACGCACCTGTCGTTCGTGCCCTGGTGGAACGGCCGGCAGCTGCGTCACCTGACCGCCTCGCTGGCGCAGGTGCCTCGGCCCCTGCTCCTGCTCGGCGACCTGAACATGGGTCCGCGGCGGGCCGCCCGGATCACCGGGATGCGGGGCCTGGTGACCGCCGCGACCTTCCCGTCCGAGCAACCTCGCGAGCAGCTGGACCACATCCTGCTCGACGGCGGGTGCCGGGTCCTGTCGACCGGGGCTCCGGAGCTGCCGGTCTCCGACCACCGCGCGCTGGTCGTCGACCTGGCGTGAGACCGGTCAGCGCGGGACGAGGGCCCAGTAGTCCAGGTCGAGCAGCACGCCCTCGGCGTACTTGCCGTCCTCGTTGCGCAGCGTCATCGAGGTGTCCCGGCCGCGGGTGGCGACCAGGCGGAGCCGGAGCGCGCCGACGCCGGGCGCCGCGGTCTCGGCACTGTCCAGCACCTCGGACCAGGCGTAGACGGTGTCGCCCGCGAAGGCCGGCGAGGTGTGCGCGCCGGCGTTGATCGCGGCGATGAGCTGGGCGTTCGCGAGTCCGTTGAAGGACAGGGCGCGGGCCATCGAGATGATGTGGCCGCCGTAGATCAGCCGGTTGCCGTCGGGGCGGGCCTCGGTGTTGAAGTGCACCTTCGCGGTGTTCTGCCACAGCCGCGTCGCCATCATGTGCTCGGCGTCGCTGAGGGTGACGCCGTCGACGTGGTCGATCTTCTCGCCGACCGCGTAGTCGCCGAGGCGGTGCGGCTCGCCGGCGGCGGCGAAGTCGTAGGAGCTGAAGTCCAGGCCGTCCGGGACGATCAGGTCGGCCGCGGCGACGGCCGGGGCCAGCTCGGGCAGCACCGTCTCCGGCGCGGCGGCAGCGTGGTCACGCTTGTGCACCATCACCCAGCGGGCCCAGTCCAGCGCCACGTCGCCGCGCTGGTCGGTCGCGGTCGAGCGCACGTACACGACGCCGCTCTTGCCGTTGGAGTTCTCCTTGAGCCCGATCACCTCCGAGCGGGTCGCCAGGGTGTCGCCGGGAACGACCGGACGGTGGAAGCGCAGCTCGGCGTAGCCGAGGTTGGCGACCGCGTTGAGCGAGATGTCCGGGACCGTCTTGCCGAAGGCGATGTGGAACCCGATCAGCTCCTCGACGGGGTGCTGGTCCAGCCCCACCGACGCGGCGAACGCGGCCGAGGACGGCAGCGCGAACCGGGTCGGGTAGAGCGCGCCGTACAGCGCCCGGTCGCCCTCGGTGACGGTGCGCGGCGTCGCGTGCTCGATCACCTGGCCGACGGTGAAGTCCTCGAAGAAGTTGCCCGCCCATGTTTTCGAACCCTGCGTCGTGCTCATGGGGCGACATTCTGCCGGTACGACGCCCGCCCGCCGCACCCGGTCCGGACGCCGGGCACCTTCCTGGGCACATTCCCAAAGCACCGCCGGCGGCGCATGCTGGGCGGGTGGCCGAGAACGACGCACCCCGGACCATGACCGTCCCGCTGGTCGCGTTCACCGCCGGCGCGGTGGTCGCCCTGCTCGCCGGCGTCTTCGCGAAGGCCCACGACCCGTCGCTCAGCGGGACCACCGACCTCGGCTTCGCCACCGTGATCCAGATGAAGGTCGTCGTCTCCGTCGCCGTCGGCGTGCTCGCCGTGCTCCAGGTCCTCGGGGCGCTGTGGCTCTACGGGAGGCTCGGCATCGCGGCGCCGCCGTGGCTGGGAACCGCGCACCGTGTCAGCGGCGTGATCACGCTCGCGCTCGCCCTCTTCGTCGCCTACAACTGCCTGTGGGCGCTCGGACTGGAGTCGGGGTCCGGGGTCCCGGCGCGGACCGTCGTCCACGGCGTCCTCGGCTGCGTGTTCATCGGCGCGATCGTCGTCAAGGTCGTCGCCGTCCGGGCGCACCACGCACCCGGCTGGTTCCTGCCGGTGGCCGGCGGGCTGCTCTTCGCCCTGCTGGTGGCGCTCGTGCTCACCTCGGCCGGCTGGTACCTCGACCAGCACGGCTGGCCGAGCGGGAACGGCTACTGAGCACGCCTCTCCCCGGCCCGGCAGGCTTGGGACGTGCCGTGGCGGGTACCTCTCGGGGGTGAACACACGATCGGCGGCCGAGGCCGTCCAGGACGCCGGCGAGCAGGCCGCGGAGCACCCGGCCTTCGACCGTGCCGTCCGGCTCGGCCAGATCTCCTACGGCGTCGTGCACCTCCTCCTCGCCTGGCTCGCACTCCAGCTCGTCCTCGGTCAGCGGACCGAACAGGTCTCCAAGACCGGCGCCCTGCACGAGCTCGCGAAGCAACCGTTCGGCAGCCTGCTGCTGTGGGTGCTCGCCGCCGGCTTCGCCGCGCTGGTCCTCTGGCAGGGCCTCGAGGCTCTGTTCGGCCACCGCGACGCGGACGGTGGCAAGCGCCTGCTCCTCCGACTCGGCTCGCTCTTCCGGGTCGTCGTCTTCGCCGTGCTCGGCGTGAGCGCGGTCAAGGTCGCCGTGGGTTCCGGGACCGGCGGCTCGAACACCCAGGGCGACACTGCGCGGGTGATGGGCCTGCCGCTCGGGCCCTGGCTGGTCGGTGCCACCGGGGTCGCGATCGTCGGGTACGGGGTGTTCAACGTGGTCAAGGGCCTCACCGACGGCTTCGAGGACCACCTCGACCTCAGCGAGATGTCGGGCACCCGTCTCGCGCTCGCCCGTGCGCTCGGCCGCGCCGGGTACTGCGCGCGCGGCGTCGCCTTCGGCGCCATCGGCGTCCTCTTCGTGTGGGCCGCGGTCACCCACGACCCGGCGAAGTCCGGAGGCCTGGACGCGGCCCTCAGCAGGCTGCTGCACGCGCCGCTGGGCCCGGCGGTCCTCGTGCTGATCGCCGCCGGACTGGCCTGCTTCGGCGGGTTCTGCTTCCTCAAGGCGCGTCACTTCGAGGCCTAGGGCCTCAGGGTCAGGCCCCGGGATCGCGGTGCTTGCCGGCGCGTCGCTCCCGTCGCTCCCGGCGCTTGGTCCGGCGCCTCTGCCTGCGCTCCTCCCGGCGCGCCCGGGCGGCGGCCGGGTCGCGGTGCAGGCTGACGGACTCCACCTCGAGCGGCACGCACCCAGGGTCAGGTCGACGCACCATGCTTCGACTGTAGGTCAGGGCTTCGACTGCAGGTCAGGGCTTCGACTGCAGGTCGGGGCGGCCGGCATGCTCGTGGCCTGCCGGCGCCCGGAACAGCGGCGGCAGGAACCGCACCATCAGGGCCGACCAGGTCAGGTGGGTGATGACCGGGGCCTGGATCCCGCCCGAGGCGCGGCGTTGCAGGCCGAACAGGGTGCCCATGACGCCGGCGGCCAGCACCAGCGCCGGGTTGCGCGTCGTCGTGGTCGCCAGCGCGTAGACCCCGGTCGAGGCCAGGACGGGGCTCGCGTCGCCCAGCGCGGCGTAGAGGGCGCCGCGGAAGAACACCTCCTCGGCGAGGCCGTTCACGAGCGTCGTGGCCATCACCAGGCGGTCGTCGCCCTCCTCCGCGAACCGCAGCACCCGGAAGACCGCGTCGCCGAGCACCGGGACCCGGCGCGCCACCAGACCACCGGCGTAGAAGACCGCGAACGCGCCCACGCCGGTGGCGAGCGGGGTCAGCACCGGCCGCCGGAGCGTCGAGTCCCGGCTCTCGATCCAGCCCAGGTGCAGCGGCCCGGAGAGCAGGCCGCCGGCGGTCCAGGTGGCCGCGACCGCGGCGGTCGAGAGGTAGAACTGCTTCGATCCCGGCGGCGTCGAGAGCGACCGGCCGAGGAGCGCCGCACCGCCCACGGAGACCGCCGCGACGACCTGCCGCCGGCGGCGGCGTACCCCCGGGGTCTCGGCGTGGTCGAGCCGCACGACGTGGGTCAGCGGCATCGGCAGGACGCTCTCCAGGCGAGCAGCGGCCCGGCGGCGCGCGCGTGCGCGGGGCCTCACCGCTCGCCCCGGCGTTCGGCGAGCGCGATCCGGACGGCGTCGTCGTACCCCAGCGGCTCGAACGGTACGACGGTCCGGATGCTGTCGTCGGTGACGACGACGGTGTTCGTCATCGAGTCGATAAGGTTGCGACCGGTCCGGGTGTCGACGTCCGTCACGAACGCCAGCCACCGCGACGAGAGCCCCGGGGTCAGCAGCGGCACCGGGAGGATCGGCAGCCGGCGACCCTCGATCGCCGCCACCCGGGTGAGCATCTCCGAGTAGGCGAGCACGTCGGGGCCGCCGATCTCGAAGACGCGCCCGACCGCGTCGGGGTTGTCGAGCACGCCGACGAGGTAGCGGACCACGTCGGCGACCGCGACGGGCTGGGTCCGGGTGCGCACCCAGCGCGGCGTGACCATCGCCGGGAGGTGCTCGACCAGCTGCCGGGTGATCTCCCAGGAGATGCCCCCGTGACCGACGACGATGCCCGCGCGCAGCACCGTCACCGGGACGCCGTGCTCGGCGAGCAGCGCCTCGACCTGGCGACGGCTGCGCAGGTGCGCCGACAGCTGGTCGTCGTCGTCCCCGAGCCCGCCGAGGTAGACGATCTGACCCAGGCCCGAGGAGGCGGCCTGCTTGCCGAAGGCCGAGGCCGCGGCGGCGTCGCGGGACTCGAAGTCGTCGCTGTCCAGCGAGTGCACCAGGTAGTACGCGGCGGCACAGCCGTCCAGCGGTTCGCGCAGCGAGTCCGCGTCGGTGACGTCACCGCGCACCGGCGATCCCGGACCCCGGTGCCTGCCCGGGTCACGGGTCAGCACCCGCACCTCGTGGCCGGCGTCGTCGAGCGCCGCGACCAGGCGGCGACCGACGAAGCCCGTCCCGCCCGCGACCAGGACCGGGCCGTTTCCCGGGCCGTTCACCGGGCCGCTCACCGGGCCGTTCACCGGACTTCCTCCCACGACGTCCCGAGGCGCAGGCTCCGCGCCACCGAGCGCGCGACCCGCGCTCCCGAGACCAGCGCGCCCTGGATCGAGCTGGTGTCGCGGTGGTCGCCGGCGACCCAGACGCCGCGGTCGGCGAACCAGGTCGGCTTGCGCAGCGTCAGCGGGGCGGGCATCGCGGGCAACGCGTACGGGACGTGCCGCGTCGTCACCGGCTCCCAGGCGGCCGCCGGGGCCCGGTGCAGCTCGCGGGCCACCTCCTCGGCCGCACGCACGTCGAGGACCGGGCCGCGGTAAGGCACCTCGTCGTCGTGGAAGACCGAGGTGGCGATCAGCGCACGGCCGTCCCGGCTGTACTCGGGCGCGGTCGCGGTCAGCACGACGCTGTTGGCGACGCCCGAACCGTCCGCGTCGACCGCCAGCGCCGCGTCCGCCCCGGACCACGGCTCGGCCGCGAAGTAGTACGTCGTCACGCCTCGCCCCGGGGGCAGCTCACCGAGATCGGGCACCAGGACCTGGGCGGCCCACGGGTCGGCGGCGACCACGACCGCGGCGGCGTCGACCGTCGTGCCGTCGGCCAGCTCGGCGGACCGCCCGGAGACCGAGACCACCGGCGACTCCAGCCGCACCGCACCGGCGGGGAGGCGGCCGGCGACCTGCTCCGGCAGCCGCTGCATCCCGGCCGCCGGGACGGCGGACGCTCCGCGCACGAACATCCGCATCATCAGGTCGGTGAAGACCCGGGAGGTGCGCACCCGGGGATCCAGCACGACCCCGGACATGAACGGGACCAGCACGTCGCGGACCACCTGCTCCGGGAGGCGTTCGCCCCAGACCTGGGTCGCGGCGACGTCGGTACGGCGCTTGACCGCGGCGGGGCTGCTCGCGAGCAGGCCGGCGGCGTACCGGGCCAATGCCGCCTTGCCGCGCAGGTCGGTGGCGCCGGACCTGGCGGCCCGGTACGGAGCGGCGGGTGAGGCGAGCGGGTGCGGGACCTCGTGCAGCGCCCCGGCGCGCCGTACCCGGACGCCGCGCGGGAACCGCCGCAGCGCGAGCGCGTCGAGGTCGGCGAACGTCCCCAGCGCCGGGTACGCCGTGCTGAGCACCTGGAACCCGCGGTCGACGGTGAACCCGTCCACGACGTCGGTGACGACGCGACCACCCACCCGGTCGGTGGACTCCAGCACCAGCACCGGGTGACCGAGCGCCGCGAGCTCGTGGGCACAGGCGAGCCCGGCGAGTCCGGCGCCCACCACGACGACGGGCAGCTGCTCACGCACAGGCGACCTCCGGGGTGCGCCCGGTCCCGCCGGGACCGGGATCGGGGAGGGTCAGCAGCCACGCCAGCGGGGAGAGACCCGAGGCCTGGTGGGCGGCCGCGTGCTGCCAGGCCCGCACGAACCGGGACGAGGTGGCGCTCTCGGCGGCCGCGCGCGCGTCGGCCTCCGCCAGTCCGCTCGCGCGGGCACGGGTCAGCGCGAGCCCGAACGCGTACCCGTGGGTGGCGTCGTAGAACCGCATGAATGCGTCCACGTCCCCGAACGAGGCCGCGACGAGGAGCGCCTCGAGGGAACCCGCGCGAGCGGACCGCGCGACTGCGAGCGACCTCACCGCGACGCCTCCTCGGCCTTGCGGTGCCGCGGATCGGGCTGCGGCCGCTGGTGCCCCAGCTCGCCGCCGATCCGCCCGCCGAACGGCCGGCCGTGGTCGGCGAACTCGGCGCGGCGGTAGGACAGCGTCCACTCGCCCACCGACACCCGTGCGCCGGTGCGCAGGACGCGTCCGGCCTCGGGCACGCGGGCCCCGTTCACCAGCGTCGTGCCGTCCGGTGACCGGTCGTAGAGCACCAGCTCGTCCCGCTCGTCGTGCACCACCACCGCGTGGGTCGCGGCCAGGCCGTCGAGCCGGATGTCGCTCGCGTCCGCGCTGCCGACCATCGTGGTCTCACCGCGGAGCGGGAACACGTACCGGCCGTCCGCGGGCAGCCGGGAGTTGCCCGTCGTGAGCACCAGCCGGGGGTTCCCGCCGCGCCTCGGGTCGTGGGTCGTCGTCACCGGACGAACCGACCGGCCGAACGTCGGCGCGAGCGGGAAGAGGGTGGTCGGCGGCAGCAGCTCGGCTCCAGGCAGAACGGCTTCCGCCGCCGACCTCCGGACCCGGCCCGCGGCTCCGGTCAGTGCCCCGCGCATGCTCGCGATCTTGAGGTGGGGCGACCGGGTGAAGGTGCGCTGCCACCACGGCGCGTGCGTCGCCCCGACCTCGAGCAGCACCACGTCGCCGGCGACGACGATCACCTTGATGCCGCGTTCGGCCAGGCCGGCGGCGAGCTGGCGCAGGTGTCCGGCGTCCCGCCCACCGGCGAAGGAGGCGGGGTCGCTGAGCCGGACCTCGAGGCGGTTCTCCGTCCCGGTCACCGTCCCGTGCACCGGGTCACGGCCCGGGAGCTCGACGCTGAACCTCAGGTCGGCGGAGATCCGGCTCCGGGGATTCGGATCGATCATCGGTCTCAGCCCAACGACGCGTTGTCGCTGGTGGTGACCTGCAGGGTCCCGTCGACCTTCCAGACCGCCCGCGGCGCGTCCGGGCCGGTGTCCCGCGGGATCTCGACGGTCATGTCGACGAACCGGTAGTTGATCTCGGCCTGGCGGCCGGTCAGGAACGACCACATCTCCCGGCCGAGGTCGGACCAGTCGATCACCCCGTCCTCGACCTTGCTCACGTTGTTCATCGCGACCTCCAGAACTTCAACATAGTTCCTAAACGCTTTGTTTAGGTTATGGTGCGAGCATGGACCACGACGGCGACCTCGCGCAACCCCTGGCCGCAGACCGGGCCGAAGTCCCGGAGACCGGCACCGGAGAACTGACCATCGGGGACCTGGGCGAACGGACCGGCCTCAGTCCCGCGGTGCTGCGGATGTGGGAGACCCGGCACGGCTTCCCCGTCCCGCGTCGCCTCGCCTCCGGACACCGGCGCTACACCGAGGCCGACGTCGACCTCGTCCGGCAGGTGCTGCGCCGCAAGGAGGCCGGCATCCGCCTCGAGATCGCGATCGCGGAAGCCTCCGCGACCCGGGCCCCGGTGGCGCCGTCGATCTTCGCCGAGCTCCGTCGCAAGCACCCGACCCTGGCCACGCACCGGCTGCGGAAGTCGACCCTGATCGCACTCTCCTGGGCGATCGAGGACGAGTGCTGCGCGGTCGCGGAGACCCCGGTCCTCTTCGGCGCCTTCCAGCGCGGCGACTTCTACGCGCCCTCGGCACCGCGCTGGACCGAGCTGGCCCGGGTCGCCCGCTCGGCCATCGTCTTCGCCGACCACTGGGACGGCAGTCCCGCGGACGCCGTCGGGCCGATCCGCGCCACCCTCGCCGAGGACGCGCCGCTACGCCGGGAGTGGGCCGTCGTCTGCGACGCCGTCGACTCCACCGCCTGCCTCTCCGCCTGGGAGCTGCCCGGGCAGACGAGCCTCCCCGACCGGCAGCGGATCTTCGAGGCCGTCTGGACCGTCGACCCCGTCGCGGTCCGCGACGCCGCCCGCGTCGCCGCCCACCTGGCCGCCTCCGCCGGCGTCCTGGCCGCCCGGCCCCTGCTCTACGAGCTCGCGGACGCACCGGCTCCGCGGGTGACCACGCCGACCGGCGTGACCGCCCTGTTCAACCGCGTCGTGGCGTACGTCGACCGGCTGGCGTAGAACTCCCGGGCACGGCCGGGGCAGCCCTCCCGCTGCCCCGGCCGTTTCCCGGTGACGTGGGTCAGCGGCGGCAGCCGCCGGTCTCGAAGGCCGCCTTCGACGAGTAGGTCCCGGTCGGGAGGTAGTCCCCCATCACGGTCCGTTCGTCGCCGGGAACCTGGGTGTTCTGGACGGCGTGGGTGAAGCCGGCCGACGGCAGCATGTTGCGGATCAGGAGGAAGTCGTCGTCGGGGTGGCCGGCGCCGTCGCCCCGGGCCGGCGCCTCGACCCAGGTGACGCCGCAGCGGGCGGTCGCGTTCGCCGGCCGGTCCTCGGGCCGGCTGACCACGATCGTGTACCAACCGGCGCGGTCGGTGACGACGTCCTCGTCGTACACGCAGTCCGCGACCCGGGTGGTGGCCATCGACTCGTTGGTGCACAGCGACCAGTAGCGCATGTCGACCGTGCGGCTCATCAGCGCCTGCCCGTGCTGCGTTCGCGGCGTCACCGGGAGCTTGCCGCGCAGCGTGAGCACCGCGCCGAAGCCGCGACTGGCCTGGGCGCTGACGTACTTGTTGTCGATGTTCGCGTACTGCTGGTTCACCCGGGCGGGCGTGCCGGTGCACAGGCCGTAGTACGTGCAGCCGATCCCGAACTGGGTGTTGTAGTAGCTGAGCCAGAACGGCGTCGCGCGGGCCGGGAAGGTGGCCGGCTTCCCGGGCTGGTCGCGCAGCGCCAGGTACGTCGCCATCGGGAGCATCGCGACCGCGGGCTTGGCGGTCGACGCGTTCAGCGCGGCACAGGCCGCGGTTCCGGTGAGCACCCGGCCGTCGGCGAGCGTCAGCCGCGGCTGCGGGACGCCGACGCCACCGGTGATGTCACGACCGTCGTCGGGCAGGTACACCCGGTAGAGCATCAGCTGCGAGGTCTGGCCGGGGGCGCCGGCGTACAGGGTGTTGGTGGCGCGGCCACTCGCCGGAGCCAGGTCGGGCGAGACGTGCACGGTGTACGACCTGAACCGGTCACCGACCCGGAGCGCGCCGGGCAGGAACGGGTTCCGGGAGAACCGGTCCGGCACCGTGCTGATGTCGTTGAGCGCATCCACCGGCGCGTTGTCGGCGATGTTGTAGGAGTTCAGGGACTGGTAGCGCGCGTGCGCGAACCGGCCGACCAGATCGAGCTTCGCCCCCACAGGGATGGTGAAGGAAGCCGCCCAGTACATCGCGCCGCTGTCGGGGAACGCGTAGTTGTCGTCGCTGTCGTCGGCGGTAAAGGTGTGCACCCACAGGCAGTCGCCCGCCGTCGCCGTGGCCGTCGCCTTCGCTCCGGCGCTCACGGGCAGCAGTCCCAGGGCCACCACCCCCAGCGCCACGAACGCTCTCCAGGTCCTGCTCTTCATCTCTTCTCCCTTGGGTTGTGCGGTTCTTCGGTGCGGTCAGCGGGCGGCCGCGTGCCGGGGGCGGTGCGGGCGGGTGTCGGCCGGGACGCGCGGGCGCAGCCGCAGGACGCCGTCGTCGAGCCGTCCGTGCCGCAGGGCGACGAGGTCGGCCGGGTAGCTCATCCGCAGCCGCCACGGTCGCCGGGTGCCGGCGAGCGGGATCTGGTCGAGCGACCGGAGCACGTAGCCGGCCTCGAAGTCGAGCATCGGCCGGGTCTCCAGGGCCGGGTCGTCGTTGACCGGGGTCGCGATCGCGGAGCCGGTCCGGTCCATCCGGCGCAGCAGCCGGACGACGTACTCGGCGACCAGGTCGGCCTTGAGCGTCCAGGAGGAGTTCGTGTAGCCGACGGTGAAGACGAAGTTCGGCACGTCGCTGAGCATCATGCCCTTGTAGGCGACCCGCTTCGGGATGTCGACGTCCTCGCCGTCGACCCACAGCCGGAGCCCTCCGAAGGTGAGCAGCCGGAGCCCGGTCGCGGTGACGACGACGTCCGCGTCGAGGTGCCGGCCGGACTCCAGCGTGATCCCGGTGGCGTCGAGGCGGTCGATCCGGTCGGTGACGATCCGGGCCCGGTCCCCGGAGAGCGCCCGGAAGAGGTCGTTGTCCGGAACCGCGCAGAGCCGCTGGTCCCACGGCCCGTACGACGGGTTGAAGTGGGTGTCCACGTCGTACCCGTCGGGCAGCTGGCGCACCTGGAGCGCGCGGATCAGCCGCCGCATCGCGCCGGGCCACGCCTGGCTGAACCGGTAGACGGCCCACTGCTTGAGGACGTTCTTCCAGCGGGTCAGGGCGTAGCCGGTGCGATCGCCGAGCACGCGGTGCGCGGCGACTGCGAACCGGTCCACCGCCGGCAGGTTCATCACGTACGACGGCGACCTCTGCAGCATCGTGACCTCGGCGGCCTTCTCGGCCAGCGCGGGGACGAGCGTGATCGCAGTGGCGCCGGACCCGATGACGACGACCCGCTTCCCGGTCCAGTCGAGGTCCTCGGGCCAGAACTGCGGGTGCACCACCCGGCCGGCGAAGTCGTCGCGGCCGGGGAGCTCCGGGGTGTGGCCCTGGGCGTAGTCGTAGTAGCCGGCGCAGGACCAGAGCAGTCCGCAGGTGAGCACGGTCGTGCCGCCGGTGGCCGTGGTGGCGGTGACGGTCCAGCGTGCCTCGGCGTCGGACCAGGAGGCCTCGGTGATCCGCAGTCCGTAGCGGACCCGGTCCTCGATGCCGTGCTCGCGGGCGGTGGACCGGATGTACTCCCGGATCGCCGGCCCGTCGGCGATCGATTTCGCCGCGGTCCAGGGGCGGAACCGGTAGCCGAGCGTGTGCATGTCGGAGTCGGAGCGGATGCCGGGATACCGGAACAGGTCCCAGGTGCCGCCGATCGCGTCCCGGGACTCGGCGATCAGGTAGGTCTTCCCCGGGAAGGCCGTGGCCAGGTGGTGGGCGGCGCCGATGCCGGACAGGCCGGCGCCGACGATGAGCACGTCGACGTGCTCGTGCTGCGGTGCGTCGTTCTCCGTCACCGGGGTTCCTCTCGCCGGGTGTGACTATGACCACTGGTCATATGACCGGTGGTCACTGTAAGTTGTCCCCCGGCTCGGCACAAGGGGTTCCGCCGAGCAGGACGCCAGGAACGGGGAGACCGCCGCATGTCGATCACCAGCGCGAACCATCGCGGGCTGGCCGTGCTCAGCGCCGTACCACCGGTCCCCCGGGACCACCCGCCGCTGCTCTTCGTCCACGGGCTCGGCCACGAGGCCGGGTGCTGGCGGAACTGGCTCGGCGCCGCCGCCGACGCCGGCTTCCGCGCGCACGCGCTCTCGCTGCGCGGCCACGGCGCCAGCGGCGGCAACGTGCTGACCGCGCGGCTCTCCGACTACGTCCGCGACGTCGAGTCGGTGATGAGCGCCCTGCCGAAGCCACCGGTCCTGGTCGGACACTCGATGGGCGGGCTCGTCGTCCAGCGCCTGTTGGCGCGGCACCGCGTCCCTGCGGCCGTGCTCGTCGCACCGGTCGGGCACCGGCCCGCGATCGGCTCGTTCCTCTCCGTGCTCCGCCGCCACCCCGGCGACGCCGCCCGGATGGTCGCCGGCGCCACGCTGCCGATGCGCACCGAGTACCTCTTCGAGGGCCTCACCCCGCAGGAGGCGGCACCGCTGGTCGCCCGGTGCGGCCCGGAGTCACCGATCGCGCAGCACCAGCTGCTCCTGCACCGACCGGCCCGGCTGCCCGCGGAGCCGGTGCGCACCCTGGTGCTCGGTGCCCGCGACGACCGGCTGGTCCCGATCACCGACGTCCGCCGCACCGCGGCCCGCTACGGCGCCGACCTCCACGAGCTCAACGGCATCGGGCACAACCTGATGCAGGACCGCGGCTGGGAACGGCCCTTCCGGCTGATGGTCGACTGGCTCGCCTCGGCTCAGGTGCGGGCATAAGCGGCCTGGAGCGCCCCGAGGAGCCGGTCCGTGCCGAGGATCGCGTCCTCCACGCCGGTACCGACCAGGCCGAGCACCGTGTCGAGGCCGTCGACGTGCGGTGCCAGCGCGATGTGGGGCAGAAGCAGCAGGAGCAGCGCGAGCAGCGCGTCGACGTCGGCCCCGTCGACGAGCTGGCCGGAGGCCTCCGCCAGCGCGATCAGGGGCCGCATCATGCCCTGGTACTCGGCGGACGCCGCGGCGAGCACCGCCTGCCGTGCGGCCCGGTCGGGCTCGAGGTTCGCCGCCGCGGTGATCGCGAGGTCGACCGGGTGGTCGTAGAAGTAGGCGACCCACGAGCGGTTGAGCTCCCGCAGCGCCCCGAAGAAGTCGGTGTCCCAGGCGAGGCCCACGGCGGCCCCCTCCATCGCGGCCCGGATCCGCACGCTCACCAGGCCGGCGAGGTAGGTGAACAGGTCGGCCTTGTCGTCGAAGTACTGGAACAGGCTGCCCTTGGAGACGCCGGCGGTGCGCGCGATCGTGTTCAGGCTGCCCTGGCTGAAGCCGCGCTCGGCGAACTCCTGCTCGGCCGCCTCCGTGACCGCGGCGCGACGCGACGCGGGAAGACGCTCCCAGGTCCCGGTCGGCATGCTGCGCAGGCTAACCGATCCCCCGTTCGACACACTGGAACCACCTACCCCGAGGAGTCCCGATGAGCTTGCACGTCAACGTCGACAACTTCCGCCGTGCCGAGACCGACCGCATGTTCGGCGACATCCAGGCAGGGACCGGCGGGATCAACCAGCTCCGGCACAATCGCGAGCCGGCCCCGATCGACGAGCAGACCGTCATCCGGATGAACCGCGACACGCTGTACAGCTTCGCGATCGTCGACATCAGCGCCGGCGCCGAGCTCACCCTGCCTGACGCAGGTGACCGCTACCTGTCGGCGATGGTGGTCAATCAGGACCACTACGTGAACCGGATCTTCCACACCGCGGGCACGCACGCGTTGACCGTCGAGGACCACGGCACGCCGTACGTGATGATCGGCGTGCGCACCCTGGTCGACCCGCAGGACCCCGAGGACGTCGCGCGGGTCGCCGCGATCCAGGACCAGATCGTGCTGACAGCCGGCTCCGCCGAGCCGTTCGTCCTCCCGGACTACGACACCGAGAGCTTCGACGCCACCCGGACCGCGCTGCTCGACCTCGCCCGCAACCTGGACGGGTTCGGCCGCTCCTTCGGGACGCCCGAGGAGGTCGAGCCGGTCCGGCACCTGATCGCCACGGCCGCCGGCTGGGGCGGCCTGCCGAACAGCGAGGCGGCGTACGTCGGCGTCGACCCGCGCGTCGGACCGGGCCGCTACCGGCTGCGGATGGCCGACGTCCCGGTGGACGCGTTCTGGTCAGTCTCCGTCTACAACGCCGACGGGTTCTTCGAGCCGAACGAGCTCGGCCGCTACACCGTCAACAGCGTGACCGGGATCCGCGACGCCGACGGCGCCGTGACCGTCCGGTTCAGCTCGGACCCGGCCGACGACGCCCCGAACACGATCACCACCCCCGAGGGCTGGAACTACCTGGTGCGGCTCTACCGGCCGCGTCCGGAGATCGCCGACGGCACCTGGCAGCCGCCGGCCCTGGAACCCGCACCGAGCGACGACCGGTGACCGCGACTCCTCCGGACCAGCTCGCCGGCTCCCTGACCCAGGCCGTCTGGTTGACGGCCTCGCCCGCGACCACCCCGGACGTGCTGCGCAAGGCGCTGGACCTCGCGCGCGGCGACCGGGTGCGCCCGCGGCCGCTGGTGATCGACCAGGCACACCGTCTGCCCGCCGTCAGCCACGCGTTCCTCGAGCGCCGCGAACCGGACCCCGCGGAACGGGTGCGCGTCGTCCTGCTCAACCCCAGCCGGCCGCAGCCGGAGCCCGGGCCGACCGCCGCCCCGGCGCCGGAAGCGATGATCCGGCTCACCACCCGCGAACGCGAGGTGCTGGTCCTGCTCGGCCGCGGCGCGACCTACCAGAACATCGCCGAGCTGCTCTGGATCAGTGTCAACACCGTCAAGACGCACGTCTCGCACCTGTACGCCAAGCTCGACGCCGGCAACCGGTCCGAAGCCCTGGCCCGGGCGCGCGACCTGGATCTGCTCGGCGCGGACTACGAGTAGCGCGTCTGCCTGACCACGTCGCCGTCCTGGTTCCGGACGACGTGCTCGACGTGTCGCGCCCGCGCCATCTCCCGGCCCTTGAGCTCGGCCTGCTCCGCCGTGTCGCGGCAGTTCGCGACCTGGTAGCTGCCGACGACCCGGTTGTACCAGCAGTCGCCGTCGAACGCCGTCTCGATGTTTCCCAGCACGGGATTGCCCTGTCGTGGGGACACGTGCGCGAGCCGGTCGGGCGCTCGCGGTCGGTAGCCGATGTGGCGGGGGACTGTTGTCCAGCGCCTTCATCCGCGACAGTACGCCACCACCGCACGGCTCCCCAGGGTCGTGCCCAGGGTCGTGCCTTCACCCAGTTCGGGCGGTGCGCGCCGCGAGCCGAGGTGGTCTCCTCGTCCCGGGGCCGACGAGGGGACCCGTCCGCGACCGGGCGCGGGCACCGGACAGGAGGCTGGCGTTGACGGCACGGGTCGATCCGCGTGCGGGAGCCCTGACGCGAGCGCTCCCCGGCCTGGCCACCCTCCGCGCGTACCGGCCGTCGGTGTTCGGCAAGGACCTCGTCGCCGGCCTGGTGATCACGACGCTGCTCATCCCGCAAGGCATGGCGTACGCCGAGCTCGCCGGCCTGCCCGTCATCACCGGGCTCTACACGACCGTGCTCGCGCTCGTCGGGTACGCCCTGTTCGGGCCCTCCCGCGTGCTCGTGCTCGGCCCGGACTCCTCGCTCGGCCCGATGATCGCCGCGACCGTCCTGCCGCTGGTCGCGGCCGACGGGAGCCCGGGGGCGGCGGTCGCGTACGCCTCCGTGCTCGCGCTGATGGTCGGCACCCTGACCGTGCTGCTCGGGGTGTTCCGGCTCGGGTTCGTCGCCGACCTGCTCTCCAAGCCGACCCAGATCGGCTACATGAACGGCCTCGCGCTCACCATCCTCGTCGGTCAGCTCCCCAAGCTCTTCGGCTTCTCCGTCGACGCCGACAGCACCCTCGGCGAGGCCAAGGCGTTCGTGCAGGCGGTGGCGGGCGGGAAGACGGTCGGCGCGGCTCTGGCCGTCGGGGTGCTCTGCCTCGTCCTGATCGTCGTCCTCCAGCGCCTGTGGCCGGTCTTCCCGAGCGTCCTCGCGGCCGTCGTCCTCGGGATCGTGGCGGTCGACCTCTTCGACCTCGGCGCGCGGGGCGTCTCCCTCGTGGGCGAGCTCCCGTCCGGGTTCCCGCCCTTCACGATCCCCAGCGTCCCGGTGGACGACCTGCTCATGCTGTTCGCCGGCGCGCTCGGCATCGCGCTCGTCTCCCTCACCGACACGATCTCGACCGCGTCGGTGTTCGCGCGGAAGACCGGCGCGGAGATCGATGGCGACCGGGAGATGATCGCCGTCGGCGCCGCCAGCATCGCGGCCGGCCTGTTCCAGGGATTCCCGGTCAGCACCAGCGGCTCCCGGACCGCGGTCGCCTTCCAGAGCGGTGCCCGCACCCAGGTGACCGGGCTCGTCGGCGCCGCGTCGGTCCTCGCGATGCTCCTGTTCGCCCCCGCCCTGCTGAGCAACCTGCCTCAGCCGACGCTCGCCGCTGTCGTCATCGCCGCGTCGCTCGCCCTCGCCGACATCGCCGGCCTGCGCCGCCTGCGCCGCCAACGGCTCTCCGACTTCGTGCTCGCCCTCGCCGCGTTCCTCGGCGTCGCCCTGCTCGGCGTGCTCCCCGGCATCGCCGTCGCCGTCGGCCTGTCCATCCTGAACGTCTTCCGCCGGGTCTGGTGGCCGCACCAGGCGATGCTCGGCCGGTCCAGCGGGATGCGCGGCTACCACGACACCGCCTACCGGCAGACCTCCGAGCACCTGCCCGGCCTGGCGATCTACCGCTTCGACGCGCCGCTGCTGTTCGCGAACGCCCGCACCTTCCGCGACCAGGTACGCCGGATCGCCGCCGTCGAGCCCCGGCCGCGGTGGATCATCGTCGCCGCCGAGCCGATCACCGACGTCGACACCACCGCCGCGGACATGCTCGAGGACCTCGAGGTCGAGCTCGAGGAGGGCGGCACCCGGATGGTCTTCGCCGAGCTCAAGGACGCCGTACGGCACAAGATCGAGGACTACGAGCTCACCCGGACCCTGGACGCGGACCAGTTCTTCCCGACCATCCGGACCGCGGCCGAGGCGTACGAGAGCACCCACGACGTCGCCTGGACGCCGGGCCCGAGCCCGTACGTCCTGGACTGATCCCTCCGGAGCCCCCCGGTCGGTCTCGTCGTCCGCTCGCCCGTCAGGGCAGCGGTCGCGCGGACATCACCTCGACCGAGGCGGCCACCGAGTCGTCCGGATCCTCCGCGCCGGTGTGCTCGCGGCGCAGCACGACGGTGCTGCGCCCGGCCAGCTTCAGGGCCGCGCCCGCCGGCACCGCCGCGGAACGAAGGGCGTCGGTGGTGTCGATCACCACGACCCAGCCGGTGCAGTAGTCCTCGGGCGGCACCAGCACCTCGACCGCTTCCCCGGCGTTGAAGTAGAGCAGGAAGTGGTCGTCCCGCACCGGGCGGCCGTGCGGGTCGCGGCCGGCGATGCCCTCGCCGTTGAGGTACATCCCGAGCACGGACCCGTCGGTCCAGTCCTCGTCCTCCATCGGCCGGCCCTCGGCGTGCAACCAGACGATGTCGTTGAGCCGCGCGCCGTCCGAGGTGCGCACCGAGTCCCCGGTGAAGAACCGCTGCCGGCGGAACGTCGGGTGCTCGCGGCGGAGCGCGGTCAGCGACGAGGCGAACTCGAGCAGCGGGGTGTCGACGCGGTTCCAGTCGATCCAGGTCAGCTCGTTGTCCTGCGCGTAGCCGTTGTTGTTGCCCCGCTGGGTGCGACCGAGCTCGTCGCCGTGCGAGATCATCGGCACGCCCTGGCTGAGCATCAGCGTGGCCAGCAGGTTGCGCTGGTCCCGTGCGCGTGCCGCGAGCACCGCGGGGTCGTCGGTGGCGCCCTCGACGCCGTGGTCGTCGGACCGGTTGTCGTCGTGACCGTCGCGGTTCTCCTCGCCGTTGGCCTCGTTGTGCTTCTGCTCGAAGGAGACCAGGTCCAGCAAGGTGAAGCCGTCGTGCGCGGTGACGAAGTTGATGCTCGCGACCGGGCGGCGCCCGGAGTGCTCGTAGAGGTCCGAGCTGCCCGCGATCCGGCTGGCGAACGCACCCAGGTCCGGGCGCCCGCGCCAGAAGTCGCGGACGGTGTCGCGGTAGGCGCCGTTCCACTCCGTCCACTGCGGCGGGAAGTTGCCGACCTGGTACCCGCCCGGCCCGACGTCCCACGGCTCGGCGATCAGCTTGACCTGGCTGACCACCGGATCCTGCTGGACCAGCTCGAAGAAGGTCGCCAGCCGGTCGACGTCGTAGAACTCCCGGGCGAGCGTCGAGGCGAGGTCGAACCGGAATCCGTCCACGTGCATCTCGGTGACCCAGTAGCGCAGCGAGTCCATGATCAGCTGCAGGGAGTGCGGGTGCCCGGCGTTCAACGAGTTCCCGGTGCCGGTGTAGTCCATGTAGTACTGCGGGTCGTCCTCGACCAGCCGGTAGTACGCCGGGTTGTCGATGCCGCGCAGCGACAGCGTGGGCCCGAGGTGGTTGCCCTCGGCGGTGTGGTTGTAGACCACGTCGAGGATCACCTCGATGCCGGCCGCGTGCAGCGTCTTCACCATCGCCTTGAACTCCTGGACCTGCAGACCCAGGCCGGTGCTCGCGTACCCGGCGTGCGGAGCGAAGAAGCCGATGGTGTTGTAGCCCCAGTAGTTCCGCAGCCCGCGGTCGAGCAGTGCCTGGTCGTGCACGAACTGGTGCACCGGCATCAGCTCCAGGGCGGTCACGCCGAGCCGGGTCAGGTGCTCGATCACCGCCTCGTGCGCGACCCCGGCGTACCGACCGCGCAGTGATTCGGGAACCTCCGGGTGGAGCTGGGTCAGGCCTTTGACGTGGGCCTCGTAGATCACCGACTCCGCGTACGGCGTCCGCGGAGCGCGGTCGCCCTCCCAGTCGAAGAACGGATTGATCACCACGCCGAGCATGGCGTCCTCGAGAGAGTCCTCGTCGTTGCGGGTCCCCGGATCGTCGAAGTCGTAGCTGAACACCGACTGGCCCCAGCGGATCCCGTCGGTCGTCGCCTTGGCGTAGGGGTCCAGCAGCAGCTTGCTCGGGTTGCAGCGCAGGCCCTCCGCCGGGGCCCAGGGTCCGTGCACCCGGTAGCCGTAGCGCTGGCCGGGCTGGACCTGCGGCAGGTAGGCGTGCCAGACGAAACCGTCCACCTCGGTCAGCTCGACCCTGGTCTCCGCACGCCGGTCGCCGGCTTCGTCGACCAGGCACAGCTCGACGCGCTCGGCGACCTCGCTGAACAGCGCGAAGTTGGTGCCGCTCCCGTCGAACGTCGCTCCGAGCGGGTACGCCGCTCCTGGCCAGGTCTCGATCTCGCCCGCTCTCACCACAGCGGGGCATTACCCGTCCCGGGCCAAAGATCACCTCGGCGCGCCGGGGATGGACCAGGCGCTCGCGGGGTACCGGGGGTTCGACATCGTCACAAAGGCGCGATCGTCACACCTCACACCCGGTGGTCCCTCCCGATGATTGCGATCTACCTGCACCACCCCCGCCCCGAGTCCTTCGACCGGGCGCGGGCGCTGGTCGCCGCGCTGGGCGACGACGCCCTCCTCGTCAGCGCGCACCCGTCGCCCCTGGGCTGGTCGTCCGACTGGACCCTGCTGCCGGACTCGGAGCTGCAGACCTGGGTCGGCTGGCTCCGCACCCGCTCCCCCGACACCGTGATCGTGGAGGGGCCCGCGGAGCACGCCCGCGCGGTCCGCGACCTCGGGGCCAGGCTCGTCGTGATCTCCGTGCCGGGAGGAAGCGAGAACGCCGAGCAGGGCAGCGCGTACGCCGACGCCGACCTGATCCTCGCGCCGTGGCCGCGGGCCGCGGCGGGCGGATGGCCCGACGCGTGGCGGCGCCGCACGTTGCACCTGGGCGCGCTGGGGTGGCGGGCGACCCAGATCGCTCGCCGAGCGGAGCAGCTGCGGACGGCCGGCGCGCCGTCCAGGGGGCGCTGGCACTGCGTCGCCCTCTGGCCCACCCACGCCGGGCCGGGACCCCGCGAACGCCGGTCGATCGCGGTGGAGACCCCGGGCTGGCGCTGGACCTACGCACCCGAGCGCGAGCTCCTCGAGCCGGGTCCGGTCTGGTCGAACCTGGTGGGCGCCGAGGTCGCGGTCTGCACGCCGAGCACCACCACGTTGGCTGCGTTGGCCGCCTTCCAGGTGCCCGCCGTGCTGGTGCTCCCGGAGCGGCCGACCGTGGCGCAGACCTTCCTGGCCGAGGCCGCCGCCGGCACGGCGCCCGTCGTCGTCGCCCGGCCGTACCCGCGGGCCGAGGAGTGGCACGCGCTGCTCAGCGAGGCAAGCCACCTGGACGGCGGACTGTGGAAGGGGTGGGCACCCGAACCCGGGCTCGCCGAGCTGGCCGGGTTGCTCCGCGGCGGCACCGAGACCGGCGTCGCCGGCACCCTGCTCCAGGCCTGACCTAGCCGGTGGTGCGAGCGGTCACGACGCCGCTCCACGGCGGCAGGTGCGTGCCGGTCGCGTCCGGGCGGGTGCCGAGGAGGAGCTCGTCGGTCGAGGCCAGGGTGACGGGCTCCGGACCGAGGTTCGCCCGGATCGTCAGGTCGCCCCGCTCGACGGTGAGGAGGCGGCCCGCGACGGACGCCGCGCCGAAGGTGGGCCGGGTGAGCTCCGGGCGTGCGCGACGCAGCGCGATCAGCCGGCGGTGGAGGTCGAGGATCCGCGCGTGGCCGTCCTTCGCCGGCTCCGACCAGTCGAGCCTGGAGAGCAGGAAGGTCTGCTCGTCCTGCGGGTCCGGGACCTCGGCGGGATCCCAGCCCATCCGGGCGAACTCCTCCAGACGGCCCCGCGCGGTGGCCTCGCCGAGGTCGGGCTCGGGATGACTGGTGAAGAACCGGAAGGGGGTCGAGGCCGCCCACTCCTCCCCCTGGAAGAGCATCGGGGTGAACGGCGCGGTCAGCAGCAGCAGCGCCACGCAGGCCAGCTGGTCCTCGGTCAGCGACTCGGTCAGCCGGTCACCGCGGGCCCGGTTGCCGATCTGGTCGTGGTTCTGCGCGCACACCACGAGCCGCCAGGCCTCGGTGCGGTCGGTCTCGATCGGTCGCCCGTGCGCGCGCCCGCGGAACGAGGAGAAGGTCCCGTCGTGGAAGAAGCCCCGGTTCAGCACCTTCACCAGGGCGTCCGGGTCCGCGAAGTCGGCGTAGTAGCCGTCGTCCTCGCCGGTGACGTTCGCGTGCACCGCGTGGTGGAAGTCGTCGCTCCACTGGGCGTCCAGCCCGAAGCCGAGCGCGGCCCGGGGGGTGATCAGCCGCGGGTCGTTGAGATCGGACTCGGCGATCAGGCTCAGCGGCCGGTTCTGGTGCGCCGACAGCGCGGAGACCTCCGTCGCCAGCTCCTCGAGCAGGTGACGGTCGGAGCTGTCGGTCAAGGCGTGCACGGCGTCGAGGCGCAACCCGTCGACGTGCATCTCCCCGAGCCACATCAGCGCGTTCTCGACGATCGCCCGACGCACCTCGGCGCTGCCCTCGCCGTCCAGGTTCACCGCCTGGCCCCAGGTGTTGGACTCCTGGTCCTTCAGGTACGGGCCGAACCGCGGCAGGTAGTTCCCCGACGGGCCGAGGTGGTTGTAGACGACGTCCTGGACGACACCGATCCCGGCCGCGTGGCAGGCGTCGACCAGGCGCTGGTACGCCGCCGGGCCGCCGTACTCGTGGTGGACCGCCCACCAGCCGACGCCGTCGTAGCCCCAGTTCCAGCGGCCGTTGAACGCGTTGACCGGCAGCAGCTCCAGGAACCCGACCCCGAGATCGACGAGGTGCGGGAGCCGCTCGATCATGGCGTCCAGCGTCCCTTCCGGCGTGAAGGTGCCGACGTGCGCCTCGTAGAGGATCGCGCCGGCCAGCTGGCGTCCGGTCCAGGCCTGGTCGGTCCAGGCGAACGAGCCCGGGTCGTACGCCCGGGAGAGGCCGTGCACGCCCTCGGGCTGCCAGCGCGACCGCGGATCCGGCAGCGCCCGCTCGTCGTCGTCGAGCAGGTAGCCGTAGTCGCCGCCCCCGACCGGCTCCGCGGGCCGCCACCAGCCGGTGGGGTCACGGGTCATCGGCACGACCCGACCGTCCACCTGCAGGCGCACCCGCCCCGGCCTCGGCGCCCACACCTCGAAGGCCATCAGGCCTCCCGGACCAGGACCGCGACCGGTAGGCACTCGAGCAGCTCGGCCGTGCCGGGACCAGTGCACCGGCCCGAGAGCACGTCCCGATAGCGGCCGGCCGGCAACACCAGCCGGGTGTCGCCCCAACCGCCCCGGCGCGCCAGCCCCACCGGCATCCGGGTGACCACGGCGATCAGGCCACCACGGTCGAACGCCAGCACGTGCTCGGCCGCCGGGCCTTCGGCGCGGACCGGCTGGTAGTCGGCGAACAGCTCGGGCCGGTCGCGACGGAGTCGCAGCACGGTCGAGACAAGGTGCAGCTTGGCCGCGCCGGGATCGTCGAGGCGGGTCGGGCGCGCCGGGGCGTGGGCCCCCGCGGCGTCCAGGTCGTGCAGCATCCGGCGCCGCGCCTCGAAGTCGACCGGGCGGCGGTTGTCGGGATCGACCAGGCTCTGCTCCCACAGCTCGCTGCCCTGGTAGACGTCCGGGACCCCGGGCATCGTCAGCGCCAGCAGCTTGGCCGCCAGGCCGTTGCTCCACCCGTACGGCGCCAGCTCGGTCGCGGCCGCGTCGACCAGCTCGTGCACCGCCGGGTCGGCGTACGCGGCGCGGACCGCGGCATGCACGACGGCTTCGAAACCCTCGTCGGGCTCGGTCCAGGTGGTCTGCTGGGCCGCCTCGCGCATCGCCTTCTCCGCGTACGCCGCCAGCCGTTGCTCGGACGCCGGCCAGCACCCGACGATCGCCTGCCAGAGCAGGTTCCCGAGGCCGGCGTCCGGGACCGGGACCGCGTCCAGCAGGTCGCGCAGGATCCCCGTCCACCAGTCCGGCAGCTCGGCGAGCGCGTCGATCCGGGCCCGGACGTCCTCGCCCCGCTTGGTGTCGTGCGTCGAGGTGGTGGTCATCGCGTCCGGGCAGCGGAGCCACCGCTCGCGCATCGCGTGGTGGAAGTCCTCCGCGGTGATCGCGAGGGTGTCCGGGTCGCCGCCGACCTCGTCGAGCGAGGTGAGCGGACTCCACCGGTAGAAGGCGCGGTCCTCGGCACCCTTGGCCATCACCATCCCGCTGGTCTGCTGGAAGCGCAGTGCGGCCGGGTGGGTGGGACTGCGCAGCAGCAGCCAGACCCGCTCGACCGCGTCGGCGAGGTCCGGCCGGCGTCGGGTCGCCTCCTCTGCGGCGTGCTCGAGGTGGTGAGCCCCGTCGGGCAGGTAGGACCGGTAGACCGGGAAGCAGGCCAGCAGCTCCTCCAGCACCGCCACCAGCGTGCCGCGGTCGGTGCCGGGGAGGTCCTCGGCGAGCTCGCGGGCCAGCCGGCGGACCTCCGAGCCGAGGATGACCCGGGTGACCTCCAGCTTGGCGTCGTGCAGCAGCTCGGGCCACTCGCCGGGCTGCGCGCGGAGCCGGCGATCCAGGGTGGCCAACGCCTCGACGCCGACGGGATCGACCAGCACCCGGTCGACCAGGCCGAGCGCCTCGTACCCGGTGGTGCCGTGCACCGGCCAGGACCGCGGAAGGTCTTCGCCGGGTTCCAGGATCTTCTCCACCACCAGGTAGCCGTCACCGATCAGGTCCGCGACCATCACCAGGTAGCTGCCGGGGTGCCGCAGCCCGTCCGGGTGGTCGATCCGGAGACCGTCTACCAGGCCGGAGGCGATCCATCGGCGGACCTGCACGTGCGCGAGCTCGAAGACGTCGAGGTCCTCGACGCGGACCGCCGCCAGCGAGCTCACCCCGAAGAACCGGCGGTAGTTGAGCCGGGTGGCCTCCTCGCGCCAGGGTCGCAGCGCGTAGTGCTGACGGTCGAGCACCTGGTTCGGGTCGTCGTCGGGCGCGGCGCTGCCGGGAGCCACCGGGAACAGGTGGTCGTGGTAGCGCAGCTCGCCGTCCTGGAGGCGCAGGTTCGCGGTGGTGCCGTCGGCCCGGACGTCGTCCTCACCGAGCACGGGGAAGACCACCTTGTCCCCTGCGGCGGGCCAGTCGATGTCGAACGCCGAGGCGAAGCGGGAGTCCCGGCCCTGCTGCAGGACCGACCACCACCACGGGTTCAGCTCCGGCCGGGCGACCCCGACGTGGTTGGGCACGAGGTCGACCAGGACACCGAGCCCGTTCCGGTGCGCCTCCCGGCAGAGCTCGTCGAAGGCCGCCTCGCCGCCGCGGTCCTCGTCGATCCGGGTCGGGTCCACGACGTCGTACCCGTGGGTGCTGCCCGGCGTGGCCTGCAGGACGGGCGAGAGGTAGATCCAGCCGACTCCGAGGTCCCGGAGATAGGGAAGCAGCCCGGCCGCGTCCTCGAAGGTGAAGTCCGCGGAGAGCTGGAGCCGGTAGGTGCTGCTGGGGACGGAGCGCATCCGGATGGCCTTCTGACGAGGGGTGGGCCGACCGTGGGCACGGCCGGGAGGTGGCTGCTGGAATACCCGACCTCAGTCGTGGACGCCGGGACCGACGGTCTGCTCCGGGTCCGGCTCGGGATCAGGAAGCGTGTCCGGCTCCTGCTGCGGGGCGTTCCCGTGCCCGGGGTCACCGGCCGGGGCCACCTGCGGGTCCTCCAGCGGTTCCTGCGGCGTGCTCGTCATCGTTCCTCCTCGGACGGATCAGTGGGTGTCCCGGTCGCGGTGCGGGTTCGCGTTCGGCCCGGCCTCCGGTTCCGGCTCCTGGGCGCTCCCGCTCTCGCTGTCCGGGTAGCCGGCGGTGGCGTCACCGTCGGAGATGGGCGTGTCGGCGGCGTCGGGGTCCAGCGCTGCGACCTCGGACACCTCACCGGCCGACGACTGCTCGCGGGACCGGTCGTGGGACTGGTTCATGACACCGTCGTACCCAGAACCGTGCCAGGCATCTGTGACGAGCGGCCGGTTCCGGTCCGGACCCGTCGGGCCGGTCGTCAGCTGATCTCGGGCAACCGCTGTGCGCCCCCGAGCAGCACCCGGAACGGGTCGCCGTGCCGGTCGAGCCGGTCGAGCACCGTGCGGATGGTCCACCGGTCCGGGCGCAGGTCGGGGTCGTCGAGCTCGTCCCAGCCGATCGGCACCGACACCGGGGCGCCGAAGGCCGGGCGCGGCGAGTACGGCGCCACGAGCGTCTTGTTGACGGCGTTCTGGGTGTAGTCGAGACGGGCCAAGCCTCCGCGCTGCTTGACCTCCCATTTCCAGCTCACCAGATCCGGCGCCACCAGGCCGACCGTCCCGGACAGCTTCTCGACCCAGGCCCGGGTGTCGTCGAAGGTGTAGCCGGGTACGACGGGCACCCAGATCTGGATGCCGCGGCGGCCGGTCACCTTCGCCCGGGCGGTGACGCCGAGGTGCTCCAGCGCGGTCCGGTGCAGCCGCGCGAGAGTGAGCAGGTCCTCCCACGTGGTCCGCTCCCCCGGGTCCAGGTCGATCAAGGCGTAGGTGGGCTCGTGCGGCGCTTCGGCCCGGGAGGTCCACGGATGCCATTCGAGCCCGCCGAAGTTGGCCGCCCACACGAGTGCGGCCGGCTCGTCGGCGACGACGTAGGTCGTGGTCTCACCCGGGTCGGCGTCCGGGTTGTCCCAGGCGCCGATCCATTCCGGGGCGTGGCGGGGTCGTTGCTTGTGCCAGAACCCCTTGGCCTCGGCACCGTCGGGGTAACGATGCAGGTTCAGCGGTCGGCCCTCGAGGTAGGGCAGGACGACAGGTGCCACGCTGGCCGCATAGGCGAGGAGCTCTCGCTTGGTGATCGGCGGGTCCCCGGGGAACAGCACCTTGTCGAGGTTCGTCACCTTCACGCTGCGGCCGAAGACCTCCCAGGTGCCCTGCTTCCCGAGCCCGTCGAGCTCGTCGATGGCCTGGCCGGGCAGCGGTTGCGGCAGCAGCGAGATGTCGGCCTCGGCAGCCGGGAGGTCGGATCGCCAGAGGCGGGCCGGGTCGGCCTTCACCTCCTCGTTGGTGCGGCCGGTGAGGACCGAGTGCGGGTGCTCCTCGGGTTCCCAGCCCTCGACCGCGTGCTGGTCACGCTTGTGCAGCAGCATCCAGGCGTCGCCGTCCTGACCCTCCCGCCGGATGAGCACCAGCCGTCCGTGCAGCTTCTGACCGTGCACCTCCGCGTGCAGCTCGCCGTTCTCGACAGCCGCGCGCGGATCGTCGGTCTTCACGGGTTCCCACGTTCCGGTGTCCCAGACGATGACGTCGCCGCCGCCGTACTGGCCCGAGGGGATCACCCCCTCGAAGTGCAGGTACTCGATCGGGTGGTCCTCGACGTGCATCGCCAGCCGACGCGCCTTCGGGTCGAGGGTCGGGCCCTTGGGGACCGCCCAGCTGACCAGGACACCGTCGATCTCGAACCGCAGGTCGTAGTGCAGCGAGCTGGCCCGGTGCCGCTGCACCACGAACCGGGCTCCGTCGGCGTCCGTGACCTCGCTGCCGGCCGGCTCAGGGGTGCGGCTGAAGTCGCGCATCCGGCGGTACGTCGCGAGGGCATCGGCCACGTCATCGCCTCCTGGCTTGTCCGGGAGACGTACCCGAGCCGAACAGGTGCATGCGGAGGACACCGCGGAGAGACGTCGTCCGAATGATTTGTGATCGCTTGGGGCACTTCTCCGGTGTGAGCAAGAGACTTCCCGACTGGCCCGCCGTGACCGACACCTTCCTGGACGTCGGTGGCCATCGCGTCCGGGTCCTCCGTGCGGCCAGCAGGCAACCCGGTGGCGGCGGTCAACCGCAGCTGCTCGTGCACGGCCTCGGCGGGTCGTCGGTGACCTGGGTGCAGATCATGGAGGGCCTCGCGGAGCACGGGCCGGTGGTCGCCGTCGACCTGCCCGGCTTCGGTCGCACCCCGATCGACGAGGACGACGCCCTCACGGTTCCCGGCTACGTCGACTTCGTCCTGGCCGTGGCCGACGCACTGGGCTGGGAGCGGTTCGTCCTGCACGGCAACTCGATGGGCGGCCTGGTGGGAACCCTTCTCGCCGCGGACCACCCGGACCGCCTCGACCTCCTGGTCCTGGTCTCGCCGGCGCTGCCGCCCCGGTCGCCGCTGGAGTTCCTGAGGCCGAGCCGGGTGACCCTGGACGGCCTGGTGCCGCTGGCCGTCTCCTCTGTGGAGGCTCTCGCCCTGGGCGCCGTCGGCCTCGCAGGTCCGGGCGTGGACGCGCGCCGCAACCGGGTCATGCTCAGCCTGATCTACTCCGAGCCCGACGACATCGAGCCGGAGGTGCTGGACCTCATGGCGGCCGACTTCGCCGAACCCGTCGAGGGCGTGGACCGACGGCGCGCGCTGCTGGCGGCGACACGATCGATCTGCGCGCTCTGGGTCAACCCGCGACGGACCTGGCAGGCCATCCGGACGCTCCAGACCCGCACCCTCCTCCTGGGCGGCACCCATGACGCGCTGGTCCCGGCCAGGGTCCTTCGCTGCGTGGCCGAGGCCCGTCCTGACTGGGAAGGACACGTCCTCGACGACCGGCGCCACGCCCTGATGCTCGAGGACCCGCAGACGTATCTCCGGATCTTCGACGAGTGGCAGGCCCAAGCCGTAGCCGCTTAGTCGTCGGCCGAAGGACCGGTCTCCCGGGCGGTGTCCTTCGGGTCCGTCTCGGCGTCCTCGTCGACCATGCCGCCGCCGCTGACCGCGACGTTGGCGTCCTGGTCCGCCGAGGGTGGCTGCGTGTTGGCGGTGCTGGTCGGGGTGCCCAGCGATCCACCCTCGCCGGATCCGGTGGTCGGGTGCTTGCTCATGACTGGTCGCTACCCCGGCCCGCACCGCCCAAACCCGGTGCGCCTCGCCGACCCAGTGAGCGAGCTCCTCGCGCTCGGGCGCTCAGTCGTCGTAGTCGACGGCGACCGACGGGGTGGTCGGATGCGACTGGCAGGTGAGCACGTACCCCGCGTCCACCTCGGCGTGCGACAGGGCGAAATTCAGCTCCATCGCGACAGACCCCAGCAGCACCTTCGCTCGGCACGTGCCGCAAGCCCCGCCGAGACAGGCGTACGGTGCCTCCAGCCCGGCCTGGAGCGAGGCCTCGAGGACGGTGTCGCCGGCTGCCAGGGCGACCTCGTGCTGACGGCCGCGCAGGGTGACCGCGACCGACGCCGAGGCGAAGTCGTCGGCGACCTCGGCCCTCGGGAAGCCGTGGAAGAGCTCCACGTGGACGCGGTCCGGCTCGGTGCCGCGCTCGATGAGCAGCTCGCGCAGGTCGGTCACCATCTCGACCGGTCCGCACAGGAACCACTCGTCGACCGCTGCCGCTGCGAGTTCGGGGGCCAGGAGCTGTTCGACCTTGGGGCGGTCGATGCGTCCCCGGAGGCGCTCGGGGTGTCGCGGATCGCGCGAGCGCACGTGGATGATCCGCAGCCGGTCGGCGTACCGCGCCTCGAGGTCGTCCAGCTCCGCGCGGAACATCGTGCTGTCCGCGTCCCGGTTTCCGTAGACCAGGGTGAAGCGACTCTCGGTCTCGACGGCCAACGTCGTCCGCAGGATCGACAGCGCGGGGGTGATGCCGCTGCCGGCGACCAGCGCGACATAGCTCTTCGTGGCAAGCGGGCTGAGCCGGGTGCCGAACGAACCGGTCGGCGTCATCAGGTCGAGGGCGTCGCCGGCACCGAGCTGCTCCGTCGCGAAGGTGGAGAACGCCCCACCAGGGATGTGCTTGACCGCGATCGCGAGCTCACCGGACGTGGCCGAGGAGCAGAGCGAGTAGCTGCGTCGTACGGTCTCGCCGCCGAGGTCGGCGCGGACGGTGACGTGCTGGCCCGGCTCGAACGAGAACTGCTCGCGGAGGTCGTCGGGCACGTCGAAGCGGATCAGCACGCTGTCGGTGGTCAGGCGGTCGACGCCGGCGACCGGGACGCGGTGGAACTCCGCCGCGCGGGCGGACGAGCGCTTCGGCATCCGCACCGGGAGGAGGCGGGCCAGCCTGCCGTTGAGGCGCTTCCAGTCGCGGTACTCGTCGGGATCGAGCTGGTGGCCGAAGACGGTGCCGATCGCCGCATCACGCTCGAGGTAGGCCTCCTCGTTGCGTCGCCAGGTCGCGACGTAGCGGTGGAACGGGATCGAGGGGTGCAGGTGGTGGACGAGGTGGTAGTTCTGCGAGAGCAGCAACGGCGTGAGGACCCATTCGGACCCGACCCGGTTGCGGGTCGCGCGGTAGCGGTTCTCCTGCTGTGTCTCCTCCAGCGCGTGGTGCGGCAACCAGTCGAACCACCAGGCCAGCACGAACACGGCGATCCGCTCGGGGATCAGGTACAGCACCGCCAGCGTCCACAGGTGCCCGGTGAAGGCACACGCGACGATCACCGCGACGGTGGCCCCCAGCAGGAACAAGGTCTCCTGCACCTCCGCCCGGGGTCGGCGCCTGAGGTTGCGTACCAGGAACGTCAGGTAGGGCACGTCCATCAGCGGGCCCCGAACCGGAAGCTGCCACCACGGAGCGCCGCTGACGAAGTGGTCGGGGTCGTTCGCGTCGTCATTGGTGTTGCGGTGGTGCTCGATGTGGATGAACGCGAACGACCTGAACGAGATCAGCGGCGAGACGAAGAGCATCGCGACCCGGCCGAAAGCCGCGTTGACCCAGCGGTGCGTGCTCACCGAGTAGTGCGCAGCGTCGTGCAGCACGGTGAACAGCACGAAGATCGCGGTCGCGCTCAGCAGAACCGTCGCCGGGGCCGGGAGCCTGTCGGCCAGCGCCGCCCACGAGGAGAACGCGAACACCACGACGGCACCGCAGAAGATGCCGACGATCGGCCACGAGATGGTCGGGACCTGCTCGCCCGGGTCAGGGAGTGCGTGCCGTGGCGCTGCAGGCGCAGGCCGCTCGGTGATTGCTGACATGCTTCGCAACGTACGAACCCCGAGCTGGCTCCGCGAGGGCTGCCGAGCCCATCCGAGTGTGCGCCCAGCACATCCCGGGTCAGGCCGCGTCCGGCCCCGGCGCCAGCACCACCGGACCGAGCACGTGCGCCAGACGCAGCGCAGCATGCAGCTCGGCAACCCGGTCGGTCGCAGGACGGCCGCGTCTTTCCTCTGCCCGGCGCAGGCGCTGCAGCACCGTGTTCCGGTGGACGCCGAGCTCCTCCGCGGCGGCTGCCAGGCCACCCTGTGCGTCGAGCACGGCGAGCAGCGCCCTTCGCTCCTCCTCCTCACGGCGCCCGGTGATCGCCAGCCCACCCAGCTCGGAGGCGACGAAGGCGCGCGCCAGGTCCAGGTCGCCGCTCATCGTGTCCACCAGGGCGATCTCCGGGTACGCCGTGACCGGCGCTGCTCGACCGGTGAGCTCGACGATCCGACGACCGCGCTGTGCTTGGACGTGGGAGTCCCGGAAGCCGGCAGCGTCCTGCGCGGGTGCGCCCAGAGTGACCCGCACCGTCTCCGGGACGTGCGCTGCCAGGGGGCGGGTGTCCGTGGGGGCGACGCTGGGTGCGGCCGCCGTGGAGACCCAGCCCCAGAGCGCGTGGGCGCCATCCGGGACGAGCAGCGGATGGGACGAACCGAGCCAGGCGCCGACCGCTTCACCCAGGCGCCCGAGGTCGACATCGTCGCGATCGGTCCAGCAGACGAAGGCCGTCTGCCACCCGGTGAGCCGGTGGGACAAGGTGCGCTCGGCGTGGCGGAGGTCGACCCGTTCGCCGGAGATCAGCGCCCGGACCGCATCCGTCCGGGCCGCCCGCGCAAGGGTCTGGATGCGGTCGAGCTCGGCGACGTACTCGGCCGCGACCTCGCTGGAGACGCGGTCCGTGTAGGCGAAGGCGTAGCGCTGCAGGTTGGCCATCACGTCAAGAGCCACGGCGGGATCGCTCACGAGGTCGGTGATCCCGGCCAGGACGAGCTCACTGAAGTACGCGTGGCCGACCCGGTAGAACCGCAGCATCACATCGACGCTGTAACCCCGGGCGGCCATCGCGCGCGCATGCTCGAGCGCGGTGACCGGCGCTGTCGCAGCACCCACGTCGATCCCGGCCCGCACCATCGACAGTGCCGCCTCGAGGTTCGACGAGCACGACCCCAGCGTCAGACCGCGGAGCTCGTCATCAGCGCTGGCTTCCGGGATCCGCTCGACGATGTAGTCGAGCATGTCGTCGGCGTACGACGACACGTGCCGCAGCAGCTCGGCAGCCGTGCGGTGCAGCTCGACCACCACGGCATCGGGAATGCCAGCCTGCTCCCCCGCTCTCGCGCCCATGACCGGAGACTATCGAGCGTTCCGCGCACCCGAGTGCTACGAGGCACCGCCCGCCGATCAGACCGGTTCCTCGTGGCCGGGGCCGGCCTAGTGCGACGGAAGCTCGCCGGTGACCCGGTACACGACCTTCGCGCCGTGGTCGTCCTCGACGAGTTCGCGGGCGGTCTCGGTCAGGTGCGCCACCCGGCGCGCGAAGAGCGTCATCGCGACGAGAACGCCGACGCCGACACCGATGGCGGCGACCGCCACGCTGAGGCCCGGAAGCGGCTCGCCGCAGTCCTGGCAGAAGCTCGGGACCGCCGCGAGAACCTCGAACGCCAGCGCGCGATGGCCGACGAGTTCCTCGGTCAGCTGGGCCGAGACCTTGCCGCGCGCTGACCAAGTGCTTGTCCGAGGTGACAGCACCACGCGAGAGCGCTTCGGGAAGCACTTCGGCCCCCAGCCAGAAGGCTGGGGGCCGAAATTCGGGTCTGCTGCACGATCAGGTGACAGGTTCGGTCAGGCTGCCTGAGCAGCTGGTGGCGTCATGATGGTCTCGAACTCAATGGGGGTCAATCGGCCCAGGGCGTCTTGTCTGCGGCGTCGGTGGTAGGTCCTTTCGATCCAGGTCACGA
>NZ_JBFRDX010000027.1:0-48312 GCF_052114005.1 Marmoricola sp. RAF53 | reverse complement strand
CGCCTGGTACGCCGCCGGCGCGGCGACGGCCGCCGCCTGCGTGCTCGCCTTCGCGCTCGGAGCCGGCGGGACCGTCGGGACCGACGACCCCGCGACGCCGGCGCCCGTCCCGGCGCAGCGGGTGCAGCAGGCCTCGGTCCTCACCCCGGTCCCGACGAACATCACGCCCCGAGCAGCGGCACCGAAGCCGGCCGCCGCGAAGCCCGCCAAGGCCGGGCCGAAGAAGACCCACCGACCGGCGCACCACGGGAAGGGCGGCGGCAAGGGTCACCGCTGAGCGGCGTGCCCTAGAGTCGCCGCATGGCGGCCCTGCGCGGCATCCCCCACCGTCACACCGGCCCGGTGACGATCGGAGTGCTGCTCGTCGCCTACTCCGCCCTCTGGGTCTTCTTCCGGCCCTCCGGCGAGCCGACCGGACCGTACGTCGGCCAGTACGTCGGCGCGATCTCGGTGGTGCTGCTCTCCGCGGCCCTGGTGCTGATCAGCTCGCTGCCGTGGGTCGAGACCTGGTTCGACGGGATCGACCGAGCCGCGATCTGGCACCGGCGGATGGCGATCACCGGCCTGGTGCTGCTCGCCGCGCACATCCCGCTCGCGTCGAGCCCGATCCACTCCTCCTGGGGCGGCACGCTCGGAGCCATCGGCGCCTGGGGCATGGTCGGCCTCGCGCTGTGGGCGATCCTGCCGCGCTGGCAGTCGGTCGTGCCGCGCCCGCTGCGGGGGCCGATCAAGGCCCTCAAGGACAAGCCGGTGATCGCGCAGGTGCGGCGGCTGTTCGGCGGCTACGACCGCTGGCGTCAGGTGCACCGGCTGACCGGCCTGCTGGTGGCGGCCGCCTTCTTCCACGGCCTCCTCGACGGATCGCCGTTCCCGAAGTCCGACGTGCTGCGCTGGTCCTACGTCGTCGTCGGCGGCATCGGGCTGGTCTTCTACGTCTACCGCGAGCTGATCGCCCAGTTCGTGCGCTCGCTGCACGACTACGAGGTCGACAGCGTGACCCGCGTCGCCGAGGACCTGGTGGAGATCCGGTTGCGCCCGCTGGGCAAGCCGATGACTTTCCTCCCGGGCCAGTTCGCGCTCGTCTACATCGAGGCCAAGGACGGCTGGCACCGGCACCCGTTCACGCTCGCCAGTGCCCCGACCGAGCCGTACGTCCGGTTCACCGTGAAAGGTCTCGGCGACTACACCCGTTCGATCGCCGACCTCCTCGAACCGGGCATGCCGGCGGTCATCGGCGGGCCGCACGGCCGGTTCCACCACTCCAAGGGGACGAGCCGGCAGGTGTGGATCGCGGGCGGCGTCGGCGTGGCGCCCTTCCTGAGCTGGGTGCGCGCGCTCGAGGAGGGTCCGCCGCACGGCGAGGTCGACCTCTACTACGCCTACACCGGCGGTCCGGCGGCCTTCGCCGACGAGATCACCGCGCGGGTCGCCGAGTACGACCACGTCCGGCTGCACCTGGTCGACTCCGCGACCGACGGACGCCTGACCGCCGAGCGGATCCTCGAGTCCGTGGACGCCCCGGCCGAGCTCTCGGCCTTCCTGTGCGGCCCCGAACCGATGCTGCGCGACCTCCAGCAGGGCCTCCGCGGCGCGGGTGTCCGCGGGCGGAACATCCACCGCGAGTACTTCGACTGGCGCTGAGCGAGTCCGGGCAGGGGCCCGGAAGATACGCCAGATGACGGAGGACACCCGGCCGGCCGGGACGGAGACTCAGGGAGTCCCGATCGATCCTCTCGGAGGTCCCCCGTGCGCCGTCTCGCTCTCGTCGCCCCGCTGCTGCTCGCGGCCGGCTTCCTGTCCGTGGCCGAGCCCGCCCAGGCGGCAGCCGACGAGCAGATGCCGTGCGGCGCCCTGGTCCTGCGGGTCCAGCACGCCGCGTCCGCCGACTTCTACGACACCAACCACGACCGGCTGGAGTGCTGGGCGCGCCAGGGTGGGGGTGAGACGTCCACCGACGACTTCCCCCTGAACACCGCGCCGTCCGGGCCCGACAGCCGCAAGTTCTTCTCCTTCGGCACCGAGTTCAACCGCCCGACCTCGGTCGTCTTCGTCGACACCGCGACGCACACGTTCGGCGGCTACTTCGAGGGCCAGGAGGACGATGCCGACTTCGACGGCTGCCGGTTCGTGTGCGCCGAGACGGTGAGCTACGACAGCAACGACTACTTCTACTTCGACACCGGCAGCGGCTCCACGAAGGTCTCGATGGCCTACTTCGAGGCGCACGCGCAGGGCCAGCGGCGCTTCAGCATGGTCTACTCACGGCTGCCGGCCGAGTCGAGCGTCTTCTCCTTCGAGGCCGCTGCCGGTGCGCAGGGCCTGCCGCCGGTTCCGCCTCGAATGACCAGGCCGACGGCGCCGCGCGGGCTCACCGCGCGATCCGGCAACCACAAGGCCTTTCTGCACTGGCGCTCCCCGGTCAGCGGGCAGCCGATCGACGCCTACCAGGTCCGGCGCAACGGCAAGGTCATCGCGGTCGCGGGGGCCCGGGTCCGGGGCGCGACCGTGCGCGGGCTGACCAACAACCGGGTCTACCGGTTCACGATCCGGGCGCACAACGCGGCCGGCTGGGGGCCGTGGAGCGCCGTCGCGCGAGTGCGCCCGCACCGCTGAGGACCGTGGCGGTGCCGGCCAGCAGGAGCGCCCCGCCCGCGACCAGCTCCGCCCGGACCTCCGGCGCCCCGGTCGCCGGCAGCTTCGCGACGTGCTGGCTGGGTCCGGTCGGCGGGGCGACCGTGGCCGTCGGAGGCGCCGGCGGGGTGGGAGCCGGGGTCGGGGTCGGAGTGGGGATCGGGGCCGGGGTGGGAGTCGGGGTCGGGGTCGGGGTCGGAGTCGGGGTGGGAGTCGGGGTGAGCGGGCTGCCGGAACCGGCGCCCCCGGCCTGCGAGCGGCGTACGTCGTCGACGACGGGCGTGGTCTCGCCGTTGATCGTCACGGTGCCGGAGTTCGAGTACGTCCCGAGCGACGGGTCGGTCACGTCGGCGTCGACCCACACCTCGGCCATCTCTCCCGCCGGTACGCCGGTCCAGGTGACCGTGAGCAGCGTCGGGCTGCAGACGACCGCGGCCGGGTACGTCGCGCCGTCGAGGGGTGTTGCGAGGTAGCCGTCGCCACCGCGGACCCGGCCGATCTTCGGGGTGACCGTCGCGCAGTCCAGGGCGAGTCCCGCGCCGGGCCGGTCGGTGACCACGACGGTGGCGTCGTCGGCCGGGACCAGCGGGACGGAGATCACCGAGCGGACCCGGTCCTGGGCGGCGTCCGCCCAGTACGCGCTCTTCGCCGGCACCGTCAGGTCCGGCCCGCAGTCGTGGGTGCACTGGTCGGTGGTCGGGACCGTCACGTGCACCACCGAGGAGCCCACCGGGAAGTCGAGCACCACCTGGCCCGGCGCGGTGGGTCGCGTGTACTGGGTGCTGAACCGGCAGGTGCCGTGGACGTCCTGGTGGGTGAGCACGTAGTCGGTGAGCGTGAACGTCACGGCGCCGCTGCTGTCGGCGCGGCCGCGGGCGATCACGGTCCCGTCGGGCGCCTGCAGCGGGAAGTCCGCCGCCCCGAACCAGCGCAGCTCGGGCGGGAGCTGGAGCCCGAAGGTGTCACCCGGCCGGGACCCGTCCGGCACCGCCCACGCGCAGGTGAAGTCGACCTGGTCCCACTGGTTCACCTGCTGCGCCGTGGTGGACACGGAGGTGACCGCCCCCGGGATCTCGGCCGCCGTCGCCGGCGGAGCCGCCAGCGCCCAGGTCGCGGCGGTAGCGGTCAGAAACGCGGACAGGAACAAGCGGATCGTCATGACGTCGGACTCCAGGCAGAGGCGAACGTGCCTCAGAGCGGCACGAGGGGCCGCCCCCAACGGCGCCCCTGAAGTTCTGACGTCGCGAAGGTCCCGGAAATTACGCGCCGCGCCCCAGAATTCTGAGCAGGGTTCCGGTCAGGCCGGCTGCCAGAGCTCGATCCGGTTGCCTTCGGGGTCGGTGACCCAGCCGAACCGGCCGACCCCGTCCATCTCCTCGGTGTCAGCCTGCCAGGTCTCAGTCGCCCGTCGTGCGCTGGTCGTACGCCGCCCGCGCGGTGTGGTCGAAGTCGGTGAACATCGTGTCCATCCCGGTCCGGCGTCCGAGCCAGCGCTTCGCCCGGTTCGGCATCAGCCCCCACTGCAGGCTGGAGAACGCCAGCGACTTCGGCACGGTCGCGACCGGCCGGTGCTTGGCCACCAGGCCGACCACCGCGGCGGCGACCTGCTCGGGCTGGATCGGCGGGCTCAGCCGCGGCGCGGTCGTCCCGTCGATCAGGCCGGTGTTCGTGAACGACGGCAGCACCGCCGCGACCCGGACGCCGTGCTCGGCCAGCTCCGCGTCGAGCGCCTCGGTCAGGGCGAGCACCCCGGCCTTGGTGGCGCTGTAGACCGCCGAGCCCGGGGCCGGGATCCGGCCGGCGAGGGAGGCGATGTTGACGATCTGCCCGCCGCCGGCGGCGATCATCCGCGGCGCGACCTCGTGGACGCCGAGGATGACGCCGCGCAGGTTGATGTCGAGCTGCTTGAGCTGGCCCTCGAGCGGGGTGTCGAGGTGCTTGCCGATCACCATGATCCCGGCGTTGTTGACCAGCGCGTCGATCCGGCCGTACTCGGCCTCGACCTTGTCGAGGAAGGCGGCGAACGACTCGGTGGAGGTCACGTCGAGCGGGAGCCCGAGGCCGCCGTACCCCTGCGCGGACCGGGCCGCCAGGTCTGCGTCCAGGTCGCCGACGGCGACGCGGGCGCCGGCCGCGGTGAGCGCCTTCGCGGTGGCCTCCCCGATCCCGCGGGCACCGCCCGTGATCGCGACGACCTTGCCGTTGAGCTTCATCGGGACTCCTTCGTCCGTCGGTTCCTCAGGCGCGCGGCCTTGAGCTGGCCGGCCACCGCGAGGCGGGTGGCGCGGAGGTAGGTGCTGAGATGAGTCTTGGTCCTCGACGGGTACGGCGTCGAGACCTTCTGGCTGGTGGTGGTCTGCGACTCGGTGAACCGGAGGATGCCGTCGGCGGCGTGCCGGCGGCCGACCCCGCTCGCCTTCATCCCGCCCATCGGGGCGGCGAGCGAGGAGATCGCCGACAGGTAGCCGTCGTTGATGTTGACCGCGCCGGCCCGGACCCGGCCGGCGAGCTCGCGGGCCCGGTCCAGGTCGCGGCTCCAGATGCTGGCGGAGAGGCCGTACTCGGTCTCGTTGGCGCGGGTGACCGCGTCCTCGTCGTCGACGACCGGGTAGACGGCGACCACCGGCCCGAAGGTCTCCTCGGCGTGCACGGCCATCGACGGCGTCACCCCGGACAGGACGGTCGGCTCGTGGAAGAACGGGCCGAGGTCGGGTCGCGGGCGACCGCCGACCTCGACGGTGGCGCCCTGCGCGACGGCGTCCTCGACGTGCTTGACGGTCGCCGCGAGCTGCCCGGCGGAGGTGAGCGAGCCGAGCTCGACGTCGTGCCCGTACGACGCCCCCATCCGGATCGCCCGGGTCGCGGTGACGAGCTTGCCGACGAACTCGTCGTACCGGTCCTCGTGGACGTAGATCCGCTCGATGCCGATGCACATCTGGCCGGCGCTGGCGAAGCACGCCTGGACGGCCCCGGTGACGGCGGCGTCGATGTTCGCGTCGGCCCGGACGATCATCGGGTTCTTCCCGCCGAGCTCCAGCGAGGTCCCGATCAGGCGCTCGCCGGCGGCGACGGCGAGCCGGCGCCCGGTGGCGGTCGAGCCGGTGAAGGCGAGGTGGTCGACCTGGTCGACGATCGCCTGGCCGAGCCGGCTGCCCGGGCCGGCCACGACCTGCCAGACGTCGCCGGGCAGGCCCGCGCGCAGGGCGAGGTCGCGGGCCGCGAGCAGGGTCAGCGGTGCCTGCGAGTCGGCCTTGCTGAGCACGGCGTTGCCGGCGACCAGGGCCGGGATCACGTCGCCGACGGCCAGGAAGAGCGGGTAGTTCCAGGGCGCGATCACGCCGACCAGCCCCTTGGGGTGCCGGGTCACCCGGGCCGCGACGATGCCGGGGACGCCGGAGCGGACCTTGGTCGCGCGCAGCTGGCCGGGCCCCTCGGCGCCGTAGTACGCCGCCACCATCGGCACGCCCATCGCCTCGATGCCCGCGTGCACCCGGGACTTGCCGGTCTCCCACTGCACCAGGTCGACGAGTTTGTCGCGCTCGGCGACCATGAGCTCGCCGAACCGGAGCAGGACCTGGGCGCGCTCGGTCACCGGGCGCGCGGCCCACGCGGGCTGCGCGGCGCGACCGCGGTCCGCGGCACGGGCCACGTCGGCCGGGGTGGACTGGGGCACCGGCGGGAGCAGGTGGCCGGTGAACGGGGAGACCGCGCGGGCGGTCTCGTCGCCGGTGGCCGCGACCAGCGCGGTCCAGCGGGCGACGTCGGCCGGGGTGACGTGCGGCGGCAGCACGGCGTCGCGCGGGTGCCCGCTCGTGCCGTCACTCATGCTGTCACTCATGCCGGGCGCCCCTCTCGCCGGAAGGCCCGCAGGGCGATCGGGTGCATCCGGAGCCTGCCGGGCAGTTTCGCGTACGCCGGGTCGAGGGCGCGGCAGACGGCGGCGAACCGCTGGTAGCGGCGTTCGCGGGCCTCGTCCCAGGGCAGCCCGAGCAGCTCGCGACCGCGCTCGGGCATGCCGCCGACGGTGACGAACGAGCTCACCGCGTCGAGCGGCCGGGAGACGACCGACCACACCAGCGGGTGCACCTGCTTCGGGCGCGGCCAGCCCTTGGTGGCGTAGCCGACGCCGTACCTGGCGGTCCGGTGCGCGACGAGGCGCTCGTCGAGAGCGTGCTGCCAGTACGCGTCGAACTCGGCCCAGGTGCCCGGCACCTGGCGGGCGCTGACGCCGTACCGCTCGAACCAGGTGCGGTGCTCGCCGATGATCTGGTCCTTCTCGGCCGGCGAGAGCGGCCGGATGAAGGTCTCGGTGGCGACGACGAGGTGCTCCACGAAGGTGGCGTGCGCCCAGTAGTAGGTGTCCGGGTTGAGGGCGCTGTAGCGCTCGCCGCTCGGGAGGGTGCCCTTGATGTGCCGGTGGAAGTCGCGGACCTCGTGCCCGGCGGCGACCCCGTCGGCGCCGTACACGGTGTTGAAGATCGGCGGGATGCTGCGCCGCAGCCGGGCCAGCGTCTCCGCGAACCAGACCGAGTGGTCCTCCACGCCCTGGCCGAGCGCGGGCAGCATGTTCTGCAGCACCGCGGCCCGCGGTCCGAGCAGCGCCATCCGGTGGTCGGCGAAGAGCTGCCAGGTCAACGAGTCGGGCCCCAGCGGGAGTCCCGCGAGCGGCACTTCGTCGGCGGCGGCGACGTCCTGGGTCTGGGCAGTCGGCATGGCCCGATGATACATTGGCACGACTTTGTTTCAACGTTTCTGCCGCGACGATCTCACCCGGGAGCTGCCCGTGACCGCGACCGCCCAGAGCACCGAGAACCTCCGGACCGTCCGCGGCCCCCTGGTCGGCCTGCCGCACCTGCTGAAGATGCGCCGCGACCCGATCGGCCACAACGACGTCATGCGCGCGAAGTACGGCGAGGTCCTGAAGATCAACGTCTTCGGCACCACGCTCTACGCCTGCTACGGGATGGACGCCGCCGAGCAGATCCTGATCAACCGCGAGCGGGTCTTCGCCAACGGCCCCGCGTGGTCGCACTTCATCGGGCCGTTCTTCCACCGGGGCCTGATGCTCCTCGACTTCGACGAGCACCTGCACCACCGGCGGATCCTGCAGGCCGCGTTCACCAACGACGCGATGCGCCGCTACCACGCGGTGATGGTGCCGCACATCCGTGAAGGACTCGCCGGATGGGGCGACGTCGCGCACCCGCGGATGTTCGAGCTCTTCAAGGAGCTCACCCTCGACCTCGCGATCGAGACGTTCGTCGGGGTCGACCTCCCCCGGGCCGAGCAGGACCGCGTCAACAAAGCCTTCATCGCCGCCGTCCGCGCCGGCACCTCGATCGTCCGCGCGAACGTGCCCGGCACCCCGTGGGCCAAGGGCCTGGCCGCCCGCAAGGTGCTGGAGGAGTTCTTCTACGAGCACCTGCCGGAGAAGCGCCGCAACGGCGGCGACGACCTCTTCGCCCAGCTCTGCATCGCGCAGAGCGAGGAGGGCGACGAGTTCACCGACGAGGACATCGTCAACCACATGATCTTCCTGCTGATGGCGGCGCACGACACCAGCACGATCACGATGAGCTCGATGGCCTACCACCTGGCGCGGTTCCCGGAGTGGCAGGAGAAAGCGCGTGCGTCCGCGCTCGCCGCCGGTGACGACTACGACTCCGTGGTCGGCGACGAGCTCCTCGACCGGGTCATGAAGGAGTCGCTGCGGCTGTGCAGCCCGGTGCCGAACATGCCGCGGGTGGCGACCCGCGAGACCGCGGTCAACGGCTACCGGATCCCCGAGGGCGCCTTCGTCACGGTCTCGCCGTTCTACAGCCACTTCGACCCGACGTACTGGCCGGACCCGACCCGGTTCGACCCGGACCGGTTCGCCGAGCCGCGGCGCGAGGACCACGGCCACCGGATGGCGTTCCACGGCTTCGGCGGCGGGGTGCACAAGTGCATCGGGATGTACTTCGCCGGCGTCCAGGTGCGGGCGATCTTCCACGAGCTGCTGCGCACCTACCGCTGGTCGGTCCCCGACGACTACCGCTGGCCGCTGGACCTGGTGGCGCTGCCGTACCCGCGCGACCGGCTCCCGGTGACGCTCGAGCGGCTGTGACGGCTGCGAGAATGGGGGACGTGGTGCGCAGATGACGAGCGAGATCCTGGACGCGGCTCAGCGCGTCTTCGAGCAGTACGGCGCCCGCCGGGCCAACGTCGAGGACGTGGCGCGCGCCGCCGGCATCAGCAGGAGCACGCTGTACCGCGCCTACCCGAACAAGGAGGCGCTGCTCGACGCGGTGCTGGCCCGGCAGCTCGGTGACTTCCTGACCCAGCTCGACGCGCACGCCTCCGGACTGCCGCCGCAGGAGGCGGTGGTCGAGTGCTTCGTGAAGGGCATGGCACTGACCCGGGAGATCCCGCTGCTCGCCCGGATGGTGGAGTCGGAGCCGGAGATCATCATCGGCGTCGGCGGCTCCTCGCACAGCGCCCTCGTCCTCGGCGCCGCCGACCAGGTCGCGCAGACCCTGCGCCGCAGCGGCGCGAGCATGCCCGACGACGAGCTGCACGTGGTCGCCGAGCTGATGCTGCGGCTGGCGTACACCTACATGCTCAACCCGCACGGAGCCCTCGACCTCACCGACCCCGCAGCCGTCCGCGACTACGCCCGCCGCTACCTGGCTCCCCTGGTCAGCTGAGGTTCAGCCCTCGCGGATGCCGAACCGGTCGTGGAACCGGCGGAGCGGGGCGGGGGCCCACCAGTTGGCGTCGCCGAGCAGGCGCATCAGGGACGGCACCAGCAGCGCCCGTACGACGGTCGCGTCGATGATCACGCCGAGCGCCATCCCGACCGCGATCTGCTTCATGAAGAACACCGGGCTGACCGCGAAGGCCGCGAACACCACCGCGATCATCAGCGCGGCGGCACTGATGATCCGACCGGTCCGGCCCATGCCCTCGGCGACGGCGTCCTCGTTGCTCATCCCGGAGTCGCGCAGCTCCTTGATCCGCGCCATCACCAGCACCGCGTAGTCGGTGGCCAGCGCGAAGGTGACCGCGAACAGGAAGACCAGGCTGGTCACCTCGACCCGGTAGGGGCCGGGGTAGTCGAGCAGCCCGACGGCGAACCGCTTCTCGAAGACGGTCACCAGGATGCCGAGCGTCGCGGCCAGCGTCATCGTGTTCATCAGCAGCGTCTTCAGCGGCAGCAGCACCGAACCGGTGAGCAGGAAGAGCAGCACCAGGGTGAGCAGCAAGATCAGCCCGACCGCGAGGACGGCGTTCCGGCCCAGGCTCTCCTTCTCGTCGAGGAAGCTGGCGGTGTTCCCGGCGACCAGCAGCTCGGCTCCCGACGGGTCGGCCAGTGCCCGGACGCCGCGCACCGCGGCCTGGCCCTCGTCCGACAGGGCGGGCGCGTCCAGCGCGGCCGTCGTGTAGGCGACGTCGGACCCGGCCCGCTGGAAGGGCCCGACCCGGTCGACCCCGGCGACGGCGGTGATCCGGTCGTGGAGTGCGACTAGGTCGTCGTCGGAGACCTTCCCGTGCACCGTGAGCGAGACCCCCTCGGTCACCTCGCGACCGTAGTGGTCCTGCAGGTAGGCGTTGGCGGCGTAGGACTGCTGCCCGGGCGGGACCGCCTGCGCGCTCGGCCCGGTCAGGTGGGTCGCGAACAGGGGCGCGGCGAGGGCGAGCAGCGCGGCGCTGGTGGTCACCGCGACCAGCACCGGTCGCTTCATCACCCAGCGAGCCAGCCGGAGCCAGCGCGAGGACGAGTCGGAGACGGCGGGCCCGCGGCGCAGCGAGAGCGCGTTGATCTTCGGCCCGAGCACGGCGAGCAGGGCCGGCGCCACGAGGATCGCGATCAGCGCCGAGAAGACACCGACCATCGCGCCGGCCGCGCCGACCGAGTAGAGGAAGCGCTGCGGCATCACCATCAGGGCGGCCATCGCGCCGGCGACGGTGAGCCCGGAGAACAGCGCGGTCCGGCCGGCGGTGCGGACCACGGTGAGGTGGGCGTCGTAGGTGAAGCCCGACCGCGCGGCCTCCTCGCGGTGCCGGGAGACCAGCAGCAGGGCGTAGTCGACCGCCAGCCCCAGGCTGAGCGCGGTCGCGATGTTCAGCGCGAAGAGCGAGGTGTCGACCAGCGACGCCATGATCCGCAACGCGAACAGGGTGCCGACGATCGAGATCACGCCGATGAGCAGCGGCACCGCGGCGGCGACCACGCTGCGGAAGACGAGGAGCAGCAGGATCGCGAGCAGCGGGAAGGCGATCAGCTCCGCCTTGCTGAGGTCGCGCCGGGTCTGGTCGTTGACCTCGTTGAAGCTCGGCGCGTACCCGCCGTAGCTGACGTCGAGCTTCTCGGAGGTGACCCGCTCGCGGACCGACTCGTCGGCGAGCCCACCCTTGTCCTCCAGGTCGCTGCTGGTCAGCTGAGCGGTGAGCGCCAGCGAGCGGCCGTCGCGGGCGACCAGCGCGGCGCCGGCGACGGGATCGGCGAGCGGGTCGACCACGTGGCCGACGTACGCGGAACCGCGGAGCTCGGTGGCGAGCCGGGCGACCTCGGCCCACACGCCCGGGTCGGTGACGTCCAGGCGGCCGCCGTCCGCGGCCCGGACGAGCACGACGAGGCCGGGTTGGGCGGAGAAGCCGAGCGCGCCGCCGAGCACGTCCCCGGCGACCTCGCTCTCCGAGGACGGGTCGGTGAAACCGGCCGCCTTGAGGTGGTGCTCGACGTCGTGGCCGAAGAACCCGGCGACAGCGACGAACGCGAGGGTCGCGAGCAGGATCTTGCGCGGGTGGTGCCAGGTCAGGCGGGCGATGCGCTCGAGCATGGCCGCACGCTAGCAGGGTCAGTTCCCTTGGGGAACGCACTCGTCTAGACTGTGAGCCATGCAACGCGTGGCTCGGGACGACCAGCTCGACAAGCCCTGCTCGTTGATCAGCACGCTGGAGATCGTCGGCGACCGCTGGACGCCGCTGATCCTGCGTGACGTCGCCCTCGGGATCACCCGCTTCGACGCGCTCCAGCGCGAGCTCGGCGTGTCCCGCAAGGTGCTGACCCAGCGGCTGACCGCGCTCGTCGGTCACGAGGTGCTCCTCCGGGTCCCCTACTCCGAGCACCCGCCGCGGTACGACTACACGCTGACCGAGAAGGGCGCCGACCTCGCGATGGTCGTCCTCGCGATGCAGCAGTTCGGCGACAAGTGGGTCTTCGGCGAAGCCGGACCACCGGTGCAGTGGCGCCACCTCGGCTGCGGGCAGGTCGCCCGGGCGGTCGCCTGCTGCGAGCACTGCGGGGAGCCGGTGGCCCCCGGCGACGCGGTCCCGCTGCGCGGACCGAGCTTCGACGACGCGGCTTCCCCCGAGATGGGGCGGGCGCTGGACCGGTTCGAGGCGCTGTCCCGATGACGCGCAGCCTCCGCGTCCTCGGTGGCACCGACGTGCACGGCGGGCGGCGCGACGTCCTGGTGCACGACGGCCTCCTGGCCGCCGCGACCTCCGGTGGGGCGCCCGTCCTCGACGCGACCGGGCTCACCGTCGCGCCGGGGCTGATCGACCTCCAGCTCAACGGCGCCGGCGGCATCGACGTCACCGACGAGCCCGAGCGGCTTCGCGAGATCGGCCCGGTGCTCGCCCGGTACGGCGTGACGGCGTACCTGCCGACCGTGATCACCTCCTCGCCGGGCGCCCGCGAGACCGCGCTGGCGACCTTCACCGGGACGAACGACTGGGCCGGCGCCGTCCCGCTCGGCGTGCACTTCGAGGGACCGATGATCGCGCCGGCCCGCAAGGGCGCGCACCCCGGGGCGTGGCTCACCGAACCGTCGCTCGACCTGGTCGCGTCCTGGTCCCGGGAGGCCGGGGTGCTGATGGCGACCCTCGCCCCCGAGCTGCCGGGCGCTCTCGACGTGATCGCCGCCCTGACCGCCCGCGGCGTGGTGGTCTCCGTGGGGCACACCGAGGCGAGCGCGGACCAGGTGGCCGCGGCGGAGGCCGCCGGCGCGCGCTGCGTCACCCACCTGTTCAACGCGATGCCCCCGCTCGTCGGACGCGAGCCCGGCCCCGTCGGCCGCGCCCTGGCCGGCCACCTCGTCGCCGGCGTGATCGCCGACGGCCACCACCTCGCCCCCGACACCCTGCGCACCGCCTGGCGGGCCCTCGGCCCGGACCGCTTCCTCGCGGTCAGCGACACCACCGCGGCGCTGGGCGTCCCGGACGGCCCCGCCCGGCTCGGCGACCAGTCCGTCGTGGTGGCCGGCGGCGCCGTCCGGCTGGAGGACGGCACCCTCGCCGGCAGCGCCGCCGCGCTCAGCGACTGCCTGCGAACCCTGCGCGCCACCACCGGCTGCTCGCTCGCCGACACGATCGCGGCCGCGACCACCACGCCGGCAGCCTTGATCGGCGACCCGACTCGCGGGAGGCTCGACCCGGGGTACCGCGGCGACCTCGTCCTGCTCGACACGGCGGACGGCCGGTTCGACGTGGTCGCCACCGTCCTCGGCGGCACTGTCGTCCACGACACCCGGGAGAGCTGATGGAGGTCCTGGTCCTCCCCGACGCGGACGCCGTCGGGGTGCTCGCCGCCGACGCCGTCGAGGCGCTGGTCCGGTCCAAGCCCGACGCGGTCCTCGGACTCGCCACCGGGTCGAGCCCGTTGGCGGCGTACCGCGATCTGATCATGCGGCACCGGGCCGGCACCGGTCCGTCGTACGCATCGGTCCGCGCCTTCACCCTCGACGAGTACGTCGGCCTGCCGCGCGGGCACGAGCAGTCCTACCGCGCGACGATCGCCCGTGAGCTGACCGACCACCTCGACCTGGACCCCGCCAACGTGGCCGGCCCGGACCCCGCTCCTGAGGGTTTGGCGACCGCGGGAGAGCGTTACGAACGGGCGATCGTGGACGCGGGCGGGATCGACCTGCAGATCCTGGGCATCGGCAGTGACGGCCACCTCGCGTTCAACGAGCCGGGGTCCTCGCTCGCCTCGCGGACGAGGCTGAAGACGCTGACCGCGCTCACCCGGCGCGACAACGCCCGCTTCTTCGATGACGTCGACGGCGACGTCCCGCGCCACGTCCTCACCCAGGGGTTGGGCACCATCCTCGACGCCCAGCACCTGGTCCTGGTGGCCACGGGCGCGGGTAAGGCCTACGCGCTCGCCACCGCCGTCGAGGGCCCGGTCACGGCGTCCTGCCCGGCCTCGGTCCTGCAGCTCCACCCGCACGCGAGCGTCCTGGTCGACGAGGCCGCGGCCAGCGGCCTGGCCAGGGTGGGGTACTACCGCGAGGTCGCTGCCGGGAAGCCGGACTGGCAGGGCCTCTGACGCTGACCCGGGTGATGGCGCGCGTCTGCGCCGGGTCGGCGGCTACTGGAAGTCGCGGGACCGGTGCCGGTCCTGCAGGGCGAGGTCGGCTCCCGGGCTGACGCTCTCCAGCGTGGCGATCTTGTCGGCGACCAGGTTGGTGACGCCGTCGTTGCGCTCCACCATCCCCCGGATCACCATGCCCGCGGCCGTCCTGGCCACCTTGCGGTAGCGGTTCCACACACCCTGCGTGCAGATCACGTTGAGCATCCCGGTCTCGTCCTCCAGGTTGAGGAAGGTGACCCCGCCGGCGGTGCTGGGCCGCTGCCGGTGCGTGACCAGTCCGGCGACGTGCACCCGGCGCCCGGACTCCGAGGTCGCGAGGTCGGCGACCGACTTGATCCCGGCCATCGTGAGCGCATGGCGCAGGTGCTCGACCGGGTGCCCGGCCGGGGAGATCCTGGTCGCCCACAGGTCGGCCAGCGTGGTGCCCACCGAGTCCAACCCGGGAAGCGCCGGCGCCGCGACCACCGCACCGGCGCCCTCCAGCTGGTCCTCGCGCTCGGTGAATCCCGCGCTCCACAAGGCTTCCCGGCGCGTCATCCCCCAGACCTCGAACGCGCCCGCGGTCGCCAGCGCCTCCAGCTGGCCGCTGTCCAGGGACGCCCGCCGGGACAGGTCGACCATGTCCCGGAACGGCCGCTCCTCCCGGGCCGCCACGATCCTCGCCGCGACGTCGGCGCCGATGCCGCGGACGCTGTCCAGCCCGAGCCGGACCGCGAAAGCGCCGTCGCGGCGGTGGGTCGCCGTCGGGTCGGGTGCGTCACCGTCGTACGGCGTCGGCTCGTGGTACGGCGCCAGGCAGGTGTCCGGACCGGCGGGCCCCGGCACCGCGAGACGCTCGAGCCCCGCCTTCGCCCCGGAGGCCACGATGTCGGGGCGCTCGACGACGACCCCGTGCCGCTTGGCGTCCTGGACCAGCGACTGCGGCGAGTAGAAGCCCATCGGCTGCGAGCGCAGCAGGCCGGCCAGGAACGCGGCCGGGTAGTGCAGCTTGAACCACGAGCTGGCGTAGACGAGCAGCGCGAAGCTGAGCGCGTGGCTCTCCGCGAACCCGAAGTTCGCGAACGACAGGATCTGCACGTAGATCTGCGCGGCCTGCTCGCCGGTCAGGCCACGCCGCCGCATCCCTGCGAACAACGTCTCCTTGACCGACTCGATCCGCTCGACGCCGCGCTTGGAGCCCATCGCCCGGCGCAGCAGGTCGGCGTCGTCGCGGGTGCAGTCGCCGATCGCGACCGCCATCTCCATCAGCTGCTCCTGGAAGAGCGGCACCCCCAGGGTCCGCTCCAGCACCGGCACCAGGTCGGCGTGCGCGTAGGTCACCTCCTCCCGGCCGGTGGCGCGCCGGATGTACGGGTGCACCGCGCCGCCCTGGATCGGCCCGGGCCGGATCAGCGCGATCTCGATGGCCAGGTCGTAGAAACACCGCGGGCGGAGCCGCGGCAGGGTGCCGATCTGTGCCCGGCTCTCCACCTGGAAGACCCCGATCGAGTCCGCGCGGCAGAGCATGTCGTAGACGCCCGGCTCCTCCTTGGGCATCGACTGCAGCGTCCAGTGCTCGCCGAGGTGCTCCCCGGCCAGCACCATCATGTGGTTGAGCGCACCGAGCATCCCCAGCCCGAGCAGGTCGAACTTGACCAGGCCCATCCACTCGCAGGCGTCCTTGTCCCACTGCAGGATGGTGCGCTTCTCCATCCGGGCCCGCTCGATCGGGCAGACCTCCCCGATCGGCCGCTCGGTGAGGATCATCCCGCCGGAGTGGATGCCCAGGTGCCGGGGCGCCTTGAGGAGCTGGTCGGCCAGGTCCACCACCGGCTTCGGGACCGAGCCGTCACCTCCTCCGGCTGTGCCGGCAGCGGCGACCGTCCCGCTCCAGCTGTCGATCTGCTTGGACCAGGCGTCCTGCTGGCCAGGCGAGAACCCGAGTGCCTTCGCGGCGTCGCGCACCGCCATCTTCGGCCGGTAGCTGATCACGTTGGCGACCTGCGCGGCGTTGTGCCGGCCGTAGCGGTCGTAGACCCACTGGATCACCTCCTCGCGCCGGTCGGAGTCGAAGTCCACGTCGATGTCCGGCTCCTCGTCCCGGTGCGCGGAGATGAACCGCTCGAACGGCAGCCGGTACGCGACCGCGTCGATCGCGGTGATCCCGAGCGCGTAGCAGACCGCCGAGCTGGCCGCCGATCCCCTGCCCTGGCAGAGGATCCCCTCACCGCGGGCGAACGCGACGATGTCGTGCACGATCGTGAAGTACCCGGCGAAGTCCTTCTCCTCGATGATCCGCAGCTCGTGCTCGATCCGCTCCCGGGCCGCCTCCTCGTGCGGCGTACCGGCGTAGAAGGTGGCGAAGCCGCGCTCGACCAGGACCCGCAGCCAGGACGCCGGGGTGTGTCCGGCGGGGATGCCGAGCTTGGGCAGCCGCGGGGTCGCCTTCTGCAGGTCGAAGGAGAGCTGCCCGGCGAGCTCCACCGACCGGGCGACCGCGCCCGGGTAGCGGGCGAAGCGGCGGGCCATCTCCGCCCCCGAGCGCAGGCACGCGGCCCCGTACGGCGGCAGCCAGCCGTCCATCTCGGCGAGGCTCCGGCGCGCCCGGACCGAGGCCATCGCCGCGGCCAGCCGGTGCTCGCCCGGGGTGGCGTAGTGGACGTTGTTGGTCGCCACCACCGGCAGCCCGTGCACCCGTGCCAGCGCGGCCAGCCGGTCGTTGGTCTCGTGGTCGAGCGGCAGGCCGTGGTCGGTCAGCTCGACCACCACCCGGTCGTGGCCGAAGAGCGCGGTGAGCGCGTCCAGCTCGGCCGCGGCCGCCTCCTGGCCTCCCGTCGCGAGCGCCTGCCGGACGCTCCCCTTGCGGCAGCCGGTGAGCACCAGCCAGTGCCCGCGCCCGCGCGCCGCGAGCTCCTCCAGGTCGTAGACCGGCCGGCCCTTCTCGTCACCGCGGAGCTGGGCGTCGGTGATCGCCGCGGCCAGCCGGTGGTAGCCCTCCACCCCGTCGGCGAGGACGAGCAGGTGCCGGCCCTCGGGATCGGCGACCCCGTTCTGCGGCGCGCTCAGGCCGAGGGAGAGCTCGGACCCGTAGACGGTCCGGATCCCGCCGTACTTCTGGGCGATCTCGGCGAAGAGCGGCGCCCCGGCGAACCCGTCGTGGTCGGTGAGCGCGATCCCCTCCAGCCCGAGCCGGACCGCCTCCTCGACCAGCTTGTCCGGCCCGCTCGCCCCGTCGAGGAAGCTGAAATTGCTGTGGCAGTGCAGCTCGGCGTACGGCGTCACCGGGCCGTCCGGCCGGTGCACCTCGTCCTTGGGCCGGTACCGCTTCTTCTTCCGCGACCCCGGACCCTCGTCCGGCGGCGCGTCCACCGTCCGCGGCGCCGCGGTCAGCCGCTTCTCCAGCTCCGCCCAAGGGATCGGCGGGTTACTCCACCCCATGACGCGTGCACCTACTCATAAGCCGCTTCCGTCCACCAGGTCCCGGCCTCGCAGCGCAGCAACCACGCGCTGCCGTCCTCCGCCACCAGCTGGAAGCGCGCCACCGGCGTCGACCCCTCGGTCTCCCACCACTGCTCGTCGGCCTGCCAGGGGCCCGCCCAGGAGGCGATCTTCCGCCAGCCGTGGGCAGCGCCGGGGTGGCTGGGCCTGATCAAGACCCGAAACGGCTCCGCGGTGACCTCGCCGCGGTCGGTGACCGCCACCGGGTGGCCGGTGCCGTCGACCACCGAGGTCGCCCACGGCTCGGGGAAGACGCGGGTCGGCGCCGGCGGCGGGACACTGCCCGGCCAGGGCAGGTCGGGGGGACGCAGCCCGGTGGGGCGCTCGCCCCACGGCACCAGGGCCTGCCGGTCCGCCGGGGACCGGCCGCCCTGCCGGACCGGGATCAGCACGGCGTCGTACCCGAGCATCGCCTGCACCCGTGCGACACCGCGGTCCACGCGCTCGTCGGTGCCGCCGCCCCAGAGCCCGTCGGCGTGCGCGGCCGCGGGTTCGACGGTCTCCGGCACGAACCGGACCAGCCCGACCGGCGCTCCCAGGACCGCCCCGCTCGGGCTCGCCCGGAGCTGCCAGTGCACCCGGTCGACGAGGTCCGCGGCGGCGAACCAGCGCGAGTGCACCCAGGTACGCCGGGAGAGCAGCGTCCGAGCCGCGTCGTCCCCCTCCGCCTCGACCAGGACCGCGGTGCACACCAGGCCGCGCTCACCGAGCCGGGCGACGAACTCCTCGGCCGTGCGCCGGACGCTGAAGCCGACCGCCTCCACCGAGGCCAGCGGCGGCTCGAACGGCACCTCGGCGACGAGGTCGGGCGGCGGCTGCCGGGTGGCCGGCTGCACCGGGTCGACGCCGCGAGCGAGCCGGTGCACCTTCGCGCCGAGGTTGCCGAACCGGGTGAGCACGTCCCGGGCCGGCAGTCGGGCCAGGTCCCCCAGGGTGGTGATGCCGAGCCGCTGCAGCAGCCCGACCAGGTCGGGGTCGTCGAGCACGTCGACGGCCAGGCCGCGCAGGAACTCCGCCGACCCGCCCTCGCCGACGACCCGCCAGCCCTGCACGGCGGCGAGGCGGGCGGCCTGCTCGGCGGAGAACAGGTCGTCGGCGATGCCGATCCGGACGTCGCGCACCCCGATCCCGACGAGCTGCTCGGCGATGACGGCCGCGGCGTGCTCCTCGCCCCCGTAGAACCGGCCGGGCGACCGGATCGCCAGCATTCCCGGCCGCAGCGGCGCGACCCCGGGCCGGAGCGCCTCGACGGCGGCGAGGACCGGCTCGAAGGCGCGGACGTCGCGGTCCGGGTTGTCGGGGAGCAGCACCAGCTCCGGGCAGCGCGCCTGGGCGTCGCGGCGCCGCATCCCGCGTCGTACGCCGGCCTCGCGGGCGGGCTCGTTGCAGGCGACCACCGCGCTGCGGGTCACCACTGCGACCGGGACCGACGCAGGCACCGCGGCGCCGGTGGTGTCCGGCTCGCCGTCGGCGAGGGCGGCGACCACCGGCCAGTCCGGGCACCAGACCACGAGGGCGCGCATCAGCCCGCCCCGAGGACGATCGGCGACCCGAGGTCGGCCGCGTCCGTCGCGACCGGGCGCAGCCCCCCGCCGGCGGTCAGCTCGAGCTCGGTACGCCGGACCGGCGCCGCGCCGCGTCGTACGCCGACCACGATCCGGCGGTCGCGGAGCCGGCCGTGGCCGCGCTCGGCCCCGGTCCAGGTCGACCGCTCGACCTCGAGCCGCGCCTCGCTGCCGGGCCACCGGCCGAGCACCACGAGGACCGTGGAGCGTTTGCGCAGCCGGGCGGAGATCCGGCTCGCGGTCCGTTCGGTGACCCCGGGCGGGGGCTGGAGCAGGACCACCGTGACCACGTCGACGAGCGCCGCCGTCGCCTCCAGCCAGTGCTCCCCGGGGTCGGGGACGAGGATGGTCCGGGTGAGGTCGACCCCGGTCTCGGCGGCCGCCTCCACGCCGAGGTCGCCGGCCCCGACGACGGCCGTCCAGGAGCCCTCCTGCGACGGAGGCGCGAGCAGGGCGAGCGCGAGCGCGGCGCTGTCCACCTCGTAGGCGGAGCCGGTGCGGAGCTGGAGCAGCCCGGCGAGGGCCGGGTGGGTCACCACCGGGATCCGCGGGACCCCGTCCTGCATGCCGGCGATCCGGTCCTGCAGCTGGCGCAGGGTGTCCGCGCGCGCCCCGCCCGACCCGTCACCGGGACGGGAGTCGGCGAGGGCGATCGGACCGGGCATCTCCCCATGATCGAACACATGTTCGATCGGCGTCAATCCCGGGTCAATCCCGGGTCAATCCCGGGTCAATCCCGGAGCCGGGCCGTCCTGGTGGGAGTGGACCGGCCGCGGAGCGGGCGAGCGCCGGCGGGCTGCCAGTGCGACCGCTCGTCGGTGGTGGCGAGGTCCACCGACGCCTGCGCGACCAGGACCAGGCCGGGGACCTCCTTGGCGCCGTCGCAGAGCCGGGCGGCCGAGTTCACCGAGTCCCCGATGACGGTGTACTCGAACCGGGACTCGTCGCCGATGTTGCCGGCGACCGCCTCGCCGGTGGCGACCCCGATCCCGGCGCGGATCTGGGAGACCTCCACCTCCAGCCGGGCGGCGATCCGGCGGGCCGCCGCGAGCGCGGCCGTGGGGTGGTCCGCCAGCGCGACCGGGGCACCGAAGATCGCCACCGCCGCGTCGCCGATGAACTTGTTGACCAGCCCGCCGTGCGCGTCCACCTCGGCGACCACGACGGCGAAGAAGTCGTTCAGCGTGCGGACGACCTCCTGCGGGTCGCGCGCGTTCGCGTACGTCGTCGAGCCGATCAGGTCGATGAACAGCACCGAGACCACCCGGGTCTCCCCGCCCAGCTCGACCCGGCCGAGGGTGGCTCCCCGGGAGGCTGCGGCGGCGACCTCGTGACCGACGTGCCGGCCGAAGAGGTCCCGGATCGCCTCCCGCTCGCGCAGCCCGCGGGCCATGTCGTTGAACCCCGCCTGGAGCTGGCCGAGCTCGGTGCCGTCGAAGACCGCGACCTGGGCGTCGAACTCGCCGGCCCGGACCCGGTCCAGCGCGTGCCGCACGGTCGTGATCGGGGCGACCACCGAGCGTGCGTTGAGCACTGTGATCAGGAGGCCGAAGACGAGTGCGATCGCGGTGAGCACGAGGGCGGTCACGGCCAGCCGCTCGACGGAGATGTCGTCCGCGGTGAGGGCGAGCAGCGCGGCGATCGACAACCCCGCGACCGGCGCCGCCGACCCGATCGCCCAGAACAGCAGCATCCGGCCCTGGACGCCGACCTGGCCGGTGAGCTCGACCGGCCCGGCCTCCAGGGCCCGCGCGGTGAGCGGGCGGAGCGCGAATTCGCTGAACAGGTAGGCGATCCCCGAGACCATCAGCCCGGTGATCGCGATCGCGAAGCCGGTCCCGAGCGCCCGGTCGGTCTGCAGCACCACGGCCTCGGCGGTGAACACGACGAACCCGCCGGCCCAGAGCAGCCCCTGGATCAGGGTCAGCCGCAGCGGGATCCGCAGCGTCCGGCGTCGTTCGGCCTCGGTCGGCTGCCGCTCGGCCAGCGCCCAGGCGGCGGCGCGCAGGCTGCTGACCGTGCCCCAGACCCCGCCGACGACGACCGCGGCCGCGACGTAGACCGGGATGCTGATCGCCAGCGCCACCCAGCTGGCCTGGTTGACCGCCTTGGTCGGCAGCACGAAGACCGAGATCACCAGGACGACCGCGGCGCCGATCAGGTGCGTCGTCACGAGCAGCACGGTGAGCAGCAGCTGGAGCCGCGTCCGCAGCCGCTTCGGACCCTGCTCGACCGGCCCGAGGAGCACCGACCCGAACGGGGCCTCGCCGGATCTGCTCACGCGCGGATCATCGCACCCGCGCCGGGGTCAGATCGCGTTCTTGCGGATCTGGTCGCCCAGGGCCGGGCTGATCGACTCCCAGAAGCTGACCCAGCCGGCGACCAGCGGCGTCACCCGGCGCGACCGGGAGACGGCGGCGTCGCAGACCACCGTCGCGGCCTGGTCGACGGTGAGCGCCGGCACCCGTCGGTAGAGCTTGGTCGGGGCGATCATCGGGGTCCGGACCAGCGGCATCCGCACGTTCGTGAAGACCACGCCGTCGTCGAGCACCTCGCCCTGCACGCAGTCCGACCAGGTCTCCAGGGCCGCCTTGGAGGCGGCGTACCCGGAGAAGCGGGCGGGCCGCAGCACGGCGGCCCAGCTGGAGATGTTGATGACCTGGCCGTGCTCCCGCTCGACCATCCGGGGCAGCAGCCCCATCGTCAGCCGGACGGCGGCGAAGTAGTTCAGGTGCATCGGCCGCTCGAAGTCGTGGAACCGGTCCGCCGAGTGCTGCACCTTGCGCCGGATCGACATGCCCGCGTTGTTCACCAGGACGTCGACCTGCCCGTGCCGGTCGAGGACCTTGGTGACGAGGGCGTCGATCTGGTCGAAGTCGGTGAGGTCGCAGGACTGCACGTACGCCTCCCCGCCGGCCGCGGCGATGTCGTCGGCGACCTCGGTGAGCAGCTCCTCGCTCCGGGCGACCAGCACCACCCGGGCACCGGCCGCGGCGAAGCGGACCGCCGACGCGCGCCCGATCCCCGACGACGCCCCGGTCACCAGCACGACCTTGCCGCCGACCGCCCGGCGCAGCGCCGCCAGGCCGTCGTGGTCGCCCGGTCGGGGGACGGCGCGGGACAGCACGCTGCGCGAGCTGATCGGGGTCGCGCCGAACGCGTTCGCCCGTCGTACGACGGCACGGGTGACGCCCTGCGGAGTGAGATCCATGCGCACAGCGTGTGGGCTGCCGGCCCGCCGCGCAAGAGCCGCCCTCAGGCCGGAGCGTCGACCCGCAGCTCGGCGACCGCGGCACCGGGCATCGGGACGAACGAGCGGCCGACCAGCAGGACGCCGTCGTCGGCGCCGACCCGGATCCGCCGGACCGGTCGGGGCCCGACCCGGCGGGCGCCGACGACGAGCCGCCGCGGACGCGGATCGGCGGCGAGCCGGCGCCGGCTCTGGTGCAGCGCACGCAGCGGCTCCAGCCCGAAGACCTGGTCGGCGGTGACGAAGCCGACCTCGGCGATCCCAGCCCGGGAGACGCGCAGCCCCGGCCGGTACCCGAGCGAGGCGAGCAGCTCGTAGGCCCCCACCGCGACCGCGTGGGTGGGGGCGCGCAGCACCACCTCGCCGCCGTCGGTCACCCGGCCACGCACGTCGAGGAGACCCGCGAGCAGGTCCCGGCGCTGCTCCTCTCCGGCCCGCAGGTAGCAGGCCGGCAGGTGCTTGTCGTCGAGGACCTCCAGCCGGCGGAGCCGCGCGGCCAGGTCGCCGGCGCGGCGGCCGGACCCGACCGGGACGGCGATCCAGTGCCGCACCCCGCCGAGGTCGTGGCTCGCGGGGAACGCCCGGGCGCCGCGGACGCGCAGCCGGGCGACCACCGCCGGGGCGACCCCGGTCAGCGACGGTCCGCCCTCGATGCCGGCGGCGAGCCAGGCGCCGAGCAGGTAGGGGTCGAGCGGGAGCGTCCGGTCCGGCAGCCGCACCGCCGGGGCGACCCGGATGCCCAGCACCGCCGGACCGAGCTCGGCCAGGGAGCCGGCCACCTCCAGGGTGGGCCGCCGGGTCGGCACCAGCGCCGAGCGCGGCAGGTCCCGGCGGTCGGTCAGCCAGCGCTGGTCGACGTCGGCGACGATCCGGTCGCCGGTCGACAGCTCGACCTCCAGGCACTCCTGGTCCGGCAGCGGCTCGGACAGCTCGGTGACCAGCACCGGCCGTCCGCAGGAGCCGAAGACGGTGTCGCCGACCTGCAGCGCCGACAGGGCGGTCATCCCGGTCGGGGTCGGGATCTCGGTGCTCGTCTCGAGCGCGCCGACGACGGGGCCGTCGGGCACGAGATCGACGCGGCGTCGGGGCATGGCGGGACTACTCCTGGGTCCTGAGGGGGGCGGTCAGCGCTGGCCGTCGGCGCGCGCCGGGTACAGCGCGGCGACGGTGATCTCGAACGGGACGCCGTCGTCGCCCTGCTCGGCGCGGCTCTCGCGGTCGGCGTGGACGAGCGCCGCCAGGCCGTCGCGGAACGGGCCGGCGTAGGTCACCGTCCCGGTCTGGGGGTCACGGCAGACGACGACGTGCGGCAGGTCGATCTCCTCGCGCGCCGCCTCGCCGACCGCGCGCGCCACCAGGGCGTGCAGCGCCTCGTCGGGGATGTCCGGCCTGCGGTCGTCGTCCGCGTCGCGCATCGGTGCCTCCGTCCGCCGGCCCTCGGCGGCCGTGCGTAGTCGTCACCTGTACGACGCGAAACGGCACCCGCTCATCACGCGGAGTCGGTCACCGATCTGCGGCGGCCTCGACCAGGGCGGCGAAGACGCCCGCCCCCGCGCCGTGTCCCGGGGTCACCTCCGGGTGCCACTGCACCGCGAGCCGGAACGGCTCCCCCGGCGCCTCGATCGCCTCCAGCAGCCCGTCGCCGGCCCACGCGACCGCCGCGAACCCGGGGTGCGTGCGGACCGACTGGTGGTGGTGGCAGCGCACGGTCACGCCGGTCCCGCCCAGGACCTCGTCGAGCCGGCTGCCCGGCTCCACCCGCACGGCGATGTCGCCGTAGCCGTCTCCGCCGGGGTTGTGCTGCTCGTGCCCGACCAGGTCCGGCACGTGCTGGTCGAGGAAGCCGCCGGCGTGGACCGCCATCACCTGCATGCCGCGGCAGACGCCGAGGACCGGCAGCCCGCGGGCGTACGCCGCGTCGAGCAGCGCCAGCTCCCAGGCGTCCCGGTCCGCGCGCCACCGCACCGTCCGCGGGTGCGGCTCGGCGTCGTACCGCTCCGGCTGCACGTCGGCGCCGCCGCTGACCACCAGGCCGTCCAGGCGCGCGACCACGGCCGCCGCCGCGGCGGCGTACGGGAGCGACGGCGGGAGCAGCACCGGGACGCCGCCGGCCGACTCCACCGCCCACGCGTAGTCGCTCGGCAGCAGGTCCGCCGAGGTGTCCCACACCCCCCAGCGCGCCTGCTCGCGGTACGCGCTGAGCCCGATCAGCGGAGGCATCGGATCACAGCGGGGTGACGTAGGCGCCGGAGATGCCGCCGTCGACCAGGAACGTCGAGGCGGTCATGAACGAAGACTCGTCGGAGGCCAGGAACAGCACCGCGTTGGCCATCTCCTCCGGCTCGCCGAACCGCCCCATCGGCACGTGCACCAGCCGGCGCGCGGCCCGCTCGGCGTCCTTGGCGAAGAGCTCCTGGAGCAGCGGCGTGTTCACCGGTCCGGGGCAGAGCGCGTTGACCCGGACCCCCTGCCGGGCGAACTGGACGCCGAGCTCGCGGGTCATCGACAGCACGCCGCCCTTGGACGCGGAGTAGGAGATCTGCGACGTGGCCGCGCCCATCACCGCGACGAACGACGCGGTGTTGATGATCGAGCCCCTGCCCTGCTCGAGCATGTACGGCAGCGCCGCCTTGCAGCACAGGTACACGCTGGTCAGGTTGACCTCCTGCACCTTGCGCCAGGCGTCGAGGTCGGTGTCCAGGATCGAGTCGTCCTCCGGGGGCGAGATCCCGGCGTTGTTGAACGCGACGTCGACCGAGCCGTAGGTCTCCTTCGCGGTCCGGAAGAGCGCGTCCACCTCCTCCTTGCTGGTCACGTCGACGTGCACGTACGTGCAGCGCCCCTCTTCCCCGGCGAGGTCCGAGGCGAGGTTCGTCCCGGTGGCGTCGTCCACGTCGCCGATGACGACCTTCGCGCCCTCCTCCAGGAAACGTCGTACCGTCGCGAGCCCGATCCCCGAGCAACCCCCGGTGACGACCGCGACCTTGCCGTCCAGACGACCAGCCATCTGCGTTTCCCTTCCCTAGTCCTGGGCGATGAAGACGTTCTTCTCCTCGGTGAACGCGTTCGGTGCGTCCGGCCCGAGCTCGCGGCCGAGGCCGGACTGCTTGTAGCCGCCGAACGGCGTCCAGTACCGGACCGAGGAGTGCGAGTTCACGCTGAGGTTGCCCGCCTCCACACCGCGGGCGACCCGGAGCGCGCGGCCCAGGTCGCGGGTGAAGATCGAGCCGGACAGACCGTACTCGGTGTCGTTCGCGAGCCGGACGGCCTCCTCCTCGTCGTCGAACGGCATCACCGCAACCACCGGCCCGAAGACCTCCTCGCGCCAGATCGGCAGCGCCGGGTCGTCGGCCAGCACCACCGTCGGCGGCACCCAGAACCCCTCGGCGAACCCGCCGTCGTCCGGGGCCGCACCGGTGAACGCGGTCTCCACGCCGTCGAGGTACCCGGTCACGACCGCCCGCTGCTGGGCGGAGATCAGCGGGCCCATCTCGCTGGCCTCGTCGGCCGGGTCGATCACCCGGAGGGAGCGCACCGCGGTCTCCAGCCGGCCCAGGAACTCGTCGTACGCCGACCGCTGGACGAGGATCCGGGACCGGGCGCAGCAGTCCTGGCCGGCGTTGTCGAAGACCGCGTACGGCGCCGTCGCGGCCGCCTTGGCGATGTCGGCGTCGGCGAAGACGACGTTCGCGCTCTTGCCGCCGAGCTCGAGGGTCACCCGCTTCACCTGGTCGGCACAGCCGGCCATGATCCGCTTGCCGACCTCGGTCGACCCGGTGAAGCAGACCTTCCGCACGAGCGGGTGGGTCACGAACCGCTCGCCGACCACCGAGCCCTTGCCGGGCAGGACCGTGAAGACCCCCTCCGGCAGACCCGCCTCCAGCGCCAGCTCACCGAGCCGGATCGCGGTCAACGGCGTCAGCTCGGCGGGCTTGAGGACGACGGTGTTGCCGGCGGCCAGCGCCGGCCCGAAGCCCCAGCCGGCGATCGGCATCGGGAAGTTCCACGGCACGATCACCCCGACCACGCCGAGCGGCTCGTGGAAGGTCACGTCCACCCCGCCGGCGACCGGGATCTGCCGGCCGAACATCCGCTCCGGGGCGGCCGAGTAGTAGTTCAGCACGTCCCGGACGTTGCCGGCCTCCCAGCGGGCGTTGCCGATCGTGTGCCCGGAGTTGAGCACCTCCAGCCGGGCGAGATCCTCGAGGTGGGCGTCCACCACGGTCGCGAACGCGCGCAGCAGCCGGGCCCGCTCGCCCGGAGCGATGTCGCGCCACGCACCGAAGACCGCGGCGGCCCGCTCGATGGCCGCGTCGGTCTCGGCCAGGGTGGTCAGCGCGATCTCGGCCACCGGGGCCGCGGTGGCCGGGTTGAGGACGGTGTGGGTGTCGGTCATCTGCTCTCTTTCACATGCGTTCGCGGTGCCTCATTGCTTCTCACATGCGTTCGCGGTGCCTCATTGCTTCTCACATGCGTTCGCGGTGCCTCATTGCTTCTCACATGCGTTCGAAGCCGCGGCGCAGCTCCCAGTCCGTGACCGCGGCGTCGAACGCGGCCAGCTCGACGTCGGCCATGTTCGTGTAGTGGTCCACGACCTCGTCACCGAACGCCGCCCGCGCGATCCTCGAAGAGGAGAACGCGTCCCGGGCGTCGCGCAGCGTCCGCGGGACCCGCGGCCGGTCCGAGCTGTAGGCGTTGCCGACCAGCGGCGGCTCCAGCTCCAGACCCTGCTCGATGCCGTGCAGGCCGCCGGCCAGCATGGCGGCCAGCGCCAGGTACGGGTTCACGTCGCCGCCCGGGACGCGGTTCTCCATCCGGGCGCCGGCGCCGTGGCCGACCAGCCGGACCGCGCAGGTCCGGTTGTCCTCGCCCCACGCGATCGCCGTCGGCGCGAACGACCCGTCCGCGAACCGCTTGTAGGAGTTCACGTTCGGCGCGTAGAGCAGGGTCAGGTCCGGCATCGTCGCGAGCACGCCCGCGACGAACTGGTCGTAGAGCGGCGTCCGGGTCCCGGTCGCGTCGTCCCAGAAGACGATGTCGCCGTCGGTGCCGCGCAGCGACAGGTGGATGTGGCACGAGTTGCCCTCGCGCTCGTCGAACTTCGCCATGAAGGTGAGCGACCGGCCGTGCATCGCCGCGATCTCCTTGGCGACCGTCTTGTAGACCGCGTGGTTGTCGGCGGTGACCAGCACGTCGGCGTACAGGAAGCCGATCTCGTGCTGGCCGAGGTTGCACTCGCCCTTGGAGCCCTCGACGTCGAGACCGGCGTCGTACATGGTGTTGCGGATGTCGCGCAGCAGCGGCTCGACCCGGGTGCCGCCGAGGATCGAGTAGTCGACGTTGTACTGGTTGGCCGGGGTCAGGTGCCGGTAGCCGGCGTGGTGGGCGTCCTCGTAGCTGTCCTCGAAGAGGATGAACTCCAGCTCGGTGCCGGCGTACGCGGTGTAGCCGAGGGCGGCGGCCCGGTCGGCCTGCTGCCGCAGGATCCCGCGCGGGGACTGCAGCACGGGGGCGTGCGGGTCCTCCGGTGTCGGCGGCCAGACCAGGTCGCACTGCACCATCGCCGTGGCCGGCAGGTGGGTCAGCAGCCGGATCGTGTCGAGGTCGAGGACGAACTCCATGTCCCCGTAGCCGCGCTCCCAGGAGGTGATCGCGTAGCCGTCGACGGTGTTCATGTCGACGTCGACGCCGAGGAGGTAGTTGCAGCCCTCGGTGCCGTGCTCGACGACGATGTCGAGGAAGTACCGGCCGTGCAGGCGCTTGCCCTGCAGCCGGCCCTGCATGTCGGTGAAGGCGACCACGACCGTGTCGACCGACCCGTCGTCGATCGCCGCGGCGAGCTGGTCGAGCGTCAGGTGCCTGCTGTTACGGGGCTCAGCGTTACGGGGCTCGGCGTTACGGGGCTCAGCGTTGCGGGTCATGGTCCTCCTCGTGGTGCGTGCGGGTTCAGCCGAGCAGTCCGCGCAGCAGGGCTGCCGTGTCGTCGCAGTGCTGCTCCATCGCCCGCCGTGCCTTGGTCGCGTCACCGGCGATGATCGCCTCGACGATGGCGCGGTGCTGGCTGCTGGAGTGCTCGATGTTGACCTCCAGCACGGGGATCGCCTGGAGCATGTCGTGCAGGCAGGACTGCACCTCGGCGACGGCCTCGATCGTCATCGGCGATCCCGTGACGCTGGCGATCGCGAGGTGCAGCCGCGAGTCCGCCTGCCGGTGCGTCGCCGGGTCCTCGGCCCTGTCGACCTCGGCCAGCGAGGTGGTGAGCAGCAGCCTGTCCGCGGCGCTGAGCTCACGGCCGGCGGCGACGTAGCAGGCCCCGGGCTCGACGACCCGCCGGAACACGAGCGAGTCGAGCAGCTCGGTACGACGCCCGGCGATCGTCGAGGACGCACCGGCCGACGGCGACTCCGGCTGGTAGGACACGACGGTGCCGCCGCCGCGCCCGCGGGTGGTGCGCACCATCCCGGCGCTGCGCAGACCCGCGATCGCCTCGCGCAGCGTCGCACGGGAGACCCCCATCCGCTCGGCGAGCTCGCGTTCGGGCGGCAGCGCCGAGCCGTGCTTGAACGCGCCCAGGCGGATCCCGGTCGCGAGCTGCTCCACGCAGCTCTCGAAGGCGTGGTGCCCGCGGACCGGCCGGAGGAGCACGTCACCGAGGGGGCGGGTCGACCCGAGGTGCGGGGTCGACTCCGGGGAAGGAGTCATGGCGACGAGTATCAGGGGACTTCGGCCGAGTCGATCGTCCGGATCGGGCCCTTGAACCAGTTCTTCGCCGAGACCTGCCACCAGATGGTGATCGCGAGCAGGACGCCGAGGAGGACGATCGGCGAGTAGTTGACGAACTTCCACGAGAAGTCGGAGTCGAACGGGTTGCCGCGGGCGAGGTTGGGCAGCATCAGGTAGATCGAGACGATGATGATCTCGGCGACGGCGAGCGGGTTCATCCACTTGTACTTCGCGCCGTTGGTCCACTCGCCGACCTCGAACTTGTCGCCGTGCCGGTACCGCAGCCAGATCGGGATGGCGAAGGAGAGGTAGAGGCCGAGCACCGCGATCGAGGTGACCGCGTAGAACGCGACCGGGATGATCAGCGGCGCGTCCTTGGTGCCCTGGTTCACCTCGACCAGTGCCGGCAGGGTGAGCAGCGCCGCGAGCACGGCCACCAGCATCACCGCGCGGGCCGGGACCCGGTTGGCCGACAGCCGCGACCAGTGCCCGGATCCGGGGACGGCCCGGTCGCGGCTGAACGCGTAGGTCATCCGGGACGCGGAGGTCATGCAGGAGACCGCGCAGAAGAGCTGTCCGGCCGCGGAGATGAAGAGCACCAGGCCCGCCCAGTTCGACCCGAGCGCGGCGTTGAAGATCGGCTGGACTCCGCCGGCGCCGAGCGCGTTGTCGGGCTTGCCGTCAGGCCCGTTCGGGACCGCGAAGACCACGCAGAGCAGCAGGATGTAGCCGCCGATCGCCGAGTACAGGATGGACTGCCAGATGCCCTTGGCCGCGCCCATGGAGGCGCCCTTGGTCTCCTCGCTCAGGTGCGCGCAGGCGTCGAAGCCGGTGATCGTGTACTGCGTCAGCAGGAAGCCGAACGGGATGACCACGAAGAAGAAGAACGCTCCGCTGGTGGACCCGTCGTGGAACCCGGTGTTGTTGATCCGCTCGGTGAAGACGTAGTTGAAGCTCTGGTGGGTGTCCGGGACGATCAGCAGGATCAGCACGATGATCGTCGCGCCGGCGACGTGCCACCAGACCGAGACGTTGTTCATGATCGCCATCAGGTGGCCGCTGAAGATGTTGAGGACCGACGCGAGCGCGAGGACCACGACGAAGATCAGGAAGACCCGCTTCAGCGAGTAGTCCCCGGCGTAGGAATCCGACCAGGTGCTGATCGTCAGGTCGATGAAGGTGGCGCAGCCGTAGGCGACACCGGCGGTGACCGCGACCAGGCCGACCAGGTTGAGCCAGCCGGTGTAGAAGCCGGCGCGCGGCCCGCCCAGCTTGGAGGCCCACCAGTAGATGCCGCCCGAGGTCGGGTACGCCGAGACCAGCTCGGACATGGTGAAGCCGATGATCAGGATGAAGATGCTGATGATCGGCCAGGACCACGAGATCGAGATCGGGCCGCCGTTGTTCCAGCCGGCGCCGAAGTTGGTGAAGCAGCCCGCCAGGATCGAGATGATCGAGAACGAGATGGCGAAGTTCGAGAAACCGGACCAGTTCCGGGAGAGGTCCTGGCTGTAGCCCATCTCCGCCAGGCGCTTCTCGTCGGCATTCATCTGCGGGTCTTCGGTCACGCTCATGACACGTCCCTTTCGCCAACCGGCTCTTGGCGACAGTGTGGTAGGGGTCACATAATGCCGTCAATGGCATGACCTTAGACCTTTAGACAGGTCGCTCGGACGGAAGGCGGAGCCCGTGGCGCCCGTGGCAGAGCCCTCGCCGTGGCGGGACGTCCTCGACCGGATCGACTGGCTCCGCGGTACGTCGTACGCGGTCGAGGAGCTCACCGGCGGGCTCACCAACGTCAACCTCAAGGTGACCCACCCCGGAGGCGTCTGCGTCGTCCGGGTCGCCCAGCACGGCAGCTCGCTGCTGGCCATCGACCGCGACCACGAGCACCACAACTCGGTCGCGGCCGCGGCGGCCGGGGTCGGCGCGCCGGTGCTCGACTACCTGCCGGACCCCGGGCTGATGGTGGTCGGCTGGATCGAGGGCCGCACCTACACCGAGGACGACCTCCGCGCCGGCACCAGCCTCGACCGCGTCGCCGCCGCCGTCCGCGCGCTGCACGCCGGCCCCCGCTTCGCCAACGACTTCGACATGTTCGCCCTCCAGCCGCGCTACCTGGAGGTGGTGACCGAGCGCGGCTTCCGGCTCCCCGCGCGCTACCGCGACTTCGAGCCGCAGACGGCCCGGATCCGGAAGGCGTTCGCGGTCCGCGACGAACCGACCGTGCCCTGCAACAACGACCTCCTGGCCGGCAACATCATCGACGACGGCGAGAAGATCTGGCTGATCGACTACGAGTACTCCGGCAACAACGAGGCCACCTTCGAGCTCGGCGACATCTGGGCCGAGTCCGGCCTGTCGCTGGACCAGCTCGACCAGCTCGTCGAGGCCTACGACGGCACCCTGCTGCGGCACCGGGTCGCCCGCGCCCGGCTGTGGGGACTGATGTCCCGGTACGGCTGGACGCTGTGGGGCTCGATCCAGGACGCCGTGAGCACCTTCGACTTCGACTTCTGGGAGTGGTCGATGCAGAAGTACGACGCCGCGGTCGCCGAGTTCGAGGGCCCCGACTTCGACCGGCTCCTCGACGAGGCGGCCGGCGATGCCTGACACCGCGCCGCCCGCCGGGCTGCCCTCCCGGGCCCGCGTCGTCGTCATCGGCGGCGGCGTGATCGGGACCAGCGTCGCCTACCACCTCGTCGGGCTCGGCTGGACCGACGTGCTGCTGCTGGAGCAGGGCCGGCTCTCCTCCGGGACCACCTGGCACGCCGCCGGCCTGGTCGGCCAGCTGCGGGCCTCGGAGAGCGGCACCCGGCTGGTCCAGTACTCCACCGAGCTCTACGCCCGGCTCGAGGCCGAGGTCGGCCTCGCCACCGGGTACAAGCGCTGCGGCGGCGTGACGGTCGCGCGCACCGAGGACCGGATGACCCAGCTGCGCCGGACCGCCGCGAACGCCGACGCCTACGGCCTCGAGTGCGCGCTGATCGGTCCCGACGAGGCCCGCGAGCGGTGGCCGGTGATGCAGGTCGACGACGTCGTCGGCGCGCTCTGGCTCCCCGGCGACGGGACCGCGAACCCGACCGATCTCACCCAGGCACTGGCCAAGGGCGCCCGCCGGGGAGGCGCCGTCGTCGTCGAGGGGGTGCGGGTGACGGGGGTCGTCGTCCGCGGTGGTGCGGCCGTGGGGGTCCGCACCACCGCGGGCGAGGTGGAGGCGGAGGTCGTGGTCAACTGCGCCGGCCAGTGGGCCAAGGCGGTCGGCGCGACCGCCGGGGTGACGGTGCCGCTCCACTCCGCCGAGCACTTCTACGTCGTCACCGAGGCGATCGAGGGCGTGCACCCGGACCTGCCGATCCTGCGCGACCCCGACGGCTGGACCTACTTCAAGGAGGAGGTCGGCGGCCTCGTCGTCGGCGGCTTCGAGCCCGAAGCGAAACCGTGGGTCTCCCCCGACGCGATCCCGCACCCCTTCGAGTTCCAGCTGCTCGACGAGGACTGGGAGCACTTCTCGGTGCTGATGGACTCCGCCGTGCACCGGATCCCGGCGCTCGCCGAGACCGGGGTGCGCAAGTTCTACAACGGCCCGGAGAGCTTCACCCCGGACAACCAGTTCCTGCTCGGCGCGGCCCCCGAGGTGCGGAACTTCTACGTCGGCGCCGGGTTCAACTCGGTCGGCATCGCCTCGGCCGGGGGTGCCGGCCGGGCGCTCGCCGAGTGGATCGTCGGCGGCGAGGCCCCGATGGACCTGACCGCGGTCGACCTCCGCCGGTTCGCGTCGTTCCACGGCAACAACCAGTGGCTGCGCGCCCGGGTCGCCGAGGTGCTCGGTCTGCACTACGCGATCCCCTGGCCCCACCGGGAGATGACGACGGCACGGCCGTTCCGGTGCTCCCCGGTCCACCACGTGCTCGCGGCGGCCAACGCGTCCTTCGGCAGCAAGATGGGCTGGGAGCGGCCGAACTACTTCGCGCCGGCGGGCCTGGATCCGGGGCCGAATTCCGGGCCGGCGTACACCTGGGCGAAGCCGGACTGGCTGCCGTGGGTCGCCGAGGAGCACGTGAACACGCGCGAGCGGGTGACCGTCTTCGACCAGACCTCGTTCTCCAAGTACGTCGTCACCGGGCCGGACGCGGAGGCGGCGCTGCAGTGGATCTGCACCGCCGACGTCGCCGTCCCGGTCGGCCGGACCGTCTACACCGGCGTCCTCAACGCCCGCGGCACCTACGAGTCCGACCTGACCGTCACCCGGATCGGCGGGACCCGGTACCTGCTGGTCTCCAGCGCCGCGACCACCGAGCGCGACCAGGACCACCTGCGCCGGAACTTCCCGCCGGGCAGCCGGGTCGAGGTCGTCGACGTGACCTCGTCCTACGCCGTCCTCGGGGTGATGGGCCCGCGCTCCCGGGACCTGCTGTCCCGGCTGTCGCGGGCCGACCTGTCCGCCTTCCCGTTCGGCACCAGTCGTGAGATCGACCTGGGACCGGCGACCGTGCGGGCCACCCGGATCACCTACGTCGGCGAGCTCGGCTGGGAGCTGTACGTGCCCACCGAGTTCGCCGTCGGCGTGCACGCCGACCTGATGGCGGCCGGCGCGGACCTCGGCGTCCGGAACGGCGGCTACTACGCGATCGACTCGCTGCGGCTGGAGAAGGGGTACCGCGCCTTCCCGCGCGACCTCAACCCCGACGTCAACCCCGTCGAGGCCGGGCTGCTCTTCGCCTGCAAGCTCAAGACCGACGTGCCTTTCCTCGGCCGGACGGCCGTCGAGGAGGCGCGGGCGTCGGGTGCGCGGCGGCGGCTGGTGTCGTTCGCCGTTCTCGACCCGGAGGCGATGCTCTGGGGCGGCGAGCTCGTGCTCCGCGACGGCGTACCGGCCGGCCAGGTGATGTCGGCCGCCTGGGGCGCGACCGTCGGTGCCGCCGTCGGGCTGGCCTCGCTCTGGGACCCGGCGGGCGGCGCGGTCGACCCGGCGTGGGTGCGCGCCGGGACGTCGTACGCGGTGAACGTGGGTGGGGACGTGCTGCCGATCCGGGTGTCGCTGCGCCCGTTGGTGGATCCGGACGGGGAACGCATCAGGTCGTGAGTCGTGGGGTACGTCCAGCAGCAAGGGAGGTACGACACCATGGACACAGTCATCTGGGTACTGCTCGCCGTCATCGTCGCGGTCTTCGTGATCGCCGGGCTGGTGGCACTGAGCAGGGCGGCAACGACCCGCAAGCAGGACCGGGACCGCGCCCGCGCAGCCGAGCTGCGCGAGGAGGCGGGCACGCACCAGACCACCATCCGGCGCCACCAGGCCGAGGCCGACGCGGCCGAGGCGCGGGCCCGCGAGGTGCGGGCCGAGGCGGACCGGAAGGACGCGGAGTCGCGGAAGCTGGAGGCCGACTACGAGGAGCGCCGGACCACGCTGACCGAGCACGTGAAGGAGCGCGACGAGGCGCTGCGGCGGGCCGACGAGCTCGACCCGGACGTGGACGACGCCCCGGCCCCCTGAGGCGTCACGGAGCGTGACCGGACTCCGTGACAGCGGGTTCTCCACAGATTCCAGATCGACGTAGATATCGAACAGGTGTTCGATCATGCTTGATCCATGACCTCGGGCACCGCGCTCCTCGACACCGCCGCCTCGGCGGCCGAGCTGCATGCGTGTCTGGACCGCGCCACGGCGTGGGACGTCGATTGCTTGTCGGGGGCTCAGCAGGCCGCGTTGCTGCAGTCCCTGGCCCGGGCCGAGGCTCGGGTCGCGGCCCTGCGACTGCGGGTGATAGCCGCAGCCGATCGGTCCCGTACGGCGCTCCAGGCCGGTGCCGCCTCGACCGGGCAGTGGGCCGCCCGGCTCGCGAACGCCGACCAGGCCGAGTCCCAGCGGCAGGTCGGGTTGGCGCAGGGTTTGGACCGGCGTACCGCGGCCCGGGAGGCGCTGGCGGCCGGCTCGATCTCGACCGAGCATGCGGCTGTGATCGTGCGCGCGGATAGCGATCTGCCAGTCCGGGTGACCCGTGAGCAGCGCGACGTCGTCGAAGCTGCGCTCGTCGAGAAGGCCCAGACGCTCTCCCCCGGCGCCCTGCGTCGCGCAGCCCGCCGCGCCCTGGCGGCGGTTGAACCGGACCCTGTCGTCGTGGACGGCCACGAGGACGAGCTCGTCGCCGCCGAGGAGGACCGCGCCCGGAGCCGGACCCGGCTGACCTTGCACGACAACCGCGACGGCACCCTCACTTGCCACTTCACGATCCCCACCGACCACCCTGCACCCCCGCACCGCCGCAACCCTGATCGTGACCGTCGAGCACGACACCCTGCGCGACGCCCTCAAGGTCGCGCACCTCGACACCGGCGCCGACCTCTCCGCCGGCGAAGCCCGGCGCCTCGCGTGTGGCGCCGGGATCATCCCCGCCGTTCTCGGCGGCACCTCACTACCCCTCGACCTCGGCCGGTCCTCCCGGCTGTTCAGTGAGGCCCAACGCACCGCCCTCGGACTCCGCCACGACACCTGCGCCGCCGACGGCTGCGAACGCCCCTACGCCTGGTGCGAGCTGCACCACGAGGAACCCTGGTCGCACGGCGGGAACACCGACCTCGCCCAAGCGATCCCGCTCTGCCACTTCCACCACCGACGGATCCACGACCCGCACTACGAGCACGTCCGAGCACGCGATGGAGCGGTCGTCTTTCACCAGGTTTCGAGGCAGGTCTGGACGGCCTGCACCGCAACCACCGAGGTGCTCAGTGACCGGGGCCGGTGACCATCCGCTGGCGCTCGCGCTCGTGCGCGCCGCCCTTCTCGGCCAGCGTAGCGCAGGCCTGCTCGATGTCGCGGGCGAGGGTGTCGACGTGCTCGCGGCTCATCGTCTCCTTCACCAGGGCGCGCATGATCGTGACGTCCTGGGCGTCCGGCGGCAGCGTGTACGCCGGCACCATCCAGCCGCGCTCGGCGGAGAGCTGCCAGGCGATGTCGAACTCGTCGTAGTCCTGCTTCTCGGCGAGCTTGAAGGCCACCAGCGGCAGCTGCTCCTCGCCCTGACCGATCACCTCGAAGAGCCCCAGGGCCGCGAGCTTCTCCGCGAGCACGCGCGCGTTCTCGGCCATGTTCTGCATGATGTAGGTGTAGCCCGCGCGGCCGTACCGGATGAAGTTGTAGTACTGCGCCAGCACCATCGAGGAGCCGGTCGAGAAGTTCAGCGTGAACGTCGAGTCGGTCTTGCCGAGGTAGTTCTCCTTGAAGACCAGGTCCTCGGCCAGGTCCGCGGTCTCGCGGAAGATCAGCCAGCCGATCCCCGGGTAGACGAGCCCGAACTTGTGGCCGGACACGTTGATCGACCGCACCTGCTCCAGCCGGAAGTCCCACGGCGAGTCCGGGTAGAGGAACGGCCAGACGAAGCCGCCGCTGGCGCCGTCGACGTGCAGCGGGATGTCGAGACCCCGGTCCGCCTTGGTCCGCACCAGCAGGTCGTTGATGCCGACGATGTCGTCCTTGTGGCCGGTGAAGGTGGTGCCGAGGACCGCGGCCACGCCGATCGTGTTCTCGTCGAGGTGCGGCTCCACGTCGTCCGGCCCGATCGTGTACTTCCCCGGGCTCAGCGGCACGATCCGCGGCTCCACGTCGAAGTACCGGCAGAACTTCTCCCACACCACGTGCACGTCACCGCCGAAGACCAGGTTGGGCCGGTCGGTCGGCAGGCCCGCCGCCTCGCGCCGCTTCCGCCAGTTCCACTTCAGCGACAGGCTGCCGAGCATGATCGCCTCCGAGGACCCCTGGGTCCGGGCGCCGGTGGTCTCCCCCGGGGCGTGGAACAGGTCGGCGAGCATCCGGATGCAGCGCTGCTCGATCTCCGCGGTCCGCGGGTACTCGGCGTGGTCGATGAAGTTCCGGTGCAGGTTCTCGGCGATGATCCGCTGCGCCTCCGGCTCCATCCAGGTCGTCACGAACGTCGCCAGGTTGCGGCCCGGGTCGCCCTCGAGCGCGAGGTCCTCCCCGACCAGCCGCATCGCGTCGGTCGGGGTCATGCCCTGGTCCGGGAACTCCGTGCTCGGCACCTCCTGGATGGAGAACCTGTTCCCGAACAGGGCGGCATCGGCATCGTTCACTACGCGGGCGTCGGTCATTCGCTGCTCCTTCGATCGGCGCCCGGCCTCGAGTGGTGGGGCGATCACACTGGTTCGCGCGACCCTCCGAGCATGCCAACCGTGCGGCCATCAGTCCACGACGAGTTCCTCCAGCTCGCGGGTCGCGTGCGCGCCCTCGACGTCGGAGTGGGTCACGGTGAGGTAGCCGACCAGGGCCGCGAAGAGGCCCAGGCCGATCGCGGTGACGGTGCCGTCGCCCCACCCGAGACCACCCTGGGACGGGGGCTTCCCGAGCCAGTCCGCCACCGAGGCGCCCAGCGGTCGGGTCAGCACGTACGACGCCCAGAACGCGATGGTCGCGTCCAGCCGGCCCGCCCGCCAGAGCGCGAGCGGCACCAGGATCAGGACGCCGAACAGCACGATCGACCCGCCGAATCCCATCCCCAGGTTGATCGCGGTGGTGTCGCCGAGGGCGGTGCCCAGCCCGAAGGTGAGGAGCACGGTGCCCCAGTAGAACCGTTCCCGGCGGGCGGTCGTGATGCTGTGCACCGACAGGGTGCCCTCGCTGCGCCGCCACCAGGTGAGCAGCGCGCAGAGCGCGACGAAGTAGATCACCGAGTCGACGTAGTACGGCGTGCCCAGGGCGACGTGCGGGCCGTCGGCGATCATCGTGCCGAACAGCGCCACGCTCAGCACCGTCACCCAGTAGCGCACCGGGTGGTAGTCCGAGGCGCGCAGCTGGACGGCGAGCGCGACGAAGAAGCCGCCGATCCCGAGGACCGCGGCCAGCGGGATGCTGACGGTGCCGAGGAAGTCGGCGCCGGATTCGCCGATCGCGGTCGTCAGCAGCTTCACCACCCAGAACAGGAGGAAGACCTCGGGGACCTTGGGCACGCGGAAGGTTCGGGACGTCATGCGGCGCGACGCTAGGGGGCCGCGGCTGAACCGGACCTGACAGCGGGCCGCGGTCTAGCATCGGAGCGGGCACGGGTTGAACCGGAAGACCCGGCCGGACGTGTCTTCCTTGTGAGGTGCGATGCCTGACGGCCCGGTCGACCTGATGCAGCAGCTGCACGACGAGCACGCAGCGGCGCTGTGGTCCTTCTGCCTGCACCTGACCCGCGGCGACCACGCCCGGGCCGAGGACGTCGTCCAGGAGACGCTGCTCCGCGCCTGGCGCAAGGCCGACGTGCTGGAGCAGTCGGACCGCTCGGTCCGCTCGTGGCTGTTCACCGTCGCCCGCAACATCGTCATCGACGAGTGGCGCACCGCGCGGGCGCGGCGCGAGCTCAGCGTCGCCGAGGTCCCCGAGCAGGGCGCCACGAGCGACGGCACCGACGAGGCGATCCTGTCCTGGATCGTCGCCGAGGCCGTCACGCACCTGTCCCGGGAGCACCGTGACGTGCTCCTGGAGTGCTACTACCGGGGCGACTCCGTGGCCGAGGCGTCCCGGCGGCTCGGGATCCCGGAGGGCACCGTGAAGTCGCGGACCCACTACGCGCTGCGGGCGCTCCGGCTCGCGCTGGAGGAGATGGGGGTGACGCCATGACTTGCGAGTACCGGTACGACGACGCCGCCTACGTCCTCGGCGCGCTGACCCCGGCCGAGCGCGCCTCCTTCCAGGAGCACCTGGACGGCTGCGCCGCCTGCACCCGGGCCGTCCAGGAGATGGCCGGCCTCCCGGGCCTGCTCGGGCGGATCTCGCCGGACGTGCTCACCGACCCGGGCCAGGAGGTCCCCGTCCCGGCCACGCTGCTGCCCGCGCTCGTCCGCCGGGTGCACCAGGAGCGACGCCGGCGGACCTGGGCCGTCGCCGGTGCCGCGGCAGCGGTCCTCGCCGTCGTCGCCGGCGGAGCGGTCGCGGTCACGCACGCCCTCGACGACCCGAACCCGCCGGCCCGGACCGTCGCGGCCGGCCGGCCGATGCAGGTGCTCGCGGACCACGGGATGACCGCGCGGCTCGCGCTCACCCCGGTGGCCTGGGGCACCCGGATGGACCTGGCGTGCAGCTACGCGGCGAGCACCTACCCCGGCAACGGCCACCACGAGAGCTACGCGATGGTCGTCCGCACCCGGGGCGGCGGCACCGAGCAGGTGGCCACCTGGCGCGCCCTGCCGGGCCGCACGATGCACCTGTCCGCCGCCACCGCCGCCGGGCGCGTGGAGATCAGCTCAGTGGAGATCCGCGGTGCCGACGGCACCCCGGTGCTGCGCCTCACCCCGTGACAGGTAGCCCTCGTCGCGGGCGGCGAGGAGACCGAGCACGATCGCGAGCACCTCGGAGATCGCGGCGGCCCAGACGCGGAACCCCTCCCAGTGGGTGTGGATCCCGTACAGGCCGACGGTGGAGGCGGTGATGAACGCCCCGAGGGTCGCGACGCCGAAGCCGGCGCAGAGGAACAACGGCACCCAGCTGGTCCGCCAGGTGAGGAGCAGGATCGCGATGACGACCCCGCCGATGGCGTTGAGCATGAACGCGGGTCCGATCATGTGCTGGTGACGGACGCCGTCGAACCACATCTGCAGGTGCACCGCGGCGGAGACGAGGACGACGGCCGCGGCGGGATAACGGAACTTCATGGTGTGCTTCCTTCCTGGGATCCGAAGGCCGCGAGGAACCGGTCGCGGAAGAGGTCCATCCGCCAGACCGGCGCGGCCGGATCGGGATTGAGGCCGTCGCGCCATCCCCAGCCCTCGATGCGGCGGGTCACCGCCGGGTCGTGGGCGATCACGGAGATCGGCACGTCGTGGCCGGGACTGGCGCCGCTGACGTAGGAGTGCGGCTGGTGGTCGCCCACCATGACGACCACCAGGTCCGGGTCCGGGTAGGTCCGGAGGAACCCGAGGACCGCGCTGAGCGAGTACTCGATCGAGCGGCCGTAGAGCTCGCGGACCCGGGCCGGGTCGCGGAAGGCGCTCGCGGCCGACTGGCCGAGGGCCGGCATCGGGTCGAAGACGGAGCCGTCGCCGACGTCGGACCACGGCACCAGGTGCGGCAGCGGCGTCCACGAGTGGTGGCTGGAGATGAGGTCGATCTCGGCCATCACCGGGCGGCGCGGGTGGGGCGCCAGCTCGAGCCGGTGGAAGGCGTCCAGGGTGTACTGGTCGGGCATCGTCGCGTAGCCGAACCGCGGGCCGGCGTAGCCGACGTTGCGGGCGTCGTACAGCTGGTCGAAGCCGTAGAAGCGGCGGCCCTGCGGCCAGTCGATCGTGTTGGCCGGGTCGTCGACGACCGTGCGCCAGCCGGCCTCGCGGAACGCCGAGGTGAGCGTCGTCCGGTCCCGGGTCAGCAGCTGGTCGTAGCGCTGCTGGCTGTCCACCCAGAGCCCGGACTGCAGAGTGGCGTGTGCCAGCCAGCTCCCCGCCCCGAACGTCGGCGAGGTGAGGAACGCGCTGCGGGCGGACCAGCCGTCGGCGCGCAGCTGGGCCGTCCCGGCATCGAGCACCCGGTCGACGCCGGGCGAGAACGACGAGCCCTCGACCGCCACCCGGCCGTAGCTCTCGACGAACAGCAGCAGCACGTCCTTGCCGCGCAGCCCGGTCAGCACCCGGTCGGCGGGCGCGCCGGCCCACCGGTCGACGGCCACCTCGCGGTCGAACGTACGACGGTCGCGGAGGTCGTCGCGGAGCCGGTCCACCTGGGAGGAGACGATCGCCGAGGCGCTGTGCGAGGCGACCGGTTCGCCGGGCACCAGCTCGGTCCCGGCGACCGCGGCCAGCAGCCAGACAGCCGCGAGCGCGGTGACCAGCCGGGCGGTGACCCGGCGACGGCGCGCGGCGGCCTCGGTCACCCGGAGCACCAGCGCCGGCAGCAGGGTGAGCACCAGCAGGACGAGGCCGGTCACGACGACCACGGCGCCGACCGCGGCGGCGGTGCCGTTGGTGTCGCGGAGCACGCCGAGCCCGGGCCCGAGGTAGTACCAGTCGTTGAGCGGGTCGACCGGGCGGTCGAAGACGGTGAAGAAGGCGAGGTTCAGCGCCTTCACGACGACCAGGACGCCGAGCAGCAGCCCGGCGGAGACCGCGACGGTACGACGCCAGCCCGCCGGGAGCAGCACGGCGACCGCGACGACCAGGACGCCTTCGACCGGGACCCGCAGCAGGCCCGTCGCGCTCAGCCGGTCCGGCCGGTCGGGGAAGACCAGGGCCGCCCAGACCACGGCGAACGCGAGCAGGCCGAGCAGCAGCGGTCGCAGTGGCGTGCGCCGCGGTGCCGCGCCGGTGCGCAGCTCCAGCGCCTCCCGCCCGAAGGACTCCAGCAGCAACGCCAGGGCGCCCGCGAGCAGGAGCCGGGTCGTGGACGCCGGCAGCACGCCGGCGGCCGCGACCGTGAGGACGATCCCCTGGGTGGCGGCGACGACCTTGCACCACGGTCGCGGCGTGGTGGTGCCGCGCAGCCACGGCCAGACCCTCCCGGCCGCGACGAACAGGTAGCGCATCAGGCCGATGGCCAGCACCCACCAGCCGAACCGGGGGGCGACGTACAGGCTGAGCACGAGGATGAGGAACGCGTCGGTCTCCAGGTCGAAGCGGGCACCGAACTCCGAGACCGTGCCGGTCCGGCGCGCGACGTGGCCGTCGACGAGGTCGAGGACGAGCGCGACCGAGCTGAGGGCGACGAGGAGGCGGACGTCGGCCGGCCGCACCACGGACCCGGCGACCATCCCGGCGACCACGCAGGCGAGCAGCGCCCGAACCAGGGTGACCCGGTCGGCCGGACCGAAGCGGTGGCCGTGAACCCGCAGCACTGTCCCTCCGTCATCAGGGGTACACAGGTAACACGGACCCGGGAACGGGTCGGTTCAGCCCGAGCGAGAGGGATCCGATGACGGAGGAGGCGCAGGCGTTCTGGGTCACCGCACCCGGCGCCGGGGAGATCCGCGGGGAACCGGTGCCCGCGCCGGTCCGCGACGAGGTCCTGGTCCGCACGCTCTGGAGCGGGGTCAGTCGCGGCACCGAGACGCTGGTGTTCCGGGGCGGCGTCCCGGCCTCGCAGTACGACGCGATGCGGGCGCCGTTCCAGGAGGGCGACTTCCCGGGGCCGGTGAAGTACGGCTACCTCAGCGTCGGCGTGGTCGAGCAGGGCCCCGGAGCGCTCGTCGGCCGGACGGTCTTCTGCCTCTACCCGCACCAGACGGCGTACGTCGTCCCGGCGACCGCGGTGACCGTCGTCCCGGACGACGTCCCGCCCGCCCGTGCGGTGCTCGCCGGCACCGTCGAGACCGCGGTGAACGCGCTCTGGGACGCCGCTCCGCTGGTCGGGGACCGGGTCGCGGTGGTCGGCGCCGGGATGGTCGGCTGCTGCGTGGCCCGGCTGCTCGCCGGGATCCCGGGCGTCGAGGTCACCCTGGTCGACGTCGATCCCCGCCGCGCCGGGACCGCGGCGGCGCTCGGCGCCGGGTTCGCGCTGCCCGACGAGGTCGACGGCGGCCGCGACCTGGTGGTGCACACGAGCGCCACCGCCGCCGGGCTGCAGCGCTCGCTGGACCTGCTGGTGCCGGACGGCACCGTCCTCGACCTCAGCTGGTACGGCGACACCCCGGTCCGGCTCGACCTGGGCGGGGCGTTCCACTCGTCCCGGCTGGCGATCCGGGCCAGCCAGGTGGGCGCGGTCGCCGCGGCCCGGCGCGACCGGCGCAGCACCGCCGACCGGATGCGGCTGGCCCTCGACCTGCTCCGCGACCCGGCGTTCGACGTGCTGGTGTCGGGCAGCTCGCCGTTCGGCGACCTGCCGGCGGTGATGCCGAAGCTCGCGGACGGGAGCCTGCCGGCGCTCTGCCACACCATCGGCTACCAGCCCACCAGCGAGGAGGCGCCGTGTTCAGCGTGACCGTCCGCGACCACATCATGGTGGCGCACAGCTTCACCGGCGAGGTCTTCGGACCGGCGCAGCGGCTGCACGGTGCCACCTTCGTGGTGGACGCCGGGTTCGCCGGGGAGTCGCTCGACGCGGACGGCATCGTCGTCGACATCGGCCTCGCCGCCGAGCAGCTCCGCGCAGTGCTGGCCGACCTCACCTACCGCAACCTCGACGACGAGCCCGCCTTCGCCGGGCGGAACACCACCACCGAGGTGCTGGCCCGCGAGATCGCGGACCGGCTGGTGGCCCGGATCGAGGCCGGCGCGCTCGGCGAGGGCGCCCGGGACCTCGGCCGCGTCACGGTCACGCTGCACGAGTCCCACATCGCCTGGGCCAGCTACGAGCGGGCCCTCTGAGGTCGCCGTGGACCTGCACCTGCTCGTACCGGCGGCCATCGACGACCCGGCGCGTCCGAGCGGGGGGAACGTCTACGACCGGCGTGCGGCCGCCGCGCTGACCGCGCTCGGCTGGACGATCCACGAGCACCCGGTGGCGACGGGCCGGCTCGGCACGACGCTGGCCGGTCTCCCGGACGGCGCACTGGTGCTCGTCGACGGGCTGCTCACCGTTCCTCCGTCGGTGGTGGGCTTCCCGCGGCTGCGGGTCGTCGTCCTGGTGCACCTGCCGTGGGGGTACCAGAGACCCGGCGTGCGCCGGGACGAGCGCGATCTGCTCGCCACCGCGGCCGGGGTGGTCGCGACCAGCGGCTGGACCCGGTCGTGGCTGCTCGCGGAGTACGACCTCGACCCGGAGCTGGTGCACGTCGCCGAGCCGGGCACCGACCCGGCGCCGCTGGCGACCGGGAGCCCGGACGGCACCGCGCTGCTCGGCATCGGCCCCCTGGTGCGCGGGAAGGGGCAGGACGTCCTCGTCGCGGCGCTCGCCGGGCTGAGCGCGCTGCCGTGGACCTGCGACCTGATCGGCTCCCCGGGGATCGCCCCGGGGTTCGCCGCCGGCGTCCGCGCCCAGGTCGCGGAGTCCGGACTGGCCGGCCGGGTCCGGCTGCACCCGCCGGTGCCGCGCGCGGACCTCGACGCCCGGTACGCCGCCGCCGACCTGCTGCTCGTCCCGTCCCGGGTCGAGACCTACGGGATGGTCGTGACCGAGGCGCTGGCCCGCGGGATCCCGGTGGTGGCGAGCGACGTCGGTGGCCTGCCCGAGGCCCTGGGGCGCGCCCCCGACGGGACCCTGCCCGGCCTGCTGGTCGCGCCGGAGGACCCGGCGGCGCTGGCCGCGGCGGTCGGCGGCTGGCTCGGCGACCCGGAGCTGCGAGCGCGGCTGCGGCGCGCCGCGCGCGGGCGTCGTACCGGGCTGACCGGGTGGGACCGCACCGCCGCGCGGCTGGCAGAGGTGCTCGCGCACCTCGGTGAACCGCACCCCGGCGCGCTGCGTAGTTCCGGATGACAGCGCCGGCGAGCGGAGAGACGCCCGTGAACAGCACCGCGTGGAAGTGGGCCCGCCTCCTCCTGGGCGCCGGCCTGGTCGCGCTCGTCGCCACCCGCGTCGGCACCGGGCCGTTCCTCGACGGTCTCCGCCGGGCCACCCCGGCCGCCGTCGCCGCGGCGCTGGTGATCACGGCGATCACGACGCTGTGCTCGGCCTGGCGCTGGCGGCTGGTCGCCGAGGGGCTCGGCGTCCCGGTGCCGGCGCGGCGCGCGTTCGCGGCGTACTACCGGTCCCAGCTGCTCAACGCGACCCTGCCCGGCGGGATCGTCGGTGACGTCGACCGCGGGGTCGGGCACGGCCGGGCGGCCGGCCGTCTCGGCCGCGGGCTCGGCTCGGTGGCGTCCGAGCGCGCCCTCGGTCAGGGCGTCCAGATCGCGCTGACCGCGCTGCTCGTGGTGCTGGTGCCGTCCCCGCTGCGCCCCGGGCCCGCCACCGGAGCCGCGGTCCTGGCGGGTCTCGTCGTGGCGGCCGCCGTCGCCGTCCTCCTGGTCCCGCGCGAGGTGCTCGGCGGGGGCCGGTGGCTGCTGGTGGCGCTGGTCTCGGCGGTCGCCGCGGCCGGCCACGTCACGATCTTCCTGGTCGCCGTCGCCGCGTCCGGCACGGCGCCCGCGCGGCCCTCCCTGCTCCCGGTGGCCGGTCTGGTCCTGGTCGCCGCCGCCCTGCCGGTGAACGTGGCCGGCTGGGGACCGCGCGAGGGCGCCGCGGCCGCGGTCTTCGCCGCCGCGGGGATGACCGCGGCCGACGGCGTCACCGCCTCCGTCACGTACGGCGTCCTCGGGTTCGTCGCGACACTGCCCGGCCTGGTCGTCCTGGCCCCAAGGTGGACGCCCAGGTGGGGGCCCCAGTGGGCGCAGAGGTGGGCCCCCAGGTGGGCGCCCAGGTGGGCGCAGAAGCGAGGCTGGGTACCGGAGAACCGGAAGGAGGTCGTCCGTGCCTGAGAGTCCCGGCCCTGAGATCCGTGACCGGCCCTACACCGTGCTCAGCTGCTGCATGTCGCTGGACGGTTACCTCGACGCCGGCACCGACGAGCGCCTGGTGCTCTCCAACGAGTCCGACCTCGACCGGGTCGACGCGGTCCGGGCGACGTGCGACGCGATCCTGGTCGGGGCCGCGACCGTCCGCAACGACAACCCGCGGCTGCTGGTGCGCGACCCGGCCCGGATCGCGGGGCGCCGGGCTCGCGGGCTCCCCGAGCAGCCGGTGAAGGTGACCGTCACGTCGCTGGCGAAGCTCGACCCGGCGGCGGCGTTCTTCACCGCCGGCTCCAGCGAACGGCTCGTCTACTGCACCAGCGACTGCGCCGGTGCGGCCCGCAGCGCGCTCGGCAGGGTGGCCACCGTGGTCGACGCCGGCCGGGAGGTCGACATGCGCCGGCTCGGCGCGGACCTGCACGCCCGCGGCGTCCGGCGCCTCCTCGTCGAGGGCGGCGGCACCGTGCTCACCCAGTTCCTGACCGCCGGGCTGGCCGACGAGCTCCAGGTCGCGGTCGCGCCGTTCTTCGTGGGCGACTCCCGCGCCCGCCGGCTCGTCGACGACGGCTGCTTCCCGTGGGACTCCGGGCACCGCGCCACGCTGGCCGAGGTGCGGCCCGTCGGCGACGTCGTCCTGCTCCGCTACGCCCTCTCCGACCGGTTCGCCTAGCCCGGGGCCGGCCGCTCCGCGCCTGAACCCGCGCGTGCCGAAACCTTTCGGCCCCGGTTCGGGGTGCGGCATGCTGACCGGGGGAACACCTGACTGGGGGTTCGTGTGAAGACCTGTGGGGCGTGCGGCACGGCCGGGCAGGCCGAGGGAGCGAGCTTCTGCTTCTCCTGCGGCAGCCCACTCGCGGCGCCCGCCTGCGCCTCCTGCGGCACCCACCTCCCCGCCGGGGCCCGGTTCTGCCCGGGCTGCGGCACCCCGAGCGGCGCACCCGGCACGGACCCGGTCGCGGCCGCGGCTCCCCCGCAGAGCGCGGCCCGGAAGATCACCAGCGTCCTGTTCGGCGACCTCGTCGGGTTCACCTCGCTGTCGGAGAGCCGCGACGCCGAGGAGGTCCGCGAGCTGCTCAGCGCCTACTTCGAGGAGTGCCGCGCGATCGTCAACCGCTACGGCGGCGCGCTGGAGAAGTTCATCGGCGACGCCGTGATGGCGGTCTGGGGACTGCCGGTCACCCGCGAGGACGACGCCGAGCGGGCCGTCCGCGCCGGCCTGGAGCTGGTCGAGCGGGTCCAGGCACTCGGCGACCGGATCGGCATGCCGGGTCTCAACATGCGGGTCGGCATCACCACCGCCGAGGTCGCGGTGAACCTCGGCGCCACCGGGCAGGGCATGGTGGCCGGCGACCCGGTGAACACCGCGGCCCGGATCCAGTCGACGGCGAACCCGGGTGAGGTCTGGGTCGACGAGACCACCCGCAGCTTCACCTCCGCGGCGATCGCGTTCGCCGACGCCGGGTCGCACGCGATGAAGGGCAAGGCCGAGCCGGTGCCGCTGTGGGTGGCGGGCGCGGTCGTCGCCGGCGCCGGCGGGGACCGGCTGCGCGACGACGGCCTGCAGGGACGGCTGGTCGGCCGCGACCGCGAGCTGCGCATGGTCAAGGAGGTCTTCCACCGGGCCGAGGAGATGCTGCGCCCCGGGCTGCTCGTCGTCGACGGCGAGGCCGGCGTCGGCAAGTCCCGCCTGGGCCAGGAGTTCTACAAGTACGTCGACGGGTTCCAGTCGAGCGTGCTCTGGCACCGCGGCCGCTGCCTGTCCTACGGCGAGGGCGTCGCCTACTACGCCCTGGCCGAGGCCGTGCGCGCCCGGCTCGCGATCATCGCCGGCACCGGGGCCGAGGGCGACGACGTCGGCAACCGGCAGACCCTGCAGCGCGCGCTCACCGACCTGGTGCCCGACGAGACCGAGCGCGGCTGGCTGCAACCGCGGATCGCCGCGCTGCTCGGCCTGGAGTCGGGCGGCTCGTTCCCGCGCGAGGACCTGTACGTCGCCTGGACCGCGTTCTTCAAGTACGTCGGCCTCTGGCAGTCCGACGTGGTGCAGCCGGTCGTGCTCGTCGTCGACGACGCCCAGTACGCCGACGAGGGACTGCTGGCCTTCCTCGAGCACCTCCTCGCCGCCGCGGACTACCCGCTCTTCGTGCTCGTCCTCGCCCGGCCGGAGCTGCTGACCGAGCACCCGGAGCTGGTCGGCAACCGCCGCGTCACCGTGGTCCACCTCGAGCCGCTGTCGACCGCGGAGATGACCAGCCTGCTGGACGGCCTGGTCGCCGGCGTGCCGGCGGCGATCCGGGAAGAGCTCGTCGCCCGCGCCGAGGGCATCCCGCTCTTCGCGATCGAGACGGTCCGCTCGCTGGTCGACCAGGAGCTGGTCGTCGCCCGCGACGGGCACTACGTGCTGGCCGACCCGGACGCGGTCGACCTCGGCGCACTGACCGCGCCGGCCAGCCTGCAGGCGCTCATCGCCGCGCGGCTGGACACGCTGCCGGCGGGCGAGCGCCGGGTCGTGGACCGGGCCAGCGTGCTCGGCCTGGTGTTCACGGCTCCGGGGATCGCCGCCCTGTGCGACGACGTACCGGACCTGGACGGCGCGATCGCGGGCCTGGTCCGCCGCGAGGTGATCCGCCGCGAGAGCGACCGGCTCAGCGCGGACTTCGGCGACTACCGGTTCGTCCAGGGCGCGGTCCGCCAGGTCGCCTACGGGATGCTGTCGCGCCGGGACCGGAAGTCGACGCACCTGCGGGTGGCGCGGGCGCTGGAGTCCGAGCTGGAGTCCGGCGACGCCTCGGTCGAGCTCGCGCCGATCATCGCGCAGCACTACCTGGACGCGATCGACGCGGTCCCCGCCGACCCCGACGTCGGCGAGCTGACCCGCGCCGCGTCGGACCACCTGGAGCGCGCGGCCGACCGGGCGGCCGCTCTCGGCGCGCCGTCCGAGGCGGCCGCGCACCTCGCGCAGG
>NZ_JBFRDX010000026.1:0-67250 GCF_052114005.1 Marmoricola sp. RAF53 | reverse complement strand
CGACAAGCTGCTGCGCACCGAGAAGCGAACCAACCCTGGGGAGGTGAGGGTCAAGCGATCCCAGGCGCCCCAGCGACGTCCTAGAGTGCAAACGAGTGTCACGGATCAACCGAAGTAGATCTGTCACCCCTCAACCGAAGTACTTCAGGGGCACCCAGGTTTGATCCGAAACGTCCCCGGGTAAGAGCGGACCACCGGAAACGGGGCGTCGCTCCCCCGACGTCGATCCCTCCCAAGCCGCCCGTCTCGCCGTTCCGCACGCGACGAGACGGGCGGTTCCGCGTCCACGGCGGCAGGGCCGAACGGCTCCTCCCGGGTGGCGTCAAAGAACTACAGACACCTGCCCGATCGTCTCGGCACGATGTCCCCCGTACGCGCCGTCTCGTCTCCTGCCCCCAAGAGCCGAGACGGCGCGTCCCTCGTCCCGGCCGGACCGATCCGTTCCGCCGCAATTCACCCGGGACCCGGTGATCCGCACCACGGCGTACGCGTGTCGCGTCGAACCTGGGTCCGTCCCTCGCGTAGAAAGAGGGTGGGCCAGCGGAGTATGAGACCGCTGGCCCTACTACGTCCGGTCCCGGCCTACGGCCGGTAGGCGTCGATCTCGGCGCAGAGCCCGTCCTTGAAGGCGTCGTCGACGAAGGCAGCCCGGACCGCTGCCTTGGCCAGGTCCCGGATCCCGTCCTCGTCCAGGCCGAGCAGCTCGGCGGCGATCTCGTACTCGCGGTTGAGCGTCGTCGAGAACATCGGCGGGTCGTCGCTGTTCACGGTGACCACCACCCCGGCGTCGCGGAACGCGGTGATCGGGTGCTCGGCGAGGGTGGCCACCGCCCGGGTGGCGATGTTCGAGGACGGGCACACCTCGAGCGGGACGCCGGTCGCCGCCAGGTGTGCCAGCAGCTCCGGGTCCTGCGCCGCGGAGGTGCCGTGGCCGATCCTCTCGGCCCCGAGCAGGTTCAGCGCGTCCCAGATCGTCTCCGGCCCGGTGGTCTCCCCGGCGTGCGGGACGCTGTGGAGCCCGGCGGCCCGCGCCGCCGCGAAGTGCGGCTCGAACTGCGGCCGCGGTACGCCGACCTCGGGCCCGCCGAGCCCGAACGCCACCAGCCCGTCGGTCGGGTGGTTCAGCACGTAGCCGAGCGTGGCGTCGGCCGCCGGGACCCCGAACTCCCCCGGGATGTCGTAGATCCACTGCAGCCGCAGGCCGAAGTCGCGCTCGGCGGCGAGGCGGGCGTCCTCGATGGCCTCGCCGTAGGCCTCGATCGGGATCCCCGCGAGCACCGACGTGTACGGCGTGCAGGTGAGCTCGGCGTACCTCAGGTTCTGCCCCTCGGCCATCTCCCGGGCGACCTCGTAGGTGAGCAGGTGGATGTCCTCCGGGGTGCGGATCAGGTCCACCACCGCCAGGTAGACCTCGATGAAGTGCGCGAAGTCGCGGAAGGCGAAGAATTCGGCGAGCGCGTCCGGATCGCTCGGCACCGTCCCGGGGTGGCGCTCGGCGAGGGCCGCGACCGTGCGCGGCGACGCCGATCCGACGTGGTGGACGTGCAGCTCGGCCTTCGGGAGGCCGGCGATGAAGGCGCTCAGGTCGGTCATGACGCCATGGTGCCAGGGAGCGGCGGTGTCGAGACAGGCGCGGAGCGCCTTCCTCAACCGGCGTTGGTGACCGCGGTCTCGATCTGGCTGACCAGGTCCGGCACGCTCGTGCCGGTGAGCTGCTTGCCGTCGACCAGCACCGTCGGGGTGCCTTGGACCTGCGCCTCCTGCATCGCCTGGTCCGCGGCCGCGAAGAACGCGGTGTCGGTGGTCTTCAGGGCTGCGTCGATCTCCGGCCCCTTCGCCCCCGACTGCGCGACCATGTCGGCGATGTCGGCGTCGGTGACGCTCGCCGAGTCCGACTCGTAGGGCTGGTTGTCGTAGAGGATGTTGTGCAGCTTGAGGGCTTCCTCGGGCGTCCCGTGGGCGAGCACCGCGGCGAACGCGTTCAGCGCCTTGGCCGAGTAGGGCAGGTCGGTGAGCAGGTGGATCGGCCGGTACTCGACCTGGACCTTCCCGTCGGCCGCGTTCTCGCTGAGGAAGTCCCGGGTCTGCTGCTCCAGCTGGCGGCAGTAGGGACACTGGAAGTCTTCGTAGATCAGCACCTTCACCGGGGCGCTGTCGTCGCCGACGACGACCGAGCCGTCGCCCGCGGCGACCGTCGCGCTGGTGGTCGCGGAGGAATCCTTCTTGCCGCCGGAGGCGTACCAGGCGCCGCCGGCGACGATCGCGCCGAGGACGACCAGGATTCCGACGACGATCGCGAGCCGGCGGTTGCGCTCGCCGCGAGCCTGCTCCGCGCGCACCGCGGCCGCCCGCTCGGCGCGGCTCTGGTCACGATTCTGCTTCGACAAGGGTCGACTCCTCGGGCTCGGGGAACAGCAGGTTGTCGACGGCCAGCGGGGTCCGCGGCCGCCACACCAGGAACAGGGACAGCAGGAGCAGCCCGGTGTCGCGGGCGATCTCCCAGGGGTACTTCGAGAACGCGTCGGGGTCGTAGCCGCCGTCACCGAAGCAGCCGCAGTTGATCGCGATGCCCCGGCTCCACACCGACGCGATCCCGATGATGAAGGCGAGCTGCAGCACGGCCGAGACAGCTCCCGTGTACCGGGTCAGCAGGCCGAGCAGCAGACAGGCGCCGACGACGACCTCGAGCATCGGCAGCAGGTTGCCGACCGGCTCGGTCATCCCGATCGGAAGCAGCTGGTAGGAGCGGACCGCGGTGACGCTGGACGCCGGGTCGCCCACCTTGAGCAGGCCGGCGTACAGCCAGACGCCGCCCACGACGAGGCGCGCGAGAAGCCCGGACCAGCGCAACATGCTGCCACCCTAGAGATCCCTCCTGAGATCTCCGCAGGCTCCCCCTGAGACCGACCTGAGTAGGCTCCGGATCGTGAACGACCGACTCGTGTGGATCGACTGTGAGATGACCGGCCTCGACCTGGGCGCGGACGCGCTGATCGAGGTGGCGGCCCTGGTGACCGACTTCGAGCTGAACGTGCTCGGCGACGGGATCGACGTGGTGATCAAGCCGCCGGCCGAGGCGCTGGAGCAGATGGTCCCGTTCGTCCGCGAGATGCACATCAGGTCCGGGCTGCTCGAGGAGCTCGACGCGGGCACGACGATGGAGGACGCCCAGGCGCGGGTGCTCGCCTACATCAAGGAGCACTGCCCCGACGGCAGCCGCCCGCCGCTGGCCGGCAACACGGTCGCCACCGACCGGTCCTTCCTGGCCCGGGACATGCCCGAGCTGGAGGCGTTCCTGCACTACCGGATCGTCGACGTCTCCTCGATCAAGGAGCTCAGCCGGCGCTGGTACCCGCGCACCTACTACAACGCGCCGGCGAAGTCGGGCGGTCACCGCGCGCTCGCCGACATCCAGGAGAGCATCGAGGAGCTGCGCTTCTACCGCGAGGCCGTCTTCGTGCCCGCCCCCGGCCCGGACGGCGACGAGGCCCGCCGGATCGCCGCCCTGCACCAGGGCGCGCTCACCGGCGCGACGGTGCCCGAGGAGGCCTGAGGACCGGGTCTCCGGACCCGATTCGGAGCACCCGCCAACCTTCGGTACACTCATCCCTGCTCACGCCCCAGGCGTGGGTGATGGTGGGTATAGCTCAGCTGGTAGAGCGCCGCCTTGTGGTGGCGGATGTCGCGGGTTCGAGTCCCGTTACTCACCCTGGTGAAGGCTCCTCCGACACGGAGGGGCCTTCGTCGTTTCCGGATCCCGACGCCGTCGGTCAGTCCCGGATGTGAGCCAGGTCATAGCGGGGACGGCGTCACGTACGGCGGGCAACGCGGTCTTGGTGGCGAGACACCCCTCCCCTCCCAGGAGTCCGCCCTTGCCCAGCAACGAGACCGACCGCCCGCCTCCGCGCCACCGGCGCCCCGGCCGCGCCGTCAAGCGCGGGACCGGCCTGCCCGGCCGTCACCTGCCGACCGAGCCCATCACCTCCCGGGACTGCTCGTGCCCGCCCGGCTTCCACGAGTACGGCGCCCACGCACCCGGCCACCGCTCCGCGGGCGACGAGGCCCCGCCGCCGCCGGGTGCCTACCCGGTCGAGGACCTGGCCGCGATGAGCCCGGGAGCGGCGGAGCTGCTGCTGCACCGGGCGACCCAGGAGGCAGAGGCGGAGGTCGCGACCTACCCGCACATCGTGATCACCCGGGACATCGGAACCGGCGAGATCACCTACAGCGGGCCGTTCCCGAACGGCCTGGAGGCGCTCACGATGGCGCACCGGTTCGTGCACCAGAACAGGTTCGTCGACCCGCGCTGGTCGTTCACGTTGACCGTCGCGCCGCTCTTCCCGCACTGAGACCGCGCCAGCACGTCGCGCCCCGCGGCGCTCCCGGAGGTCAGCCCTCCTGGAGCGTCGTCGGCGCGCCGTGGACGCTCGGGATGGTGCCGAGCCGGCCCTTCTGGAAGTCCTCGTAGGCCTGCATCACCTCGGCCTTGGTGTTCATCACGAACGGACCGGCCCAGGCGACCGGCTCGCGGATCGGGCGGCCGCCGATGACCAGCACGTCGAAGGCGGGGGTCCGGCTGTCCTGACTCTTGGCCCCCTCGACGGTGACGAAGTCGCCGGCGCCGAGGACGGCCAGGTTGCCCATCCGCAACGGCTTCTGCTCCAGGCCGACCGAGCCGTGCCCGGACAGCACGTAGACGAGCGCGTTGTAGGTGTTGTCCCAGGGCAGGTCCAGCCGGGCGCCGGGTTCGACGGTGGCGTGCACCATCGTCATCGGCGTGTACGTCGACCCGGGACCGGTGGCCTCGCCGACGTTGCCGGCGATCACCCGGACGAGCGCGCCGGCGTCGGCCGAGGTGGCCAGGCCGACCTGCGCCGACCGGATGTCCTGGTAGTGCGGGGCGTTCCACTTGGCGTCCTTGGGCAGGTTCACCCAGAGCTGGATGCCGTGGAAGAGGCCGCCGGACTGGACGAGCCACTCCGGCGGGGCCTCGATGTGGAGCAGGCCGGAGCCGGCGGTCATCCACTGGGTGTCCCCGTTGGTGATGGTGCCGCCACCGCCGTGGCTGTCGTGGTGGTCGAAGACGCCGTCGATGATGTAGGTGACGGTCTCGAAGCCGCGGTGCGGGTGCCAGGGAGTGCCCTTCGGCTCTCCCGGCGCGTACTCGACCTCGCCCATCTGATCCATGTGGATGAAGGGGTCGAGGTCACGCAGGTCGACACCGGCGAAGGCCCGGCGTACCGGGAACCCCTCACCCTCGTAGCCCGAGGGGGCGTCGATGACCTGCTTGACAGGGCGGACCGTGTCACCGAGGCCCGGGACGGGCAGGCGGTGCAGCACGGTCAGGTCGTCCACGGTCACTGCTGGCATGACCTCGACGTTAGTTTAAGATTGAACTTTTTTCAAGACCCCTGGCGGCGGGAACCCGGAGGGCCGCTCAGGGGCAGACGCCGACCACCCAGACGTCGTCGGACTCGGACGCGTCGTGGTTGCGCGCCCAGGCCACGTCGAAGTCCATCCGCTCGCGGACGCCGTCGCGGAACGAGTGCACCACCACGGCATCCGCCGGCCGCCCCTCCGGCCAGTCGCGCGACGCCACGCACCCCGGGTGCGCGGCCGCGTCCCCTGCGGTCCACGAGGGCACCCGGACCGGCTCGCTGTCGGCCGGCGCGGCCAGCGGGTCGACCGCCATCACCTGCCCGACGAGCAGGGCACCGGCCACCGTCGAGAACAGCACCGTGCGCGGGACGAGCACGCGGACGACGTACGAGCTCAGCGGCCTGGGCCGTGGCCGTCGAAGGAAGAACATCCCGCCTCCCGGGTGCGTGTGCGGAGAACCCGTCAACGAGGCAGCGGCCGGGACGGTTATGTCCGGGTGACGCGCACCACGTGCCCGCCGACTACGGTGCTCAGATGAGTGCACGCCAGCAGAGCTACGACGTGGCGGTCGTGGGCGGGGGCCACAACGGGCTCACCGCCGCGGCCTACCTCGCCCGCGCCGGCCTCTCCGTCCTGGTCCTCGAACGGCTCGACCGGGTCGGCGGCGCCGCCGTCAGCGCGACCGCGTTCCCCGGCCTCGGCGCGCGGCTGTCGCGGTACTCCTACCTGGTCTCGCTGCTGCCGGAGAGCATCGTCGGCGACCTCGACCTCGACGTCGAGCTGCGATCCCGGTCGGTCGCGTCCTACTCCCCCACGGTGCGCGACGGCCGCCCGGTCGGCCTGCTGGTCGAGCACGACGAGGGACCGGCGACCCGCGAGTCGTTCCGGCGGCTGACCGGCGACGACCGCGAGTACGACGCCTGGCGACAGTTCTACGCCGACGTCGCCGGTGTCGCGACGCGGGTCGCGCCCACCCTCACCGAGCGCCTCGTCCCCGCCCGCGAGATGGCCGCCGGCATCGACCCCGGCACCTGGGCCGACCTCGTCGAGCACCCCCTCGGCGAGACGATCGAGAAGCGGTTCACCGACGACCTGGTCCGCGGCGTCGTCGCCACCGACGGCCTGATCGGCACCTTCGCCGACCTGCACGACCCCTCCCTGGCCCAGAACCGCTGCTTCCTCTACCACCTGATCGGCAACGGCACGGGAGAGTGGAAGGTCCCGGTCCGCGGCATGGGCGCGGTCAGCGACGCGCTCGCCCGCGCAGCCACGACCGCGGGCGCCGAGATCCTCACCTCGTCGGGCGTCTCCCGGATCGACGCCGACGACGACGGCGCCGAGGTCACCTGGCACGACGGCTCCCGGCACCACGCGGTGCGGGCCCGGTTCGTCCTCGGCAACGTCGCGCCGTGGGTCCTCGACATCCTGCTCGGGGCGCAGGCGGACCCGGCCACCAAGCCGTCGGGCGCCCAGCTGAAGATCAACTTCCTGCTCTCCCGGCTGCCCGGGCTCCGCTCCGGCGAGGACCCCCGCACCGCCTTCGCCGGCACCTTCCACGTCGCCGAGGGGTACGACGAGCTGCAGACGTCGTACGCCGAGGCGGCCGGTGGCCGGATCCCGACCCGCCCGCCGGGCGAGCTCTACTGCCACTCGCTCACCGACCCCTCGATCCTCGGCGAGCTGGCCGGCGCCGGCGCGCACACGCTGACCTACTTCGGACTGCACATGCCCGAGGCGCTGTTCGCCACCGACCCGGACGCGAAGCTCGAGGCGGTGCGCCGCGCGATCGAGACCATCGACGAGCACCTGACCGAGCCGCTGCTCTCCTGCGTGATGAGCACCCCGGACGGCCACCTCTGCGTGGAGGCGAAGACCCCGCAGGAGGTCGAGGACGACCTGGCGATGCCGGGCGGGCACATCTTCCACGGCGACCTGGCCTGGCCGTGGGCCTCGAACCGGGAGGCGCTGACCACGCCGCAACAGCAGTGGGGCGTCGCGACCGACATCGGCTCGGTGCTGCTCTGCGGCTCCGGAGCACGTCGGGGCGGGGCCGTCAGCGGCCTCGGCGGGCACAACGCCGCGCAGGCGGTCCTCGACCTCGGCTAACACGGGCGGTGAGGACGGACACAACGGGCGGATCCGATTTCTTCTCCGGCCCGGACGGCTGCTATCGTTCCACTCGCTTCACGCGCCATTAGCTCAATTGGCAGAGCAGCTGACTCTTAATCAGCGGGTTCGGGGTTCGAGTCCCTGATGGCGCACCACCACCGCACCAGCACCGCCAAGGCCACTCCTCCACGAGGGGTGGCCTTCGCAATTCCGGTGACCCACGGATGAACCCGGGACCACCTCCACGCGACACCGTGGCGGACACACCGTCCGAATGTGGCAGACCGCCGATCTGCGACAAGTGCGGCATGCGTTAACAGGAATGTCATCCCGGTTAGGCGAAACATCCTGGTTCCTCCCCATAGCCCCGTCGCGGGTGAGTCGTTGATCACCCCGTACCCGGCTCCGACACTCCGTCGTTCCGGATCCGATCTGCGAAGGAGGCGACCAATGTCCGGTCCTCGTTTCATCGTCAGCGGCTTCCTCATCGTGGCCTCGCTGGCCGTCTTCGTGTTCGCGATGCCGTCGACCCAGGCAGCCGACAACAGCAGCCGCGCCTCGAGCTCGTCGGCGACGGTCGCCCCGGTCAAGCAGGACACCGGCGACGCCGCCGCCTCGATCGGCAGCACGGCAGACCTTCCGGTCTGGCTGCTCCCGGCCGGCATCGCTGTGATGCTCGCCGGCATCGCCGTGGTCAGCACCGCGCGCCGGCGTACGGTCGCCTTCGCCTGAGAGCTCGCCTGAGACGTTCCGCGAGAAGCCCCCGGGTCCACCCGGGGGCTTCCGCGTTCCCGGGCCCGCTCCCAGGGCCGGTCGGCGACCCCGGGACCTACGTCCCGAATATCCCTATCAGGGCGGATAGTCCGCTTTAGGGCGTAACGCCCGATGTCGAGGCCTCGTTGACCCGGACGTCACGGTCAACCACGAAAGAGGGCCCCGAACCATGTCTGCTCCGCGCTTCCTCACCGGCGGTCTCGCCGCCGTCGCCGTCGCCTCGGCGCTCTCGCTCGCCGCGCCGGCGCACGCCGACGGGCTCGGCGACCGCCCCTGCGGTCAGCCGGGCGTCCCCGCGGTGTGGACCGACCCGGTCCTCCACCCCGCCCAGTACCTCGACGTCCCGGCGGTCACGCACCTGGAGTGGACCTGGGCCCGCGACGTCACCAGCACCGAGCTGGAGTTCGCCCGGGTCCTCACCTCGACCACCTGGTCGCGGGTCGTCCCCGGCCTCACCGAGTACCTCTTCACCCGCACGGTGATCGACCGGGCCGCCGTCCCCGCGATCCCCGCCGTCCCCGGCACCCCCGCGGTCCCCGGAACCCCGGCCCAGCCGGAGGTCGGCCACTGGGTGACCACCGTGCTCACACCGGCGGTGACGGTCTTCGAGGCCGAGTTCGTCCAGCAGTCCAACGGGAAGCTCCGCTGGGAGGACCCGGACTGGAAGACCCAGGGCTGGGACAAGACCGGCAACACCCGGGACCGCGTCGTCACCGACGCCGTCACCCGTCAGGACTGGGTCGTCGACGTCCCCGCGAAGCCCGCCGTCCCGGGCACCCCGGCGATCCCCGGCACGCCCGCCGTCCCCGCGGTGCCCCAGGCGTCGCACACCGAGTCGGCGTGGGCCACGACCGCGCCGGGCGGCGACTGGACCGGCCCGCAGGACTCGCGCCCCGGCGCCGACACCACCGAGACCGAGACCGTCGACGGCACCGACGCGCCCGCCGGCACCGGCTGGTCGCTGCAGAGCACCCACCACGACCTGGACCCGGACGACACCGCCTGGGGCGCCACCGCGCCCGACGGCTACGAGGCGACCGGCGGGGAGCGCAGCCGCACCGACCGCGAGACCGCTCCCGAGCCGTCCGCCACCGCGCCGGCAGGCGACGGGTGGGAGACCGTCGGCGACGCCGTCGAGGTGGTCGACCAGGCCGCGCAGCACCTGCTGATCTCCGCGGAGTACACCGACCCGGCCGTGCTGGTCACCCCCGAGCTCCCGCCGACCCAGCCGTGCACCGAGCCCCCGGTCCTGGTCCCGCCGACGACCGACGGCGGCGGCACCCAGACTCCGACCGACGAGGGCGGCACGACCGAGGGTGGCACGACCGAGGGCCCGGTGGCCGTGGCCTCCCCGGAGACCGCCACGAACGAGGGCGGCCAGGCGGCAGCGCCCGCGGCCGCGACGGTCCTGCCGAACACCGGCAACGAGGTCCCGGGCTGGATGGCCCCGGCCGGCATCGCGTCGCTCCTCCTCGGCGCCGTGGTCGTGCTCGGCTCCCGGCGCCGCGGCGCCCTGGACTGACGCTCCACGAGGCACCGTGGGCGGCCCCTTCCCTCCTGGGGGCCGCCCACGTCTGCTTCGCAGGAAACCGCCGAAGTCGACCAACCTGGTCTACTATCCCGGCTCATGAACCGTCGCCTGGTCACCGCCCTGTCCGCCGCGGCCGCGGCGCTCGCGCTCGCCGCGGCCGCCCTCGGACCGGCCGTCGCCTCGACGCCGGCGGTCCCGATCCCGCCGGACGCCCGCGACCTGCTGCTCGACGACTTCACCGGCACCCCGGCCGTGGCCCGGCCCTACCCCGCGCAGCGGATCCCGCAGCACCCGTTCATGGCGCGCAACGGCGGCAGCAACATCCACGACGACGCCTACCAGACCGACGCCTACAACCGGCGCGGGCCGCTGGGCCGCGACCTGAAGGTCACCAGCACCCTGTACGTCGGGCTCTGCGGCTCGGTGACCTTCGACCGCCGCGGCCGGATCGTCACCGTCTGCGTCACCCCCGGCGCGGTGACGCTGCGGCTGCTGGACCCGAAGTCGCTCGCCACCATCGCGAAGTTCGAGCTCCCGCCGCGCAAGGGCAAGGTCTCCTTCACCGACTTCTCCGGCGGCGGCTACTTCTACCTCGACCACCAGGACCGGGCCGTGGTCTCCACCTCGACCGGCCACCTGGTGACGATCGAAGTCACCGGCGACACCCTGACCAAGGTGCGTGACGTCGACCTCAGCGCAGCGACCCGCGGCTCCGGGATCCAGTCGGCGCTCCCGGACTGGGCCGGGCGGATCTGGTTCGTCACCCAGAGCGGCGTCGTCGGCCTGGTGACCCGGAGCGGCCAGGTCCGCGCGCAGAAGCTGCCCGCCGGCGAGACGATCGCGAACAGCTTCGCGATGGACGAGTCCGGCGGCGTCTTCATCGCCTCCACGCACGCGCTCTACCGGTACGACGCCCGCCGCGACCGGCCCGCGATCACCTGGCGCAAGGCCTACGACCGCGGCACCCGGGTCAAGCCCGGCCAGGTGAGCCGCGGCACCGGCACCACACCCACGCTGATCGGCTCCGCGAAGTCCCCCGGCGGCGGCTGGGTCGCGATCACCGACAACGCCGAGCCGCGGATGCACGTGGTGGTCTTCAAGCGCGGCAAGGCCGGCCCCGGCCGGGCGCTGTGCCGCCGGCCGGTCTTCGCGTCCGGCCGGGGCTCCGACGAGAACAGCCTGGTCTCGGTGCCCGGCGGGCTGATCGCCGAGAACAACTACGGCTACCTCGGCCCGCTCCAGAACGGCCTGGGCCGGATCCCCGACACCGAGCCCGGCGTCGCGCGGATCAAGGTCGACTACCGCCACGGCGGCTGCCGGACCGCCTGGGAGAACCGGACCGCGCGGATCCCGACCGTGGTGGCGAAGGCGAGCCTCGGCACCGGCCTGCTCTACGCCTACACCCACCCGACCGCGGCCGAGCTGGCCTGGAAGGTGCTCCCGGTGACCGGGACCCTCGCCCCCGACAGCTGGTACTTCACCGCGTTCGACCTGCGCACCGGCAAGCAGGTCTTCTCCCGGCTCACCGGCAGCGGGATCTTCTTCAACAACAACTACGCGCCGGTGACGCTCGGACCCGACGGAGCGGCGTACGTGGGGACGGTCGGCGGGCTCCTCCGGATCGCCGACGGCTCCTAGACGGACCGCCCGGCACGTCTCGCGGATCGGCAGCGGAACCCCCGTGCCGATGGGATGATCGGGCCAGCGAACCCGCGGCTTCCGGGACCGCTGCACGTCCCGGCCTGTCGGCCCGAACGGCCCGGTCCGCGCAGTTAGAGTGCGCGGACACCACACACGGAGGCGGCATGGGCAGACTTCAGGCGTTGCGCCTGGCCCTGGTCCTGGTCCTCGTGTTCACCCTCGGGCTGGCCTCCGCGGCGACCGCGCCGGCCGGCAGCCACATCGGCTACATGTGGCCGGTCGGCCTCTCCTCCGGCGCCCTGCTGATCACCCCGCGACGCTGGGTCCCGTACGTCGCCGCGCTGCTGCCGGCGCTGGCCTTCGCCACCTTCGCGATCGCCGCCTACCCGGTCGAGGTGGCCGCCGGCTACGGCCTCGGCATCACGCTGGAGGCGCTGGTCGCCCGCCACCTGCTGTCGGCCCGGAAGGCCCGGCGGCAGCGCCTGCTCGACACCGACGACTTCGGCCACTACCTGCTGGCCTGCGTCCTCGCCGCGCTCACCGGTGCCGTCGTCTTCGGCGTCACCGCGGCGCTGGCCGGCTTCGGCGTCGGCTGGGAGGTGGCGATCGCGGCGTTCACCACCCACCTGGCGAGCGAGCTGATCCTGCTCGGGCTCTTCCGCCGGCCGATCGGCCCCCAGGTGGGGTACGGCACCACCGAGCGGATCCTCGCCTGGACCACGACGATCACGGTCACGGTCCTGGCGTTCACCACGACCCAGGTGCCGAGCCTGGTGTTCCTGGTGATCCCCCCGCTGGGCTGGGTCGCGTTCCGGGCACCGATGCGCGAGGCGATGTACCAGCTGGTGACGGTCGCAGTCATCTCCAGCACGCTGAGCAAGGAGGGCGTCGGGCCGTTCTCCGACCCCTACCTGATGCGGCTGGACCCCGAGTTCCAGCACCTGCCCCAGCAGGCCTTCCTGCTCGCCTGCGCGATGGTCACGATCCCGTTCGCGATGGCGGTGGCGATGCAGCGGCGCAGCGCCGACCAGGCGATGCGCGAGCGCGCCCGCAGCGAACGCCTGGTGCAGAGCGCCCGCGGCATCGCGATCATCGGCACCGACGACCTGGGCCGGATCAACCTGTTCAGCCCGGCCGCCGAATCGATCCTGGGGTACACGCCCGAGGAGGTGTACGGGCAGTCCACCCGGATGTTCCACACCGACGCCGAGCTCGCCCGGCAGGCCAGGATCCTCGGCGTCGACCCGACGTACGTGTCGGTCGTCCGCGCCGCCGGGCAGCTGCCGCCGGGCACCGCGACGGACTGGCAGTTCGTGCGCAAGGACGGCATCGCGCGGACGCTGTCGACGATCCTCAGCCCGATCACCGACGACCTCGGCCGGTTCGTCGGCTACGTCGCCACCGGCGACGACATCACCGACCGGATCGAGGCCCAGGAGGCCCTGGAGAAGGCGCTGAAGACCGAGCGCCGCGCGGTCGCCCGCCTCATCGAGGTGGACCAGGTCAAGGACGCCTTCATCTCCTCGGTCAGCCACGAGCTGCGCACACCGATCACCAACATCGTCGGCTACCTCGAGCTCCTCCTCGACGGCGTGTACGGCGAGCCGATGCCGGCCCAGGTGGACGCGATGGCCCGGATCGACCAGAACAGCCGGCGGCTGCTCACCCTGATCGACGACCTGCTCACCCTGTCCAGCCTGGAGAACGTCGACCAGCGCCGCAGCACGGGCGAGGTGGACCTGACCGAGGTGATCACCCGCGCGATGGAAGTGGTCCGCCCGACCCTGCTGCGCCGCGAGCTGGCCTTCGACGTCGAGCTGCCGGACGAGCCCGTGGTGATCGTCGGGCACGCCGGCGAGCTCGAGCGGCTCGTCATCAACCTGGCCACGAACGCCGTCAAGTTCACCCCCGACGGCGGCCGGATCGTGGTCCGGCTGCTCGCGGCGGACGAGCACCGCGGCCCGGTGATCGAGGTGCAGGACACCGGGATCGGCATCCCCGCCGAGGCGGGCGCGCAGCTGTTCACCCGCTTCTTCCGGACCGACGACGCGCACGCGTACGCGGTGCCCGGAAGCGGCCTCGGCCTCTCGATCGCGAAGGCGATCACCGACAAGCACGCGGGCGAGATCGAGGCGCAGTCGGTGTACGGCGAGGGCTCGGTCTTCCGGGTGACACTCCCGGGGACGGCCGTGCGGCGGGTGGTGGCGTCGTGATCAAGTACCTGGGCTCGAAGCGGCTCCTCGTCGGCGTCCTCGGCGACATCGCCGAGGCGGTCGGCGCCCGGACGGCGCTGGACCTCTTCACCGGCACCACCCGGGTCGCCCAGGAGCTCAAGCGCCGCGGGCTGCACGTCACGGCGGCCGACGTGGCGTCGTACTCGGCGGTGTTCAGCGACTGCTACGTCGCCACCGACGCCGCCCGGGTGGACCTCGCCGAGCTCGACGACGCGCTGGCCGCGCTGGCCGCCGTCCCCGGAGTGCGGGGGTACGTCACCGAGACCTTCTGCGAGCGGTCCCGGTACTTCCAGCCGCACAACGGGATGCGGATCGACGCGATCCGGGACGCGATCGAGGAGCGGTACCCGACCAGCCCGCTCCGCCCGGTCCTGCTCACCGCGCTCCTGGACGCGGCCGACCGGGTGGACTCGACCACCGGCCTGCAGATGGCCTACCTGAAGTCCTGGTCGCCGCGCTCGTACGACGCGCTGAGCCTGCGCCGCCCGGACCTGCTCCCCGGCGCCGGGCGGACCGTCCACGGCGACGCGCTGGCGACGGCGACGGCGGTGCCGCGGGTCGACCTGGCATACCTGGACCCGCCGTACAACCAGCACCGCTACTTCACGAACTACCACGTCTGGGAGACCCTGGTCCGCTGGGACGCCCCCGAGCACTACGGGATCGCCTGCAAGCGGGTGGACGCGCGCGACGACGGCACCAAGAGCGTCTTCAACCGGAAGCGGGAGATGCCGCTGGCGCTGGAGCAGCTGATCTCCTCGGTCGACGCCGAGGTCGTGGTCGTCTCCTACAACGACGAGTCGTGGGTGACCGCCGAGCAGATGACCGGGTGGCTGCGCGACGCCGGCCACGAGGAGGTCGGCGTGCTGGGCTTCGAGTCGCGCCGGTACGTCGGCGCCCGGATCGGCATCTTCAACGGCGACGGCAAGAAGGTCGGCCGGGTCGGGCGGTTGCACAACACCGAGCTCGTCTTCGTGGCCGGTCCGGCCGCGAAGGTGGCCGCCGCGCTGGAGACCGGCCGGCTGGCCGCGCCGGCCTGATCGTCCTAGAGGTAGAGCCCGGTCGGGCTGTCGCCGAGACGGTCGGCCGCGACCGCGTGGATGTCACGCTCGCGCAGCACGATGTAGAGCTCGCCGTTGACCTCGACCTCGGCCTTCTCCTCGGGGTCGAAGAGGACCCGGTCGTCGACCTGGACCGAGCGCACCAGGGACCCGATCCCGACGACCCGGCACCAGGCCAACCGCTTGCCGCCCATCGCGGCGGTGGCCGGGATGAGGATGCCGCCGCTCGACTTCCGCTCCCCGGCCTCCTTGTCGAGGGCGACCAGGACGCGGTCGTGCAGCATCCGGATGGGGGTGCGGTCCCCCGAGGCGTCCGTCGCGGACGCGGTGGTGCGCTTGCTCACGTGCCTGTCAGCCGACGATCTTGCGGAGGAGCTTGGCCGCGACGATGACGGCGACGACGCCGCCGACGACCTTGACGATGTTCTCGGTGCGCGGGCCGTTCTCGTCCACGAAGTAGGCCTTGAACTGGTTGGCCTCACGCTTCGCGATCGTCTTCGGGCTCGTCCGGTAGGCGAGCTGGTCGATCGTCGAGGCCAGTCGCGCTCGGGTGATCTCGACGTCGTTCTCGAGTGAACCCAGGTTCTTGTCGGCCACAGCCACTCCTCCAGTCGGTACTGACCGGCAGAACGTTACCGTGTCGCCCATGACGCGACTGACCCCCGGTGACCCGGCCCCCGACTTCACCCTCCCCACCGACGACGGCGGCTCGGTCCACCTCGCGGACCTGCGCGGCGGCAAGGTGATCGTGTACTTCTACCCGGCCGCGATGACCCCGGGCTGCACGAAGCAGGCCTGCGACTTCAGCGACAACATCGCCTCGCTCAAGTCGGCCGGGTACACCGTCGTCGGCATCTCCCCCGACAAGCCGGAGAAGCTCGCGAAGTTCCGCGAGCGCGACGGCCTGACCATCACCCCCCCCCCCCCCCCCCCCCCCCCCCCACGACTCCCTAGACTTTGCGGTTGAGCGCCCGTAGCCCAACGGCAGAGGCACACCGTTTAGGTCGGTGACAGTGTGAGTTCGAATCTCACCGGGCGTACTCAACCGAGGATCTCGGCGACCACCGGGGCGATCGCCCGCAGCGAGCGGCCGCGGTGGGAGATGGCGTCCTTGGCCTCGGCGGTCATCTCCGCCGAGGTGAGGTCGCCGTCCTGGTCGTCGGGGACGAAGAGCACGTCGTAGCCGAAGCCGCCGGTGCCGCGGAGCTCCCGGATCACCCGGCCGCGCATGGCGCCCTCGACGACGCGCTCGACCGGGGTGCCGTCGGGCCCGGGGACGACCAGCGCGACGGCGCAGCGGAACTCCGCCCCGCGGCGCTCGTCGGGGACGTCCTCGAGCTGGGCGAGCAGCAGGGCGTTGTTGCGGGCGTCATCCTTGGGCGGTCCGGACCAGCGCGCCGAGAGCACACCCGGCATCCCGTTGAGCGCGTCGACGCAGAGCCCGCTGTCGTCGGCCAGCGACGGCAGCCCGGTCACGGCCAAGCCGGCGCGCGCCTTCACCAGCGCGTTTCCGGCGAAGTCGGGCTGGTCCTCCACCGGCTCCTCGTACGCCGCCACGTCGTCGAGCCCGAGCACCTTCAGCCCCGGCATCGTCGCGCCGAGGATCCGCTCCATCTCGGCGATCTTCTTGGCGTTGCGGGACGCGAGGAAGATCCGCCGGGGGTGGGCCTCAGGCACTCAGGGCCTCCTGCTGGAGCCGGGTCAGGTCCGCGCAGCCCTTCTCGGCGAGCGCGAGCAACGCGTCCAGCTCGGAGCGCACGAACGGCGCGCCCTCGGCGGTGCCCTGGACCTCGATGAACGCGCCGGCGCCGTTCATCACCACGTTCATGTCGGTCTCCGCCCGGACGTCCTCCTCGTAGGGCAGGTCGAGCCGCGGGACGCCGTCGATGATGCCGACCGAGACCGCCGCCACCGAGCCGATCAGCGGGTCGCCTGCCAGCGCGCCCTCGCCCTTGAGGTGGGCGACCGCGTCGGCCAGCGCGACGTACGCGCCGGTGATCGCCGCCGTCCGGGTGCCGCCGTCGGCCTGGAGCACGTCGCAGTCGAGCACGATCGTGTTCTCGCCGAGCGCCTTGTAGTCGACGACCGCGCGCAGCGAGCGGCCGATCAGCCGGGAGATCTCGTGGGTGCGGCCACCGATCCGGCCCTTGACCGACTCGCGGTCCGACCGGGTGTTGGTGGCCGACGGGAGCATCGCGTACTCGGCGGTGACCCAGCCGAGACCGGAGCCCTTCCGCCAGCGCGGGACGCCGATCGACGCGGACGCGGCGCACAGCACCCTGGTCCGGCCGAACTCCACGAGCACCGAGCCGGCCGGGTGGTCCTGCCAGTTCCGGGTGAAGGTGATCGGGCGGAGTTCGTCGTCGGCGCGGCCGTCAGCTCGGGTCATGCAGCGAGCCTAGGCAATGTTGCTCCGGACGGCGCGACGGGGTGGCACCCGAGAGGGCACCACCCCGTCGTCCCGTGCCCTCGGGAGGGAGGGCGCGTCTTTCGGGCCGGGAGCTACTTGAGCTCGGCGCGGAGCATCCGCCAGGCGCCGAGGACGAACGGGATGATGACCCAGATCGTCCCGGTGACCAGGAGCTGCGCCCATTCCTGCCCGGTCGGGTTCCCGGAGTCGAAGAACGGCCCCTGAGCGGTGCCGAAGTCGATCCAGGCGGCCTTGTCGGCCAGGAAGCTCCACACGTTCGCGATGATCGAGAAGACCGTCGGCAGGATGAAGTACAGGACGATCGCGGCGGCACTGTTGAGGAACAGCAGACCGAAGGCGAGGCCCTGAAGGATGCCCGCGACCTGGATGATCCCGAACTTCACGAAGTCCATCGGGCCGACGTCGGTCAGCGCGCCCGAGGGCCCGAAGACGACCGTCGCCACCGCCGCCACGGCGATCGCCACGAGGAAGGCCGCCAGCCCGATCAGCAGCGCGGCGTACACCTTCGCGGCGAGCACCTTGCCGCGGCGCGGCTCCAGCGCGAAGGTCACCATCGCGGTCCGCTGGCCCCACTCCTGGGTGACCAGCAGGATGCCCATCACGGGGAGCAGGAACCCCTGGGGAGCACCGGCGAACTGCATGAAGTTCAGGAAGGTCTGCTCCGAGTCGCCCGCGGCGAACCCGAAGATCGTCACCGCGATCACGGTGACCGCGGCCATCGTGATCATCAGCCACATGCCGGCCCGGGTGTCGACCATCTTGCGGAGCTCGACCTTGACCAGCCGGCTCATCGGCACGTGCGGCGTCGCGCTCACGTCGAGCGTCGCGGCGTAGGTGGTGGTGCTCATGCCTGGACTCCGTTCTGGGTCGCACCCGGCTGCGTCGCTCCGGGAAGGGCCTCGCGGGCGTCGCTCGCGGTCAGCTCGAGGAACATCTCCTCCAGGCCGGCCCCGTCGGCCGGCCGGAGCTCGGACAGGACGACGCCGGCGGCGGCGGCCACCCGGCCGATGTCGATCGGGTCGACCTCCGCGCGGTACCCGCCGTCGCCCGACGGGATCGCCTTGATGCCGGCCTCGGACAGCGCCGCGGTCAGCTTCTCCGGGCTCTCCGGCCGCACGAACGTGCCGGCGGTCTGGAGCAGCTCCGCCTTGGTGCCCTGGGCGACGATCCGGCCGCTGCCGATGAGCACCAGCTCGTCGGCGATCATCTCGACCTCGTGCAGCAGGTGCGAGGAGAGCAGCACGGTGCCGCCGCGCTCGGCGTAGTGCCGCAGCAGGCTCCGCATCCAGTGGATGCCGGCCGGGTCCAGGCCGYTGGCCGGCTCGTCCAGGATCAGCACCGACGGGTCCCCGATCAGGGCGTTCGCGATGCCGAGCCGCTGGCGCATGCCGAGCGAGTAGTTCTTGACCCGGCGCTTGGACTCCTTGTCGTTGAGCCCGACGAGCTCGAGCATCTCGTCGACCCGCTTCTCCTCCAGCCCCATGGTGAGGGCGGTCAGGGTGAGCACCTCGCGGCCGGTGCGGCCGGCGTGCTGCGCGGAAGCGTCGAGCAGGACGCCGACGTGGCGTCCCGGGTTGGGGATGTCGGCGTACCGGTGCCCCCCGATGGTGGCGGTCCCGCGGTCCGGCGGGGTCAGCCCCACCATGATCCGCATGCTCGTCGACTTGCCGGCCCCGTTCGGTCCCAGGAACCCGGTCACGCGACCGGCCTGGGCGACGAAGGACACGTCGTCGACGGCGGTGAACTCGCCGTAGCGCTTGGTGACTCCCTCGAGCTTGATCATGGACCCCAGCCTGCCGGACGCCCCTGCCCCGCACATCGGCCCGGGGGCTCGGGATGACCCCGACCAAAGTAGGGGGCACCCGGGACCCCGCCACGACCCCGGACGCTGGTACGACGCCCGTCCGGATCCCTAGCCTGGGAGCGTGCTCGACGCCGACCCGCAGGACTACAACCCGCCGCTGACCCGCTGGGGTCACCTGTGGCGCACCGTCCTGTGCCTGGCGGTGTCCGGCCTGGCCTGGTGGGAGCTCCTGCCGCAGCAGTGGAACCACCACCCGGGCCTGTTCTGGCTGGACCTGGCCGGGGGCGTGGCGTCGTTCGTGCTGGTCTTCTTCCGGCGGCGCTGGCCGTTCGGGGTGGCGATGGCGATCACCGTGATCGGGCTCTTCTCGGCCTCGGCGGCGGGCCCCGGCGTGCTGGCGTACGTGTCGCTGGCGACGCGGCGGCGGATCCCGCAGATCCTGGCGGTCGGGGCGACCAGCGTGGTCGTCGGCCAGGTCTTCTACGCCTACCAGCCGGATCCGAGTGCCGACCCGTTCTGGCTGAACATCTTCATCGGGATCCTGCTCGCGGTCGCGTTCGCGACGTTCGGCATGTACATCGGTTCGCGCCGCGAGCTGATCTGGACGCTGCAGGAGCGTGCCCGGCAGGCCGAGGCCGAGCAGGAGCTGCGGATGGACCAGGCCCGGTCGGCCGAGCGGGAGCGGATCGCCCGGGAGATGCACGACGTGCTCGCGCACCGGATCTCGCTGGTCACGATGCACGCCGGCGCGCTCGCCTACCGGACCGACCTGCCGCCCGAGCAGGTCCGCGAGACCGCCGAGCTGATCCAGGCCAAGGCCCACGAGGCGCTCACCGACCTCCGCCAGGTGCTCGGCGTTCTCCGTGCCGACGACCGCGGGACCCCCGGCACCGGCGACCGCCCGCAGCCGACCCTCGACGACCTGGCGCGGTTGCTGGAGGAGTCCCGGGACGGCGGCATGGTCGTCGACCTCGCCGACGGGCTGGCCGGGCGCCAGCCGGCGGAACAGGTGGGCCGGACGCTGTACCGGATCGTCCAGGAGGGCCTCACCAACGCCCGCAAGCACGCCCCGCGCACGCACGTGACGGTCCGGCTCGACGGCGACCCGGAGTCGGGGGCGACCGTGGTCGTCCGCAACGCCAAACCGGTCGGCGTGAGCCGTTCGACCACGCCGGGGTCCGGGCTCGGCCTGGTCGGCCTGCGCGAGCGGGCCGCGCTCGCCGGCGGGACACTCGTCGTGGAGGACACCCGGGACGCGTTCGTGCTGCGAGGCTGGTTGCCGTGGAGCCCGACGACCCCGTGAACGACGACCCCGTGAACGACGACACCGTGATCAAGATCCTCATCGTCGACGACGACCCGCTGGTCCGCAGCGGGCTGGCGCTGATCCTCGGCGGCACCCCGACCCTGGACGTGGTGGCGCAGGCCGGCAACGGCGCCGAGGGGCTGGCCGCGATCGACGAGCACTCCCCCGACGTCGTCCTGATGGACATCCGGATGCCGGTGATGGACGGCCTCCAGGCCACCGAGGAGCTCGCCGCGCGCACCGACCCGCCGCGGGTGATCGTCCTGACCACGTTCGACGCCGACGAGTACGTGATGCGCGCGCTGGCGGCCGGGGCGAGCGGGTTCCTGCTCAAGGACACCGCCCCGACGGCGATCGTCGACGCGATCCACCGGGTGGCCGCGGGCGAGCCGATGCTCTCCCCGAGCGTCACCACGACGCTGATCCAGCAGGTCACCCAGCTCGCGCCGGAGCGGTCGACCGCCGCGCTCGCCCGGCTGGACCGGTTGACCGAGCGGGAGCGCGAGGTCGCGGTCGCGGTCGGCCGCGGACTGAGCAACGCCGAGATCGCGGCCGAGCTCTACCTGAGCGTGCCGACGGTGAAGGCGCACATCTCCCGGCTGTTCACCAAGCTCGACGTCGAGAACCGGGTGCAGATCGCGCTGTGCGTGCACGACGCCGGCTTGGAGTAGCGGCTAGATGAGGTACGTCTTGCCGGGTTCGGCGAGCTCGACGTCGCCGTCGTAGGTGAGCTTCGACTCGGCGAGGGCGACCTGCGGGTCGTACCAGGGCGGCACGTGGGTGAGCACCAGCCGCCTGGCCGCGGCCGCGCTGGCCATCCGGCCGGCCTCGGCGCCGGTCAGGTGCAGGTCGGGCGGGTTGTCCGAGCCCTCGATGAAGGAGGCCTCGCAGAGGAAGAGGTCGGCGTCGCGCGCGGTCTCCACCAGGGCGTCGCAGGTGCCGGTGTCCCCGGAGTAGGCGAGCGCGCGTCCGTCGGCCTCGATCCGCAGCCCGTACGCCGTCACCGGGTGCGCCACCTCGCGCGCGGTCACCGTGAACGGCCCGACGGTGAACGTCTCCTCGGGGTAGAGCAGGAAGTCGAACTCCTCGTTCATGCCCGGGTCCTCGTCGAGGTCGTAGGCCTTCGCCATCCGGCGGGCGGTGTCCACCGGGCCCCACACCGGGATCTTCGGCTGCGCGCCGGTCGGGTGGTAGCGGCGCAGCACGTAGAACCCGCAGAGGTCGAGGCAGTGGTCGGCGTGCAGGTGCGAGAGCAGGACCGCGTCGACACTCGCCGGGTCGATGTAGCGGTGCAGGACGCCGAGCGCACCGCTGCCCATGTCGACGAGCACGCGCCACAGCCGGCCCTCGTGCTCGGACTCGAGCAGGTAGCAGCTCGCCGGGGAGTCAGGTCCGGGGTAGGAGCCGGAGGCCCCGATTACGGTCAGCCTCATGCTTCACCCCGGGAACGCCACACGCCCCGGACGCCGCGAGGCGCGCCGGGGAGGACCGGGATGACGAGGTGAGCGACCGCCACGCGCCCCAGGCTAGTGGTCCGGAGCCGTTTTGGGAGCGACCCGCGACAGACATCACTCCGGCACCCTCACACGCGCGCGCGACGTGCCTGGGCGAGCCCGAGGACGAAGACGACCAGCCCGGCGACCGCGAGGCCGGCACCCACCAGGCTCGGCGCGCGGTACCCGTGGCCGGCCGCGATGACGACCGAGCCGAGCCAGGCGCCGAGACCGTTGGCGACGTTGAGCGCCGAGTGGTTCAGCGCCGCGCCGAGCATCTGGGCGTCGCCGGCGGCGTGCATCAGCCGCAGCTGCAGGTTGATCGCCAGCACCGACCCGAGGACGCCGGTGACCCCGACGAGCACCCAGAGCGCCGCCGGGAGGCCGGCCAGCGACGCGACCAGCAGCAGCACGACGGCGGTGGCGACGAAGCCGCCGACGACCGAGCGCTCCACGTCCCAGTCGGCCAGCCGGCCGGCGAGCCAGGCGCCGAGGACCGAGCCGATGCCGAAGGCGAGCAGGAACCACGGGATCGCCGACCGCCCGAGGTCCGCGACGTCGGTGACCAGCGGCGCCACGTAGCTGTACATCGCGAAGATGCCGCCGAAGCCGATCATGCCGGCGGTGATCGCGAACAGGACCTGGGGCCGCTTGAGCGCGCGCAGCTCGCGGCGCACGGTGGCGGTCGGGTCCCCCGGCGTACCGGGGACGAAGCAGAGCAGGCCGACCGCGGTGACCACCGTGATGCCCAGCACCAGCCAGTACGCGCTGCGCCAGCCGAGGCCCTGCCCGAGCCAGGTGCTCGCCGGGACGCCGATGACGGTCGCCACCGACAACCCCAGCATCACGCCGCTCACGGCACGGCCCTTGCGCTCGGCGGGCACCAGCGAGGCCGCGATCAGCGACGCGACGCCGAAGTAGGCGCCGTGCGGGATCCCGGCGATGAACCGGGCCACCATCAGCTGGTCGTAGCCCTGGGCGAGCGCGGTGACGGCGTTGCCGAGGCCGAGCGCGAGCACCAGCCCGACGGCCAGGCCGCGGCGCGGCAGCCGCGCGCCGAGCGCGACGATGACCGGCGCGCCGACCACGACGCCGAGCGCGTACGCCGTGATCACGTGGCCGGTGGTCGGGATCGACGCCCCGATGCCGTGCGCGATCTCCGGCAGCAGCCCCATCGTCACGAACTCGGTGGTGCCGATCGCGAACCCCCCGAGGGCGAGCGCCACGATCGCCAGCGCGGCGCGCCGCGGGTCGACGGGTGCCGCGGCCCCGGCGACCGGGGACGGCTGGTCGACCTTCCGGGTGACCGTCTGGGCGTCGTCGAGGGTGCTCACCCCAGGACAAGCCGACACGGGGCCAGAACATTCCAGGGCCAGAACATTCCGGGACCAGAACATTCCGGCCCGGAACGTTGACCCCTGCCGGTGGAGGAGTGTTTGATCACACAGGTCAGGGGCAGTGCGGCTCGATCAGTCCGCTGCCCGTCTCGGTGCAAAAGGACAACTACATGTCTCGGACAGGACGACCTCTCGGGTGGGCGCTCGCCGCCACAGCCGCCCTCCTCACCACCACAGCCCTCAGCGGAACCGCCGCCTTCGCCGACCCGCCCGGCCCCGGCTCCCCTCACGGGAAGAGCGCCGGCAAGGGCGCCGACACCCGCAACGTCGGGCCCGACTACAACCAGGGCAAGGCGCTCAAGCTCGCGCGCACGCCGCAGTCCAAGCTGGCCACCGGCCGCTCCTCCGCCTCGGCGAAGGCGAACGCCGCAGCCGCCGATCCCACCGTCGGGACGACCAAGACCTGGCTCGCCCTCAACGACGTCACCAGCCAGATCGGCCTGAAGAACTACACGCTGCGCGGGATCGGCGACCACATCCAGGTGTGGGTCGCGAACGACACCTCGTTCCCGAGCGGCGACTGCCGCAACACCCTCGGGCTGGCGGCCGTCACCGACGCCCAGGTCTCGAGCTTCGTGCACGAGTTCGACACGAACATCTACCCCTCGGAGTCGGCGACCTTCTCCACCCCGCCGAACCGTGACGGCACCGGCGGAGCCGACCTCGCCGGACAGGTCGGCCTGCCCGAGGACTACTGGAAGGTCGACGCCTCCCAGTCCGACGACATCGTGGTCCTGGTCGACAACGTCAAGGACGCGAACTACTACGACCCGGGCACCCCGGACGGCCAGACCTACATCGCCGGGTTCTTCTACTCGGTGTTCAACGAGTACGTCGACCGCAACGTGATGACGATCGACGCCTACGACTGGCTGCACCGCACCGGCGCGACCCCGCCGGACGACAGCGCCGACCCGGCGTACGTGGCCTGCGCGGCCGACCAGGGCTCGAACCGCCCGTACGGCGCCGCGAAGCCGCACCTGTACGAGGGCACCTTCGCGCACGAGTACCAGCACCTGCTCGAGTACTACGTCGACCCGGACGAGCTGTCCTGGATCAACGAGGGCCTCTCCGACTGGGCGCAGACCCTGGTCGGGTACGTCGACCCGTCGATCGCGCCCGACCAGCCCGGCGCGGACAGCCACCTCGCCTGCATCCAGGGCTTCGCCGCCCCGGCCTTCGGCGGCGCGGAGAACTCGCTGACCCGCTGGAGCGACCAGGGCGGCCCGGAGATCCTCTGCGACTACGGCGCGGCGTACAGCTTCATGGAGTACCTCGCCAGCCACTACGGCAAGAAGTTCATGAGCGCCCTGCACACCAACCCGGGCAACGGGCTGGTCGGCCTGGACGCGGTGCTGAAGAAGTTCCACGCCGGCACCACCGCCCAGCAGACCATCCACGACTGGGCCGCCGCGCTCGCGCTGGACTCGGTCTCGGGCAAGAAGGGTCCGCACGGCGCGAAGCCGTGGGCGCTCCAGATCGCGTCGATGAACGCGAAGATCAACTGGGACAACCCGCAGGACTACGACAGCCCGGGCGCCCCGCCGAACGGCTCGGACTACGTCCGGCTGCGCAAGGCGAACGGCGCCTACCTGTCGGCCCGTGACCTGAACAAGGTGACCTTCTCCGGCGCCAAGGGCCTCGAGCCGACGCCGGTGGAGTGGACCGAGGAGGCCACCCCGCCGGACGCGACCACGGCCGCGACCACCTGTGGTGACGTCGGCGCCGGTGGCGGTCCCGCCGCGCTGTACTCCGGCTGCGGCGAGAACCTCGACCGATCCCTGGTCCGCTCGGTGGCCGTGCCGGCGACCGGCGCGAGCCTGACGTTCGACGCCCTCTGGGACACCGAGGAGGCGTGGGACTTCGCGGCTGTGCAGGTCTCGACCGACGGCGGCAAGACCTGGAAGAGCCTGGCGACGGCGGACACGACGTCCGACCACGACCCGGGCGCCGACCCGGCGGTCGTCGCGCAGCTGCCCGGCTTCACCGGTGACAGCGGTACCTGGGAGTCCGAGACCGCGGACCTGTCGGCGTACGCCGGCAAGACCGTCCTGCTCGGCTTCCGCTACCTCACCGACGCGGGCGTCAACGAGGCCGGCTTCTGGGTGCGCAACATCGCCGTCGGCGGCACCGCACTGCCGAGCACCCTGGCCGGGTGGCAGACGATCACCCAGGTGAGCCCGGTCAAGGTGGCCGGCTTCACCGTCCAGCTCGTCGGGTACGACGCCGCGGGCCACGCCTGGTACAAGCGCCTGAAGCTGGACCGGAACTTCAACGGCACCCTCGCCGGGCGCGCGCTCCAGCGCGGTCTCGGCAAGAAGGCGACCGTCGTGTCCGCGATCGTCACCTACGACGACCCGACCGAGACCAGCGCCCAGTACGCGCGCTACTCGCTGAAGGCCAACGGGGTCCTGCAGCCGGGAGGCTGAGAAATGCGCAGGGCGGTGACTCCGGTCGCCGCCCTGCGTGCTTCCCCCGCGGACTACTTGGTGCGCAGGATCCACCAGAGTCCGACGAACGGCAGCACCAGCGGCACGTAGCCGTAGCCGCTGCCGAATCCCGACCAGACGGTCGACTTCTCGATGTCGGCGGGATGGCTGAGCGCGCCGATGACGAGCACGCCGGCCATCTCCACGAGAACCGCGACCAGCGCGACCGTGCGTCGCCCGGTGGCGAGCGCCCAGGTCGCGACGATGTATACGACCGCGGCGACCGCGGACAAGGTGTAGGCGACCGGCGCCTCGGACGCCTTGGTGAGCAGCTGCACGGACGAGCGCCCGGTCGCACTCAGCGCGAAGATGCCGTAGACGAAGACCAGCACCCGGCCGAAACCGGAGCCGGTGGCCGCGCGCTCAGACATGCGTCGCCCAGATGTCGTGCAACCGCAGGCACAGGAACGGGACCACGAGCACGGCGACGAGCAGCACCGCGGTTCCGCTCCGGCTCTTCTCGGAGGCCGACCAGACGAAGCCGACGGGAATCATCACCAGCGCGCCGATCAGGTACCCGACGTAGGTCACGACCGAGACGCCCTCGTGGTCCCCCAGGACGCGGACGATCCCCCAGACCAGCTGGACGACGAGCGCAGCTTCGACGAGCACGAGACCGGCGAACGAGACGTTGCCCGGCTGACGGTCCCGGACGATGTCGACGACCAGTGCGAGCGCGGTGAGCAGGGACAGGGTCGTGATGACCCAGGCGAGTCCTGTCATGCCCAGAGCTGACCGTCGAGGCGCTCCTCGGCCTCGTCGATCGTGCCCTCGTAGGCGCCGGTGGAGAGGTACTTCCAGCCGCCGTCCGCGACCACGAACGCGATGTCCGCCCGCTCCCCCGCCTTGACCGCCTTGGCGGCCTGGCCGAGCGCGGCGTGCAGGATCGCGCCGGTCGAGATGCCGGCGAAGATGCCCTCGGACTCGAGCAGCTCCCGGACCCGGCGCACCGCGTCCCGCGGGCCGACCGAGAACCGGGAGTCGATCAGGCCGGCGTCGTACAGCTCGGGGACGAAACCCTCGTCGAGGTTGCGCAGGCCGTAGACGAGCTCGCCGTAGCGCGGCTCGGCAGCGACGATCTTCACCTCGGGCTTGGCCTTCCGGAAGTACCGGGAGACGCCCATCAGGGTGCCCGTGGTGCCGAGGCCGGCGACGAAGTGCGTGATCTCGGGGAGGTCGGCCAGCAGCTCCGGGCCGGTGCCCTCCTCGTGCGCGAGCGCGTTGGCGGCGTTGCCGTACTGGTAGAGCATCACCCAGTCGGGGTGCTCGGCGGCCATCTGCTTGGCGACCCGGACGGCCTCGTTCGACCCGCCGGCGGCCGGCGAGGAGTAGATCTCCGCGCCCCACATCCGGAGCAGCTGGCGCCGCTCCTCGGAGGTGTTCTCGGGCATCACGAAGACGGCGCGGTAGCCCTTGAGCTTGGCCGCCATCGCCAGCGAGATGCCGGTGTTGCCCGACGTCGGCTCGAGGATGGTGCAGCCGGGGCGGAGCAGGCCGTCCTTCTCGCCCTGCTCGATCATCTTCAGGGCCGGACGGTCCTTGATCGAGCCGGTGGGGTTGCGGTCCTCGAGCTTGGCCCAGATCCGCACGTCCGGCGACGGCGAGAGCCGCGGGAGCCCGACCAGCGGGGTCCCGCCGACCGACTCCAGCAGGCTGTCGTAGCGCATCAGCCGCCGGCCACCGCGGGGAGCACGACCACCTGGTCGCCGTCGGAGAGCGAGGTCTCGAGACCACCGGTGAACCGGACGTCCTCGTCGTTGACGTAGACGTTCACGAACCGGCGCAGGTCCCCGCTCTCGATGAGGCGGTCCTTGATCCCGGGGTGGTTCGCCTCGAGGTCGTCGATGAGGGCGGACAGGGTGGCGCCGTCGGCGTCCACGGCCTTCTCGCCGCCGGTGTACGTGCGCAGGATCGTGGGGATCCGGACCTCGATGGCCATGTCTTCCTCAGTTCTTCGTCTCGACGACGGTGACGTCTTCTTCGGTGACCGTCCCGTCGATGATTCTGTAGGACCTGAACTCCACCGGGCCCTCACTATTCCCGTGTTCGCGTGTGGACACCAACACGTAGTGCGCGCCCGGCTCGTTGGCGAGCCCGATGTCGGTCCGGCTCGGGTAGGCCTCGGTCGCGGTGTGCGAGTGGTAGATCACCACCGGCTCCTCGTCGCGGTCCCACATCTCCTTGTAGAGCGCGAGCAGCTCGGTGGAGTCGAACTCGTAGAAGGTCGGCGAGCCGGCCGCGTTGATCATCGGCACGTGGCGCTCGGGACGGTCGGAACCCTCGGGGCCGGCCACGATCCCGCAGGCCTCGTCGGGGTGGTCCCGTTTGGCGTGCGCCACGATCGCGTCGTACGTGGCCTGGTCGAGTCTCAGCACGTGGACAAGGGTAGGCGGTGGCGACGGCTCCGGGCTCAGTGGGCCACGGACTGGACGAGGGTCTCCTGGAGGAACCCGACCCAGTCGTAGATGTCGTGCACCTGGGCGCGCGGGTCGTCCTCGGGCAGCGAGTACCAGAACTCCTCGTCGCCGTCCTCGACCCCGAGCCGGGTGGCGATGGCCAGCCGCATGTCGGCGAACGAGCGCATCCAGGTGACCGCCTGCTCGCGGTCGAGCTCGACGTCGATGAAGACCCCGTCCTCCGGCTCGGGCGCCAGCCCGGCCTCCTCCAGGGCGTCGATCACCGCGGCGGCGCCGGCGGCCTTGCCGTTGCGCAGCGTGCCCTCGGTGTAGCGGCGGAACTCCGCCGCCGCCTCGTCGTCCTCCGGGTACGCCGTCGGGAACAGCCGGGCCAGCACCGGGTCCTCCGGCTCCAGCGTCGGGCCGGAGAAGTCGAGGAGCTCCTCCAACGGGTCCACCGGGGTCTCCGGGACGGCCGACTCGTTGCGGAGCAGCTCGATCAGCTGGGCCGCCAGCGAGCGCAGCAGGTCGGCCTCGAAGGTGCTGAAGGTCGCCACGCAGGCGCCCGAGCGACGGTGCCGGGTGAAGCCGCTCATGCCCGACCTCGCTTCGCGTCGGCCGCGCCCGAGCGGTTCACGGGCGTGCTGTGCAGGACTGCTTCGCTCGCTACGCTCGCTCGCGGGGCACTCACGGCGCGTCCGCCTTCTGCATCGTCGCCCACAACCCGTACTCGTGCATCGCCTGCACGTCGCGCTCCATCTCCTCGCGGCTCCCGGTGGACACCACCGACCTCCCGTCGTGGTGCACCTCCAGCATCAGCTTCTCGGCCTTCTTCTTCGAGTAGCCGAAGTAGCTGGTGAACACGAACGTCACGTAGGACATCAGGTTGACCGGGTCGTTCCACACGATCGTCACCCAGGGCGTCGCGGTCACGGTGAGGTCGTCGGTCACCGGCTCGTCGAGCTCGACGGGGCTGGGGGCGGACATGACCTCCACGATAGTGGCTAGCCTGCAGTGGTGAACGCCGCCGCACCCTCACCGGCACCGTCCTCCGCGCTGCTCACCGACCACTACGAGCTCACCATGCTGCAGGCCGCGCTCGGGTCCGGCAACGCCGACCGGCGGGCGGTCTTCGAGCTCTTCGCCCGGCGCCTCCCCGAGGGCCGCCGGTACGGCGTGGTCGCCGGCGTCGGCCGGGCGCTGGAGGCCGTCGAGCGGTTCCGGTTCGGAGCCGAGGAGATCGACTTCCTGCGCCGCGAGCGGATCGTCGACGAGCCGACGCTGGACCGGCTGGCGTCGTACCGGTTCGGCGGCGACGTCTGGGGCTACCCCGAGGGCGAGGTGTACTTCGGGCACTCCCCCGTGCTGGTCGTCGAGTCGACCTTCGCCGAGGCGGTGCTGCTGGAGACGCTGCTGCTCTCGATCTACAACCACGACTCCGCGGTCGCCGCGGCCGCGTCCCGGATGACCGCCGCCGCCGGCGACCGGCCGTGCATCGAGATGGGGTCGCGCCGCACCCACGAGGAGTCCGCGGTGGCGGCCGCGCGGGCGGCGTACGTGGCCGGGTTCGCCACCACCTCGAACCTGGAGGCGCGCCGCCGGCACGGCGTCCCCAGCGGCGGCACCAGCGCGCACTCGTTCACCTTGCTCCACGACACCGAGACGGGTGCGTTCCGGGCCCAGGTCGACGCGCTCGGCGCCGGCACCACCCTGCTGGTGGACACCTACGACGTGCACGAAGCGGTCCGCGCCGCGGTGGAGGTCGCCGGCCCGGGGCTCGGCGCGGTCCGGCTGGACTCCGGCGACCTCGGCGCGCTCGCCGTCGAGGTCCGCGCGCAGCTCGACGACCTGGGCGCCACCGGCACCCGGATCGTGGTCACCTCCGACCTCGACGAGCACGCGATCGCGTCCCTGCGCTCCGCGCCCGTCGACGTGTACGGCGTCGGCACCCAGGTCGTGGTCGGCAGCGGCCACCCGACCTGCGGCTTCGTCTACAAGCTGGTCGCCCGCGAGGGCCCGGACAGCGTCATGGTCGACGTCGCCAAGAAGAGCACCGACAAGGTCTCGGTCGGCGGCCGCAAGTACGCCCTGCGCCGGCGCGACCCGGACGGGACCGCCACGGCCGAGCTGGTCGGCATCGGCACCCCGCCCGTCGACGACGGCGACGACCGCGCGCTGCTGGTGCCACTGGTCCGCGACGGCGAGGTCGTCGGCCGCGAGGACCTGCGGGTCGCCCGCGACCGGCACGCGGCCGCCCGCGCCGAGCTCCCGGTCACCGCGACCCAGCTGCAGCGCGGCGAGCCGGCGATCCCGACCCGGTTCGTGTAGCGGCGCGTCAGTCGACGACGGCGCGGAGCTCGGCGACCTTGCCGTCCGCGTCCACCCGGATCTGGTCGATCACCCGGACGACCATGGTGTCCTCGCCGAGCGGGATCCGGATGGTGAAGTGGAAGGCGGCGTAGTCGCCGGTGACCAGGACCGGGCCGGTGAGCTCGGTGCTGAACGGCATCCCGAAGGACTTCTCGAAGAAGCCGCGCACGGCGTCGATGCCCACGTTCGGCGGCGTGCCGATCGGGTCCTCCTGGACGACGTCGTCCGCGAACACCGCGAGCACGCCCTCCAGGTCCTGGCGGCCGACCGCCGCGACGTAGCTCTCGACGAGCGCCTGGATCTCTTCCTTGGAAGCCATGAGGCCACCCTGACAGAACTGCCCTCCCCCGATAGCCTCTTTGCCATGGCCCGGGCACTGATCGTGGTCGACGTGCAGAACGACTTCTGCGAAGGCGGCTCGCTGCCCGTGGACGGTGGCGCCCGGGTCGCCAGCGAGATCAGCGCGCTGCTGCACCACTGGACCCGCAAGGACCCCAAGGCCCCGCCGTACGACGTCGTGGTGGCCACCAAGGACCACCACCTCGACCCGGGCGACCACTGGTCCAAGGAACCCGACTTCGTCGACTCCTGGCCGGTGCACTGCAAGGTCGGCACCGACGGCGAGGCGTTCCACCCGAACCTCGACCCGCAGCCCTTCGACGCGGTCTTCCTCAAGGGCGAGGACGGTCCGGCCTACTCGGGATTCGAGGGCCGCACCCGCGAGGGCGTCGACCTGGAGACCTGGCTGCGCGGCCACGACGTCGAGCAGGTCGACGTCTGCGGCCTGGCCACCGACCACTGCGTCCGGGCGACCGCGCTGGACGCGGTCGGCAGCGGCTTCGCGACCCGGGTGCTCCTCGACCTCTGCGCGGGTGTCGACCCGGAGACGACGGAGACCGCGATCGGGGTGATGCGGGTCGCCGGGGTTGCGGTCGAGTAGGCCCTCACTCCGTCTCGACAGGCTCGACGACCAGCGCGGCGTACCGGTCGCGGAGGGTCTGCTTGACCAGCTTGCCGGTCGGCGTGCGCGGCAGGTCGTCGGTGAGGATGAACTCGCGCGGCACCTTGAAGTGCGCGATCCGGTCGCGGGCGTAGCCGGTCAGCTCCTCGGCCAGCCCGTCGGTGTCGCCGGCGGGTTCGACGTACGCGACGACCCGCTCCCCCATCTCGTCGTCCGAGACCCCGATCACGGCGATGTCCGAGACCCCGGGGTGCAGGCTGAACAGGTCCTCGATCTCCTGCGGGTAGATGTTGACGCCACCGCTGATGATCATGAAGGCCTTGCGGTCGGTGAGGAACAGGTAGCCCTCCTCGTCCAGGTAGCCGAGGTCGCCGACGGTCGACCAGGTCGGGTGCTCCGGGTGCTGCGTCGAGGCGGTCTTCTCCGGGTCGCCGTGGTAGCTGAACGGCATCGCGTCGCGCTCGAAGTAGACGGTGCCGACCCGGCCGGCGCCGAGCACCTCGCCGTCCGGCCCGCAGATCCGCGGCACCCCGAGCAGCGGCCGGCCGACGGTGCCCGGGTGCGCCAGCCAGTCCTCCGGCCCGACGTAGGTGGCGCCGTTGGCCTCGGTGCTGGCGTAGTACTCGTGGATGATCGGGCCGAGCCACACCATCATCTGCTGCTTGACCGCGACCGGGCAGGGAGCCGCGGCGTGGACGACCATCCGCAGCGAGGACAGGTCGTGGCGCTCGCGCACCTCCGGCGGCAGCTTGAGCATCCGGACGAACATCGTCGGCACCACCTGGGTGTCGGTCACCCGGTACTTCTCGACGGCGGCCAGGAAGGCCTCCGGCTCGAACTTCTCCATCATCACCACGGTGCCGCCGAGGGCCTGGATCACGCCCATGAAGCGCAGCGGAGCGGCGTGGTAGACGGGCGCCGGCGACAGGTAGACGGTCTCCGGGCCGAACCCGAAGAGCCCGCCGAAGATCACGACGTAGGGGTAGCCGGGCTCGTCGACCCGGATCGGCGGCAGCGGGATCTTGATCCCCTTCGGCCGCCCGGTGGTGCCCGAGGAGTAGAGGAAGTCGTCGCCGTGCGGCTGCTCGGGCAGCGGCTCGGGCGAGGCCGCCGCCAGGGCATCCTCGAAGTCCGCGAACCCGGCGAGCGCCCCGCCGAACGCGAGCCGGTGCTCGATGTCGACCCGGTCCGCGATCCCGGACACCAGGTCGGCCTTGCCGGCCGAGCCGATCAGGGCGCGGGCGCCGCAGTCGGTCACGATGTACGCCGCCTCGTCCACGTTCAGGTTGTGGTTGACGGCGGTGAGGTAGAGCCCCGAGCGCAGCGCCGCCCAGTACGCGACGAACGCCTCCGGGCGGTTCTCGGTGACCAGGGCGACCACGTCACCGGGACGCAGGCCCCGGTCGTGGAGGTGCCGGGCCAGCCGGGCGCTGCGCTCCTCCAGGGCGGCGTACGTGGTGACCTCCCCGGTGGCGGCCATGATCAGCGCAGGCTTGTCCGGCGTCGTCGCCGCCCAGGTTCCGGGGTACATGCCGACCACCGTAGTGCTGACTAGGGTGGCCGGGTGGCTACTCATCTCGGCTTCCTCCGCGCCGTCAACATCGGCAAGCGCCAGTACAAGACCGCGGACCTGCGGGCCGCCCTCGAGGGCGCCGGGTACGGCGGTGTGGAGACCTACATCCAGACCGGCAACATCCGGATCGACTCGCCGCTGCGCTCGCGCGCCAAGGTCGAGGCCGAGCTCGAGGCGCTCTTCCTGGCCGACCGGGGCTTCGAGGTGACCACGATGGTCTTCGCGCCGGCCGAGCTCGCCGCCGTCGTGGACGAGGCCGACGAGGTCGCGACCGGGGCGCTGGGCCGCGCCCCCGAGTACGCCCACTACGTGAGCCTGCTCAAGGAGCCGGCCACCGCCGCCGTCGCGCGGGCCGGGGCGGAGCTGAGCCTGCCCGGCGAGACCGTCGTCGTCCGCGGGCGCGCGGTGCACCTGCTGTACGACGTCGCCTTCGGCCAGGGCAAGCTGTCCAACCCGAAGCTGGAGCGGACCGTCGGACCGGCCACGAACCGCAGCCTCAAGGTGCTGCGCGAGATCGTCGCGCGGTGGTGCTGAGCCACCCGCTCGCTAGCGGAAGGCGGCCTTGCGCGCCGCCCGGCGCAGCGTGGCCAGGATCGCCGGCCCCGTCACCACGATCAGCACGAAGTTCGTGATCCCGCGGACCAGGTCCCAGCCGAGCGCGGTCGTCACCGAGTAGACGACGAACCGGTGCAGGTTCTCCGCCACCGGCGCCCCGGCGACGAAGCTGAGCTGGGTGTCCTCACCGACGGTGAACGGCCAGAAGGACAGGTTCATCAGCAGGCCGTAGAGCAGCCCGGCGACCAGGCCGTAGGTGGCGAGCAGGAGCACCTCCGCACGGCCGCCGAGTGGCGGCAGCAGGCCGGCACCGAGGCCGACGAGCGCGGCGGCGAGCATCTGGTACGGCAGCCACGGCCCGACGCCCCCGGTGATCAGCGCCGACCCGAACAGCGTGGTCGCGCCGAGCACGAACCCGAAGCCGGCGCCGAAGACGCGGCCGGCCAGGACCAGCAGGAAGAAGACCGTCTCCAGCCCGGCGGTGCCGGCGCCGAGCGGGCGCAGCGCGGCACCGACCGCGGAGAGGACGCCCAGCATCGCGACCGCCTTCGGGTCCAGACCGCCCTCGCTGATCTCGACGAGCACCACCGCGAGGATCACCGGCAGCAGCAGGCCGAGCACCAGCGGCGCGACCGGGTTGCCGGCCAGGGCAGAGTCCGCCGACATGAACAGCGGCCAGCAGAACGCGAGCACGCCCGCGACCACCGCGAGGGCGATCGCGGCCGTCGAGCGCGGCCGCAGCGCGATCGCCTTGACCGGGCGGACCCGGGTGCTCGTGCTCATGGCAGGACCCCGGTCGGCGGCTCCGCTGCGCGCTCGCTGAACCGCTCCCGGACGTCGTCGACGGTGAGCAGGCCGTGCCCGAGCGCCTTGGCCACCTGGGGCGCGAAGGCCGGGCTCGCCGTGACGACCTCGGCGGTCGGCCCGTCGGCGACCACCTCGCCGGAGGCCATCACCAGCACCCGGTCGGCCGCCTCGGCGACGAACTCGACGTCGTGGGTCGACAGCAGCACGGCCCGGCCCTCGGCAGCCAGGCCGCGGAGCAGCGCCGCGAGCGCGGCCTTGCCCTGGTAGTCGAGACCGCGGGTCGGTTCGTCGAGCAGCACGATCCCGGGTTCGGCGGTGAGCTGGACGGCCAGCACCAGCCCGAGCCGCTGCCCCTCGGAGAGGTCGCGCGGGTGAGTCCGGCCGTCGATGCCGGGGACGATCCGGTCCAGCAGGCCGCGGCAGGTCCCGGGCGCCGACCCGGTCTCCTCGTCGGCCTGCGCGCACTCCTTCTCCACGGTCGGCAGGTAGAGGAGGTCCGCCGGAGTCTGCGGTACCAGGCCGACCCGGCGGCGACGGACCGAGGCGGACAGGCCGCTCGGGTCGGTGCCGTCGACCAGGACGCTGCCGGACGTGCGTGCCCCGGTGCCCTGCAGCGCCCAGAGCAGGCTCGACTTCCCGGCGCCGTTGCGGCCCATCAGCGCGGCGACCTCGCCGGCCCGCAGCGCCAGGTCGACCGCCCGGACCGCGACCAGGTCGCCGTGCCGGACGGTGAGGCCGGAGGCGGTGAGCACCTCGGCGGGTTTCGAGACGGGCGCGGGAGCACCCTCCTCGACCACCGGGGAAGGAGGCACCCGGTCCAGCTCGTGCCGCAGGTCGCGGCCGGCCCGCCACGCGTCCCGGACGGACATCGGCAGCGGCGACCAGTGCGCCCAGCGGCCGAGCTCGACGACCGGCGGGGCGATCGTCGAGGTCCGCATCAGCCCAGCCGGGTCGCCGGACTCGACGCGGCCGTCGGCGACGTGGATCACCCGGTCGGCGTACGCGAGGACGCGCTCGACCCGGTGCTCGGCGACCACGACGGTCACGGCCAGGTCGTGCACCAGCCGGGTGATCGCGGCGAGCACCTCCTCGGCCCCGGTCGGGTCGAGCGCGGAGGTCGGCTCGTCGAGGACCAGCACCCGCGGGTGCGGCGTCAGCACCGAGCCGATCGCCACCCGCTGCTGCTGACCACCGGAGAGCTCGGCGAGCGGGGCGTCGCGCAGGTCGGCGATCCCGAGCAGGTCCAGCGTCTCCTCGACCCGGCGGCGCATCACCGCGGGCGCCAGCCCGAGTTGCTCCATCCCGTAGGCGAGCTCCTCCTCGACGGTGTCGGTCACGAAGCCGGCGAGCGGGTCCTGCCCGACGACGCCGACCAGCCCGGCCAGGTCGCGAGGGCGGTGGTCGCGGGTGTCGCGCCCGTGGATCCGGACCGACCCGGACAGCTCACCGCCGGTGAGGTGCGGGACCAGGCCGTTGAGGACGCCGAGCAGGGTGCTCTTGCCGGAGCCGGTCCGGCCGACGACGAGCGCGAGCTCGCCCTCCTCGACGACGAGGTCGACGTCGCGGAGCACCGGCTGGTCGGCGCCGTCGTACCGGACCGAGACGCCGCGGAGCGACAGTGCGTCACTGCTCCCGGGCCCGGTCATCGGCCCGCCCTCCCGCTGGCCGGGGGCGGCGGGGTGACGACGGCGGGCAGCGCCGCGACCAGGATCCCGAGCGTCGCGGCGACGGGCAGTCCCGGAGCCGCGAGCGGCGACAGCGGCATCGCGAGCAGCAGCGGCGACTGGTCCCGGCTGACGAACATGCCGGCGACGGCGACGAGTCCGCACAGCACGGTCACCGTCTCCGGCCAGCGCCAGGGGTCCGGCCGGTACCGGGTGACCCGCACCTCGCGGCCACCGAGCGCCATCCCGGCGAAGGCCATCGCGAGGCCGAGGGCGAGCACCGGCGCGCCGGACCATCCCGGGGACCGGGTCGGGTCGAGGACGCCGTACATGCCGAAAGCGACGGTGAGCAGCCCGAGCAGGGTGAGCGCACCGGTCGCGGCGCGGCGGCCCGCGCGAGCCCGGGCGTCGGCCTCCACGTGCCGGCTGCCGTAGCCGCGCGACTCCATCGCCGCCGCCAGCAGCAGCGACCGGTCGAGGGTGTCCTGGAGGACCGGCAGCGCGACCCGGGGCACGGCCCGCAGGCCGCGCTCGGCGTCCCCGCGGAGCAGGCGTGCCCGGAACACCCGCTGGACGCTGTCGGCGAGCTGGGGCGCGACGCTGATCGCGACGACCACGGCGGTGCCGACCTCGTGGAGAGCGTTGGGCAGCGACCGGAGCAGCCGCTTGGGGTTCGCGAGCGCGACGGCGCCGCCGATGGCGATGATGAGCACGGCGAGCTGGACGCCGAGCAGGACGGCGGCGAGCCAGCCCTCCAGGTAGACGGTGCCGAGCAGGTTGATCCCGGCCGCCCACGACGGCAGCGCGATGCTCGGCAGCGGCAGCACCACGATCGTGCCCCACTTCAGGCCGACCAGGACGTGCAGCACCACCCGGAACGCGATCACGACCAGGCCCAGGGTCACGTACAGCCGGAAGGCGCGCGCCCACGGCGAGGCCGTACGCCGCTCGCTCACCACGAACCAGATCACCCCGACCAGCAGGCCGAGCAGCAGCGGGTTGGTGGTCATGCTTGCCGCGACGGCGAGCCCGAGCGCCCAGCCCCACCACGCGAGCGGGTGCAGCGCACGGGGCAGTCGCGCCCCGGTCATCGGTTCGGCCCGGCCATCGGCTCAGCCCTGACGTCGGCGGAGGTAGGTGACCGTGCCGGCGGTGCCGACGACGGCCAGCAGCGCGACGCCCCAGACCCAGGAGAGGCCCCCGGAGTCCGCGGAGTCCGCGGCGGGTGCCTCGTCCTCGGTGCCGGCGGCGGCGACCGTGGTGTCGTCGGTCGGACCGTCGGAGGTGTCGGCGGCGGGGTCGGCGGCGGAGTCGGCGGTGGAGTCCTCCGAGGCGCTCGCCGACGGGACGGGCGCGGCGGACGTCGAGGCAGCGGCGGGAGCAGAAGCGGTGGCGTCCGGGGCCGTCGTGCCCGGTGCGGCGACCTGCGCGGACGTCGTGGCCCGGGGGGTGGGCTTCACGGTCTCTTTCGGGGTCGGCTTGGGCGTCGGCTTGGGCGTCGGCTTGGGGGCGGTCGCCCCCGGCGGCGGAGTGCTCGGCGCGGAATTGCCGTCGCCGAACCGCCAGCCGTCGACCGTTCCGGGCGCCGGGTCGTAGGCGCCGCCGCCGGTGCTGGCGTAGCTCCAGGACCCGCCGGGCTTGCCGTGCCAGTAGGACCAGTACGCGTTCGCCGGCGGCATGCTCGTGCACGGGTTGCTGCCCGGGACGCCGTCGATGCGGCAGAGCGCGCCGGCGCCGTTGCCCTGCGCGAAGGTCCGATCGAAGCCCGCCAACCGGAGCGCGTCGTACCCCGAGCTCGGGTTGCCCGGCGCGCAGCCGATCATGGTCCGGTCCGGGAACTGGACGACGACGGTCACCCCCGACGTGCCGGAGCAGGCGGCCGCCTGCGCGGCCGGAGCGCCCACGACGAATGCTCCGAGGGCGACGACGACGCCGGCGAGCCAGACGACGGGCGGGTGGTGCCTCATGTGTTCTCCAGGTGGCCCGGAAGGACCTGGATGACCGGCACCCAGGCTCCGTCCCGTGGACCTCGACGGGTGTTCAGGGAGCCGCACGAGCGACCAGGTGCTCCGGCTCACCCGTCCTTCCGGACCGGCCTACGGTTGCGGGTCAGCGCCGGACTTCGACCGGCTTCCCCTGGGCATCTCGGTGGTGGAGCCCTGCGGGCTCCAGCGGGTAAATCTACACCGCCCCGTCGGACCCGACCTCGTCCCTCGGTCGGTCCGCGGCCCTGGTCTCGACCCGCATCCGCGACTTCGCAGGCTCAGTCGCGCGCTCGCTCGACCTTCGCGGCGTCGGACCCGACCTCGTCCCTCGGTCGGCTCCGGCCGCTCCACGTCCACGCGTACGCCGGGTCCTCCACTGCCAGCGCGGCCTCGCCGAGCTCGAGCGGGCGGAAGGTGTCCACCATCACGGCGAGCTCGTCGAAGTACTCCACGCCGATGGACGCCTCGATCGCCGAGGGCTGCGGACCGTGCGCGTAGCCGCCTGGGTGCAGCGAGATCGAGCCGAGGCCGATGCCGCTCCCCTTGCGCGCCTCGTAGTCGCCGCCGACGTAGAACATCACCTCGTCGGAGTCGACGTTGGAGTGGTAGTACGGCACCGGGATCGAGCCCTCGTGGTAGTCGACCTTGCGCGGGCAGAAGTTGCAGACCACGAAGTTGTGGCCCTCGAAGACCTGGTGCACCGGCGGCGGCTGGTGCACCTTGCCGGTGATCGGCATGAAGTCCTCGACGTTGAACGTGTACGGGTAGAGGCAGCCGTCCCAGCCGACCACGTCGAACGGGTGGGTCGCGTAGGTGAGCCGGGTGCCGACCAGGCCGGACGGCCCGTTGCCGCGGTGCTTGACCAGCACGTCCACGTCCTGGGTCGCCTCCGGGCCCTCGACCAGGTGCACCGCGCCGGGCCCGTGCAGGTCGCGCTCGCAGTACGGCGCGTGCTCGAGGAGCTGCCCGAAGCGGGACAGGTAGCGCCGCGGCGGCGTGATGTGGCTGTTCGCCTCGATCGCGTAGAGCCGGCTGAGCTCGGCGGGGACCCAGCGGTGCGTGGTCGCCCGCGGCAGCACGACGTAGTCGCCGCTCCGGTAGGCCAGCACCCCAAAGACCGTCTCGACGGTCCCGCTGCCGGACTCGACGTACACGCACTCGTCCCCGACGGCGTTGCGGTAGAGCGGCGAGGGCGCGTCCGCGACGACGTAGGAGATCCGGACGTCGGCGTTGCCGAGGACCAGGCGTCGGTGCTCGACGGCGTTCGGCTCCCGCGAGGGGCCCTCGCGGTCCTCGTCGTGGGTGGTGAGGTCGTGGAGCTTGAGGTGCCGGGGCTTGAGCGGGTGGTTCGCGGTGGTGCTCAGGTCCGGCAGCGCCCAGGCCCGGCTGTCGACGATCGCCGACGGCACGCCGCGGTGGTAGAGCAGCGAGGAGTCGGAGGAGAAGCCCTCCTCCCCCATCAGCTCCTCGTAGCGCAGGTTCCCGTCCGGGTCCCGGAAGGCCGTGTGACGGGTCCGCGGCACTTCTCCGACTGATCTGTAATACGCCACCTGCTCACCTTGCCACGACCGGTACTAACGTGGCGACCGTGGTCTCCTCCGACGGCTCGCTCCCCACCTGGCTCACCGGACTCGTCGACGACGCGTCGATCTTCCCGCCCGGCAACCTGCCCCTGGACCGGGCCGTGGCCGAGCACTACGAGCACCAGGACGCCGAGTACGCCGCCCTCGTCGGCGGCTTCGTGGTCAGCGACGTGAAGCTCCCCGACCTGATCGCCCACCTGGACGAGCACTATCTCGACGAGCGCGACGACGAGCGCTCCCTCGGCGTCAACGTCGTGGTCACCGGCGGCGCCGGAGCGATCGAGCCGGCCGTCCGGTGGGCGACCCGGGCGCCGCTGCTGCACCTGCGGGCGATCGAGTTCGCGCTCCGCGAGGAGGCCGACCTGTCCCACAACGCCCGCCGGGCGATCACCGTGGTCGACACGCTGGACGCCGAGCTGGACGAGGTGGACGTCTACCTCGAGCTCCCGCCGCTGCGCGGCGAGCCGACGGCCGGCTGGCTGGCCGCCCTCGACGAGGTAGGCATGCGTGGCCTGCGCGCGAAGTTCCGCACCGGCGGCGTCGACCAGGACGCCTTCCCCACCTCCGGCGAGCTCGCCGACGCCATCGCGGCGGCGCTGGACCGGGAGGTCCCGTTCAAGTGCACCGCCGGCCTGCACCACGCGGTCCGGCACCACGACCCGGCCACCGGCCTGACCCACCACGGCTTCCTCAACGTGCTCCGCGCGACCCGCGCCGCGCTCGACGGCGAGGACGGCTCGGAGGTGCTCGCCGAGGAGTCCGCCCGGGTGCTGCTCGACGGCTTCGACGCCGAGGAGGCCGCACGGACGCGGCACTGGTTCACCGGCTTCGGCTCCTGCTCGGTGCTGGAGCCCCACGACGACCTGGTCGAGCTCGGCCTGCTGACCTGAGGAGGAGAACCGATGAGCGAGAAGCAGCAGACCTGGGTGGACGGCGCCGCCGGATCGGCGTACGACGTCGACAACCTGCCGTACGGCGTCTTCTCCGAGGGCGAGGACCCGGCCCGGGTGGGCGCTCGGATCGGTGACTACGTGGTCGATCTCGCCGCGGTCGCGGCGGGCGCCGGCTTCTGGACCGAGGGCGGTCTCGCCGCCCTCTTCGGGACCGACTCGCTGGACCCGTTCCTCGCGGCCGGCCGCCCGGTCTGGGACGAGGCCCGGTCCTGGCTGGTCAGCCTGCTCACCAACGAGTCCGACCGCGGCCTGGTCGAGCCCTTCCTGCACCCGCTCGACAGCGTCACGATGCAGCTGCCGTTCACGGTCGCCGACTACGTGGACTTCTACTGCTCCCTGCAGCACGCCACCAACGTCGGCCGGATCTTCCGTCCCGACGGCGAGGCGCTGCTGCCGAACTGGCGGCACCTGCCGGTCGGCTACCACGGCCGGGCCGGGACCGTGGTCGTCTCCGGTACCGACGTCCGCCGCCCGACCGGTCAGGGCCGCCCGTCCGCCGACGGCGGCCCGCCCGCCTTCGGCCCGAGCCGGCGCCTGGACATCGAGGCCGAGCTCGGCTTCGTCGTCGGCACCCCGACGGCCCTCGGCACGTCGGTGCCGACGTCGGCCTTCGCCGACCACGTCTTCGGCGTCACCCCGCTCAACGACTGGTCGGCCCGCGACATCCAGGCCTGGGAGTACGTCCCGCTCGGCCCGTTCCTCGGCAAGTCGTTCGCGACCTCGGTCTCCGCCTGGGTCACCCCCCTGGCGGCGCTCGCCGCGGCCCGGGTCGACCTGCCGGGCCAGGACCCGGCGCCGCTGGAGTACCTGGAGGTCGACGGGCCGGCCGGCTTCGACATCGCCTTCGAGGTGCTGCTGAACGGCGAGGTGGTCAGCCGGCCGCCGTACGCCTCGATGTACTGGTCGCCGGCGCAGATGCTCGCCCACCTGACCGTGAACGGGGCGTCGCTGCGCACCGGCGACCTGTTCGCGAGCGGGACGATCAGCGGTGACGAGGTCGCCGAGCGCGGGTCCTTCCTCGAGCTCTCCTGGGGCGGCCAGGAGCCGTTCGCGACCGCGTCGGGCCCGCGGACCTTCCTCGAGGACGGCGACGAGGTGACCCTCCGCGCGACCGCCCCGGGCACGCTCGGGAACCGGATCGCCCTCGGCGAGGTGACCGGCCGGATCACGGCTGGATAACGTCTCGGATACGGAACGGTTTCCCGTCACAGTGCGCTGTCCCCCGCGTCGGCGCGCGGTCTAGGGTGCTCGTCATGACGACCAACAACGTGTTCAAGGCCCTCGCGCTGACCTCGGTCCTGGGTCTCGCGCTGACCGCGTGCGGCAGCTCGGGCAGCAGCGACAAGACCGGCTCCTCCAACGGGCTCGACCTGATCTCCTCCGGCACCCTGACCGTGTGCTCGGACGTGCCCTACCCGCCGTTCGAGGACTTCGACAAGAGCTCGGACCTGGGCTTCAAGGGCTTCGACGTGGACGTCATCTCGAAGATCTCCACCGGCCTCGACCTCAAGCTCAAGATCAAGGACTCCTCCTTCGACGCGCTGCAGAGCGGCCAGTCGCTGAACGCCGGCCAGTGCGACCTCGTCGCCAGCGCCATGACGATCACCGAGGACCGCAAGAAGGCGCTCGCCTTCTCCGACGGCTACTACGACTCCGAGCAGTCGCTGCTGGTCCCGACCGGCTCGTCGATCACCTCGATCAACGACCTCGACGGCAAGAAGGTCGGCGTCCAGCAGGGCACCACCGGCAAGAGCTACGCCGAGAAGAACGCCAAGGGCGCCAAGATCGTCACCTTCCCGAGCGACGCGGAGATGTTCGCCGCGATCAAGGCCGGCCAGGTCGACGCGCTGCTCCAGGACCTCCCGGTCAACCTCGACCACACCAAGGACGGCAAGTACGCCGTCGTCGAGAAGTACTCCACCGACGAGCAGTACGGGTTCGCCATGAAGAAGGGCAACACCAAGCTCGTCGACGCGGTGAACGAGCAGCTGAAGACGCTGAACACGAACGGCGAGTACAAGAAGATCTACGACTCGTACTTCGCCACCAACTGATCACGACGACGCGAGAGCCCGGGACGGAGAACCAGTGAAGCGGTCCACCAAGAGAAAGCTCACCCGTCTCGGGCTCTACGCGTTGTTCGTCGCGATCGTCGCCTGGGTCGCCCTCACGGTGAACTGGCAGGCCGTCCACGCCACCTTCTGGGCGCCCGGCCGCAAGGACAACTGGCACGACCTGATCACCATCGGCGTGGTGAAGACCCTCGAGTACACCGCGGTCTGCTTCTTCGTCGGCCTGATCTTCGCGACCGTGCTGTCGCTGATGAAGCTGTCCCCGGTGGCGCCGTACCGCTGGCTCGCGACCGGCTACATCGAGTTCTTCCGCGGGCTGCCCGCCCTGGTCGTCATCCTGGCGTGCGCGTTCGGCGTACCGATCGCCTTCGACTGGCACCCGCCGATCATCTGGGCGGGCCTTCTCGGCCTCATCCTGGTCTCCTCGGCGTACATGGCCGAGACGCTGCGCGCCGGCATCCAGGCGGTGCCGAAGGGGCAGACCGAGGCAGCGCGCTCGCTGGGCATGAGCAATGCGCGCACGCTGTTCTCGATCGTGCTCCCGCAGGCGTTCCGGATCGTGATCCCGCCGTTGACCAACGAGTTCGTGCTGATCCTCAAGGACACCTCGCTGCTGTACCTGATCGGCGTCGAGTTCGGCCAGCGCGAGCTCTCCAGCGTCGCCCGCGACTTCACCTCCAGCGGCGCCACGGCCGGTACGTCGACCGCCCTGACGCAGGTCGCGCTGCTCTACCTGATCATCACGCTCCCCCTGACCCGCCTGGTGGCGTGGCTGGAGAAGCGCCAGCAGAGGGCCCGGTGAGGAAGCGATGACGACCGATATGAACAAGACCAGCAACCGCGCCATCGAGGTGCGCGAGCTGCACAAGTACTTCGGCGAGAACGAGGTGCTCAAGGGCATCGACTTCCACGTCGACCAGGGGCAGGTCGTCTGCGTGATCGGCCCGTCGGGGTCCGGCAAGTCGACCCTGCTGCGTTGCGTCAACCGGCTCGAGGAGCCGACCTCCGGCAAGATCATCGTCGAGGGTGTCGACATCACCGACGAGGAGATCGACCTCGACCAGATCCGCAGCCGGATCGGCATGGTCTTCCAGTCCTTCAACCTCTTCCCGCACATGACCGTGATGCAGAACCTCTGCATCGCCCAGCAGCGGGTCAAGAAGCGGAACAAGACCGAGGCGGTCGAGATCGCCCGGGCCAACCTGGCCAAGGTCGGACTCGCCGGCAAGGAGGACGCCTACCCGGCGCACCTCTCCGGCGGCCAGCAGCAGCGCGTCGCGATCGCGCGGGCGCTCTCTATGGACCCCGACATGATGCTCTTCGACGAGCCCACCAGCGCCCTGGACCCCGAGCTCGTCGGCGACGTCCTCGACGTGATGCGTCAGCTCGCCCAGGAGGGCATGACGATGATGGTCGTCACCCACGAGATGGGCTTCGCGCGCGAGGTCGGCGACAAGCTCGTCTTCATGGACGGCGGCGTCATCGTCGAAGCCGGCGACCCGCACGAGGTGCTGGCCAACCCGCAGCACGAGCGGACGCAGGCGTTCCTGTCGAAGGTGCTGTAGGCGGCCAGCGCACCCGGCCGCTACCGGGCGCTCCCCCGTGCCGCGAACAGCTGCTCGCGCAGGATCTCGGCGTGGCCCGTGTGCTGGGCGAGCTCGCGGATCACGTGGAGCAGGACCCAGCGAAGCGTGACCTGCTCGATCCGCGGGTGGCCGACCAGGACGGTGTCGAGCGGCAGCGACGCGACGGCTGCCTCCGAGGCGTCGCACACCCGCCGGTGGTACGCCTGCACCCCGGCGACCGTGTCCCCCGGTTCGAGGTCGAAGGACGCGTCGACCGCGGGCGGCAGTCCCAGCTCGGCGCGCGGCGTCCCGGAGACGGTCTCGACGAACCAGACCTGCTCGACGTACGCGGCGTGCTTGACCAGTCCGAGCAGCGTCGTCTTCGACGGGACGAGCCGCGTGCGCGCCTCCTCCTCGGTCACCCCGTCCAGCGCCTCGTTCAACGCGCGTCGGTACGTGCGGAGGAAGGCGTCGAGCTGCGTCCGCTCGTCGGCCGTGTGCACCTGGTAGGTCTCGGCGATGATGTCCACGCGGCATTCTAGGGCGGCATTCTAGGATCGCCGGATGAGCGCGAACCTCGTCACCAAGAACCTGTCCGGCGGGCACGCTCACCGCACTCTCTTCGAGGCCCTCGACCTGACCGTCGCGCCCGGCGACGTCGTGGGCGTGGTCGGCGCCAACGGTGCCGGCAAGACCACTCTGCTGCGGATCCTCGCCGGCGACCTGGCCCCGCTGGACGGCGTCGTCGCGACGGCGCCGAGCGACGCGTTCGTCGGCTGGCTCCCCCAGGAGCACGAGCGCGTCCCCGGCGAGACCGTCGGCCAGTACGTCGCCCGCCGAACCGGCGCCGCCGCCGCGACTGCCGCGATGGAGCAAGCGGCCCACGCGCTGGGCGCCGAGAGCCCCTCCCGGGCGGACGAGGACGCCTACGCGCACAGCCTCGACCACTGGCTGGCCAGTGGCGCCCCGGACCTCGACGAGCGACTCCCGCCGATGCTCGCCGACCTCGGTCTCGACGTGGGCCCGGACGCCCTGATGACCGCGCTGTCCGGCGGGCAGGCCGCGCGGGCGGCGCTGGCCGCGCTCCTGCTCAGCCGCTTCGACGTGGTGCTGCTCGACGAGCCCACCAACGACCTCGACCTCGCTGGGCTGGAACGGCTGGAGACGTTCGTGCGGGGTCTGCGTGCCGGGGTCGTGCTGGTCTCCCACGACCGCGAGTTCCTGTCCCGGGTCGTGACCCGGATCGTCGAGCTCGACCTGGCGCAGAACCAGGTGGCCGTGTACGACGGCGGCTACGACTCCTTCCTCGAGGAGCGTGCGGTCGCCCGCCGGCACGCCCGGGAGGCGTACGAGGAGTTCGCGGACAAGAAGGCGGACCTGGTCAGCCGGGCCCGCACCCAGCGGGAGTGGAGCTCCCAGGGCGTCCGGAACGCGATGAAGAAGTCACCCGACAACGACAAGATCCGCCGCAAGGCGCAGTCGGAGTCCTCGGAGAAGCAGGCCCAGAAGGTCCGCCAGATGGAGTCCCGGATCGCGCGCCTCGAGGAGGTCGAGGAGCCGCGCAAGGAGTGGGTGCTCCAGTTCACGATCGCCGGCGCCCCACGCTCCAGCTCGGTCGTCGCGACCCTGGACGCGGCCACGGCGAACCTCGGCGAGTTCACGTTCGGCCCGGCCTCGCTCCAGGTCAGCGCAGGCGACCGCATCGGCGTCACCGGCCCGAACGGCGCGGGCAAGACCACACTGCTGCGGCTCCTGCTCGGCCGGCTCGCCCCGTCGACCGGCAGGGCCAGCCTGGGCGCCTCCGTCGCGGTCGGCGAGATCGACCAGGCCCGGACCGGGCTGGCCGAGGACCTGCCCCTGGGCGACGCGTTCGAGGCCGCGGTGCCGCAGATGGCTCCCGCCGACGTGCGGACGCTGCTGGCGAAGTTCGGCCTCAAGGCCGACCAGGTCACCAGCCTCGTCGCCCGGCTCTCCCCGGGCGAGCGGACGCGTGCCGCGATGGCGCTGCTGCAGGCGCGCGGGGTCAACTTCCTCGCCCTCGACGAGCCGACCAACCACCTCGACCTGCCGGCGATCGAGCAGCTCGAGGAAGCCCTGGAGTCCTACGACGGCGCCCTGCTGCTCGTCTCCCACGACCGCCGGCTGCTGGACAACGTCCGGCTCGACCAGCGCTGGCAGGTCGAGGACGGCCGGGTCACCACCGTGCACGTGGGCTGAGCGGGCGCGGACCTACTTGCGCAGCAGGAACGACGCCTGCCAGGTCTTCCGGTTGCGCCCGGTCTCCGGGATCAGTCCCTGGCCGTCCAGGTAGGGGACGATCTTCTCGCCCATCCAGGCGATCGTCTCCCGGTAGTGCGGGTTCGAGAGCGCGGCGCGGCGGCCGGTCATCGGGTCGATGCCGACGGCCGCGTACACCTCAGGGTGGACCAGCGAGCGCATCGTGGCGTAGGCGATCTGCGCCGTCATCGTCTGGTGCCAGAGCCGCTCGCGCCGGGTCATCGACCGGGTCGCCTTCTCCAGCTCGTCGCGGGCGAAGCTGACGTGCCGGGCCTCCTCGAGCACGTGGATCCGGGCGACCATCCGGATCAGCGGCTGCAGCCGCTCGTCGTTCATCGCGTCGCGCTGCCAGCGGTCGACCGGCTCCTCGCCGATCAGGATGCCGGCGTACGCGCTGGCGCCGCGGAGCACGGCCGGACCGAGCTTCGCGATCGTGTGCAGCGGTTCCCGCGGCCCGTACGCCGGCACGCCGAACTGCCCGATCGCCCGGCCGAACATGGTCGAGTGCCGGCACTCGTCGGCGATCTCGGTGAGCAGGTAGTGGGTCCGCGGCGAGGTCGGGTCGCTGCGGTAGACGTCCTTGAGCAGCAGCTGCATGAGCACGATCTCGAACCAGAGGCCGACGCTCGCGATCGAGGCGACCTCGTGCTTGGAGAGCAGGATCCGCTGCTCCTCGGTGAGCCCGTCCCAGAGTTCGGTGCCGTAGAGCGACATCCGTTCGGGCTGCATCCACCACAGGCCGGGCACCTCGGGGGCGTCCCAGTCAAGGTCGACGTCGGGGTCGTAGGACTGGCGGGCGGACCCCTTGAGCAGCCGCTCGACGAGAGCGGTGTCCGGCGGGGGCAGCGTGGCGGTCATCGGAGCTCCTCGGCTTGGTGTTACTCCCAGTAACATCTAATCCGCTACTGTGGTCCACATGGCATCGCGAGTCAAGGACCCCACCCCCGAACCGGCATTGGGGCAGAAGGACGGCGACGGGCGCAGCACCCGCTGGGACGACCACCGGGAGGCACGGCGCGCCGAGCTGGTCGCCGCCGCGGTCGACGCGATCGACCGGCACGGGCCGGCGGCGTCGATCGCCGAGATCGCCGCCTCCGCGGGCGTCAGCAAGCCCGTCCTCTACCGCTACTTCGGCGACAAGGACGACCTCTACCGCGCGGTCGGGCAGTGGGGCGCCGAGCAGGTCGTCGACCGGCTGCTGCCCGTGCTGCTCACCAAGGAGACGATCCGGGAGAAGGTCTACCGCGGCTGCGCGGAGTACCTGGCCTTCCTCGACGAGCACCCGCAGGTCTTCCTGCTCCTCGTGGAGCACCGGTCCAGCGACGACCCGCTGGCCGACGGCAAGGAGCAGATCGCGGCCACCTTCGCCAAGCTCATGGGCGACACCCTGCGCCGCCTCGGCGTCGACGCCGGTGGCGCGGAGCCGTGGGCGCACGGCGTGATCGGGATGGGGCTGTCGGTCGGCGAGTGGTACCTGCGCCGCGACGTGATGAGCCGGCAGGCCACCGCCGACTACCTGGCCTCCTTCATCTGGCACGCGTTCAGCGGCTTCGCCGCGGACAACGGCGTCGTCGTCGACGGCGTCGACGAGCTCCGGCTGGTGCAGTCCGAGAAGCCGGCCCGGACCCGGAAGAAGGAAGCCTGATGGAGACCGCGCACGAGCAGCAGGAGGAGTACGCCGGCGCCGCCGAGATCGCGGCCGAGAGTGGCCCGCTCCCGGTCGAGGTGACCCTGCGCGGGCACTTCGAACCGCTGGACGGCCGGTTCCACTGGTACGGCCGGATCGCCGCCGACGAGGCCCTCGACCAGGCCCACCGCTCCGGCTCGACGGTCACGCTCCGGACGCCGTACGGCGAGGCCGCGGGCCGCCTCTCCGACAAGGACCCGTGGGGCCGCTTCCGGATCGCCGGTCTCGGCACGCCTCCGTTCTAGACCCTGCGCCCGTTCTAGACTTCGGCCCATGCCCTGCGACTACTGCGGCCAGCCGTTCGACCCGATCAGCACCCGCTGGCTGTGCCCGCACTGTCACATGAAGGCGAACTGCTGCGACGGCGCGCCGCTGGCCGAGCGCGTCTGCGAGATTCCCGCGACCTGAGTCAGAGGTTGCCGCGCAGGTCCTGCTCGCGCTCGATCGCCTCGAAGAGCGCCTTGAAGTTGCCCTTGCCGAACCCGAGCGAGCCGTGCCGCTCGATGAGCTCGAAGAAGACCGTCGGACGGTCGCCGAGCGGCTTGGTGAAGATCTGCAGCAGGTAGCCGTCCTCGTCGCGGTCGACCAGGATCTTCCGTTGCTGCAGCTCCTCGATCGGCACCCGGACGTTGCCGATCCGGGCCCGCAGCTCCGGGTCCTCGTAGTAGGAGTCCGGGGTGTCGAGGAACTCCACGCCGTTGTCGCGCAGCGCGTCGACGGTCGCGAGGATGTCGTTCGTGGCGACCGCGAGGTGCTGGGCGCCCGCGCCGCGGTAGAACTCCAGGTACTCGTCGATCTGGCTCTTCTTCTTCGCGATCGCCGGCTCGTTCAGCGGGAACTTCACCCGGTGGTTGCCGTTGGCGACGACCTTGCTCATCAACGCCGAGTAGTCGGTCGCGATGTCGTCGCCGATGAACTCGGCCATGTTGGTGAAGCCCATCACCCGGTTGTAGAAGTCGACCCACTCGTCCATGTGGCCGAGCTCGACGTTGCCGACGATGTGGTCGAGCGCCTGGAAGAGCCGCTTCGGCTGCCCCGGCTTGCGGACGATCGACGAGGACCGCGGCTGGTAGCCCGGCAGGTACGGGCCGGCGTAGGTCACGCCGTCGACCGTGCGCTGCACGAGCGTGTGCCGGGTCTCCCCGTACGTCGCGATGGCGGCCACCCGGACGGTCCCGTGCTCGTCGGTCTCGTCGTGCGGCTCGACCAGCACCGTGGCGCCCGCGGACCGGGCCTGCGCGATGCAGCGGTCGACATCGGGCACCTCGAGCGCGATGTCGACGACGCCGTCGCCGTGCCGCCGGTGGTGGTCGGCCAGCGCGCTCTCCGGGTCGACCGCGCCCGTGACGACGAACCGGATCGAGCCGGAGCGCAGCACGAACGCCTTGTGGTCGCGGTTGCCGTTCTCCGGGCCGGAGTACGCCTCGAGCTGCATCCCCCACGCGGACTGGTAGTAGTGCGCGGTCTGGGTCGCGTTGCCGACCACGAAGACGATCGCGTCCCAGCCGGTGACCGGGAAGACGTCCTGCTCGGCGTCGTACTCGACCAGGCCGACGAGCTGCTTGAGCTGCTCCAGGGTGAGGTCCGCCCGGAGCTCGTCGACGGTCAGGGATCCGGAGTCAGTGGTCGTCACAGCCATGCGCCCAGGGTCGTCGCTTCAGGCATCCTGTGCAACACTTCAGGAATCAAGTGAGCAGATTGCACAGTACGGGGGCTCCGCGTGGACACGCTCGACGTCAACCTGATCGAACTCTTCACCTCCGAGCCGCGGATCGGCGCCCTGGAGGCGTCCCGCCGGCTCGGCATCGCCCGCGGCACCGTGACCGCCCGGCTCGAGCGGCTCGAGCGCACCGGCGTCATCACCGGCTGGGGGCCGCACCTCGACCCGGCCGCCCTCGGCCACCCGGTCACCGCGTTCCTGACCCTGGAGATCCGCCAGGGCGCCGGGCACGACACCGTCGGCGAGCACCTCGCCGCGATCCCCGAAGTCCTCGAGGCGTGCACGATCACCGGGCCCGGCGACATGTGGTGCCGCGTGGTCGCACGCAGCAACGCGGACCTGCAGACAGTGATCGACCGGACGCTCGCGCACCCCGGGATCGTCCGCTCCTCCACCGTGATCGCGCTCGCCACCCAGGTGCCGCACCGGACCGCGCCGCTGCTGCGCTCGGTCGTCGACCAGGACTGATCCCTAGGACGACTTCTTCGCCGCCCACTCCCGGAGGCGGTCGATCCGCGCCTGCAGCTGCTCGCTGGTGGCCACCGCGGCCGCCGGCCCGCCGCACTCCTTGCGCAGCGCCGCGTGGGTCACCCCGTGCGGCTGGCCGGTGCGGTGGTTCCACGCCGCGACCAGGCCGTTGAGCTCGCGGCGCAGGATGCCGAGCCGCTCGTGCGCGGCCACGTCGGGATCCTCGCGGGGCGCGACCACGTCCACCTCCGCGGCGGCCCGGGAGGCGGCGCTGGCCTGCCGCTCCCGGCGCTGCTTCTGCCGGTTCTGCAGCAGGCTGCGCACCTGGTCGGGCTCCAGCAGGCCGGGGATGCCGAGGAAGTCCATCTCCTCCTCCGACCCGACGTGCACCTCGCCGGCGTGGCCGAACTCGGCGCCGTCGTACAGGACGTGGGCGAAGGTGGCGCTGGAGCCGAGCGCCTCGAACGGCACCGCCTCCAGCTCCGCCGAGGCCGCCTCCCCCGCCTGGGCGCGCTGCATCATCGCGTCCTCGGCGGCGAAGATGTCGCCCTCGTCGGTGATCTTGCGGCCGAGGACGTGGTCGCGCTCGACCTCCATCTCGGAGGCGAAGCCGAGCAGCGACGGGCTCGACGGCAGGAAGATCGAGGCGGTCTCGCCGCGGCCGCGCGAGCGCACGAAACGGCCGATCGCCTGGGCGAAGAACAGCGGGGTGCCGGTGTTGGTGGCGTAGACGCCGACGGCCAGCCGCGGGACGTCGACGCCCTCGGAGACCATCCGCACCGCGACCATCCAGCGCGAGGTGTCGCCGGCGAACTTCTCGATCTTCTTCGACGCCGCCTTCTCGTCGGAGAGGACCACCGTCGGCTTCTCGCCCGCGATGGTGGCGAGCACCGCGGCGTACGCGCGGGCCGAGTCCTGGTCGCTGGCGATGACCAGCCCGCCTGCGTCGGGGACGTTCTTGCGGACCTCGGAGAGCCGCTTGTCGGCCGCCTCCAGGACCGAGGAGATCCACGAGCCGCCCGGGTCGAGCGCGGTCCGGAGCGCCTGCGCGGCCATGTCCTTGGTCAACGGCTCGCCGAGCCGTGCGGTGACCTCGTCACCGGCCCGGGTGCGCCACTGCAGGTCGCCGCCGTAGGCCCAGAAGAGCACCGGCCGGACGACGTGGTCGCGCAGCGCGTGGCCGTAGCCGTAGCCGTAGTCGGCGCGCGACCGCGGGATCCCGTCACCGCCGGGTTCGTAGGTGACGAACGGGATCGGGTTGATGTCGGAGCGGAACGGCGTCCCGGTGAGCGCCAGCCGCCGCCGGGCCGGCTCGAAGGCCTCCCGGACCGCGTCGCCCCAGGAGAGCGCGTCGCCGGCGTGGTGGATCTCGTCGAGGATGACCAGCGTCTTGAACCGCTCGGTGCGGATCCGCATCGCCAGCGGGTTGGCCGCGACGCCGGCGTACGTCACCGCGATGCCGACGAAGTCGCCGCTGGTCCTGCCCTTGCCGCCCGAGTACGCCGGGTCGATCGGGATGCCGACCTTCGCGGCGGCCTGCGCCCACTGGGTCTTCAGGTGCTCGGTCGGCGCGACCACCGTGATCCGGTCGACCACCCGGCGGGCGAGGAGCTCGGCGGCGATGGTGAGGGCGAAGGTGGTCTTGCCGGCGCCCGGCGTCGCGACCGCGAGGAAGTCCTGCGGGTCGGTGGTGAAGTACTGACCGATCGCCTCGGCCTGCCACGCACGCAGGCTCGTCGCGGTGCCCCAGGCGGCACGCGCCGGGTAGGCCGGCGAGAGCTTGTCGAGCGGCGCCGGCGGCTCAGGGGAGGTCATCGAGGCGGATCAGGACCGGTAGAGCGCGAATTCGGCGTCCATCCGGCTGGCCTGGCCCTCGGTGAACATCCGCATGCACTGGTCGAGCGAGTAGTCCATGAAGTTGTACGCCGGGTCGACCTTGGTGGCGAGCTCGGTCGGGTCGCAGACGTGCCCGACGTCGGCGCAGCGGTAGTTGGGCGCCTTCTCCGCGGGGGTGTCCGCGACGGCGTCGTTGATCTCGCTGCAGCCACCCTCGAAGGTGTGGAACAGGCCCATCCAGTGGCCGACCTCGTGGATGACGGTGTCGCCCAGGTTGTAGCCGTTCGCACGACCGCCGGTGAGGCCGTCGACATTCACCGTCACGCTGTCGAGCTTCGGGTTCAGCCGGTACTGCCACGGGAAGCGCGAGTAGCCGAGCAGCGGCAGGCCGTCGGCCCGGGCTCCGCTCAGGTACAGGTTCAGCGAGCGCGACCCGCCGCGGTGCATCTTGGTCTTCATCTGCCGGTCGGCCTTGCTGAACAGCGACGCGTGGTACCACTTGTCGTTCTTCACGAAGTTGATCTTCTTGATCGTGAAGCTGTAGCGCGTCCGGGCCGCACCGGCGGCCTGGGTGCCGGCGAAACCGCCGCGCAGGATCGCCAGGGTCCGGCGGACCTTGGTGACGTTGACGGTCCGCTCCTTGCGGTGACTGCCCTGGATCACGTGCACGTAGACCGGGATCACCACCCGTGAGGCGAGCGCGGCGACCTCGGTGCGCGCGGAGCGGTTCAGGGTCCGCTGGGAGGTGCCCAGCTGGGCCTGGGTCGCGGTCCGCTCAGCGGAGCTCAGGTCGAGGGTGTCCGTGCTGCGACGCCAGCCCGACGTCGGGACTGCCGTGCGTGCGGCGGACGTCGTCGCGGCGCACGGAACTGTGGCGCTGCTCGCGGGACGGGCGACGGCCTGGGCGGCCCCGGTCCCCAGGACCGACAGGCTCAGGAGCGCGACTGCGGCCGCCCCGACGCCTGCGAACCTGGCCATCGAGGTCGTGGTTGCGGCCCTCACTCGTCGTCGCCCTCCTTCATGTTCTCCCAGATGTCCTTGCAGTCCGGGCAGACCGGAAAGCGCTGCGGGTCCCGGCTCGGCACCCAGACCTTGCCGCAGAGCGCGATCACGGGAGTCCCGTTGACCATCGCCTCCATGAGCTTGTCCTTGGGGACGTAGTGCGAGAAGCGCTCGTGGTCCCCCTCCTCGAGGTTGACGCGCTCCTCGATGACGAGGTCGTCCTCGAGGACGCTCGTCCCGAGTCCCGGGTTCTGCGGCGAAGTCACCGGGGCATCCTACCGGCTGTCCGGTAAATCCCTTCAGTTCAACCCGGGCTCGACCGGCATCGTCGCCATCATCGCCAGCACGCCGCCCTGACGGCGGAGCACCTCGGCCCACAGGTCGCTCGGGTCGACCCGGAACGGGTCCTCGGGCTCGGCCGCGACGACGTACCAGGCGCCCTCGGCGATCTCGTCCTCCAGCTGACCCGCCGACCAGCCGGCGTACCCGGCGAAGATCCGCAGCGCGGAGACCGCCTCGGCCATGAGCTCGATCGGGGCGTCCAGGTCGACCAGGCCGGTGCTGCCGAACACCCGGCGCCAGCCGAGGGGCTCACCGTCCTCGCTGTCGGTCCCGGCGACCGACGCGACGCCGAGGGCGCTGTCGGTCTCGACCGGGCCGCCCTGGAACAGGACCCCGGGACCGTCGACGACGCTGTCCCAGCCGGCCAGGACCTCGGCGACCTCCAGGGAGGTGGGGCGGTTCAGCACGACGCCGAGGGCGCCGTCGTCCCCGGCGTCCAGCAGGAGCACGATCGTCCGCGCGAAGTTCGGGTCGGCGAGCGTCGGCGAAGCGACGAGCAGCCGTCCGGGCGCGGGATCCATGCCGTCCATGGTGTCACCCGCCGACCGCCGGAGGGAAACAGCGATCCCCGGGCCAAGGGAGGGCGGCCCGGGGATCATTTCTGTGGGAGGTGGATCAGGCGGCGAGAACCGCCTTGATCCGGTCGACGAGGGAGGGAGTAACCACATCGTCGATGTTCTGGGAGGCCGGCTGACCGACCGCGGCGCGGCCCTTCAGCTCGACCTGCTCGCCGGCACGGGCCGACGAGGCGCTCTCGTCGCTGGACAGCCCGGCGGCGGCCGCGAGCTTGAGCCACTCCTTGGTGCGGGCGCGCTGGAGGGCGTCGGCCATCTGGGCGTCGGTGGGGGTCTCGGTATAGCGGTCGATGATCATCCGGATGCCAGGGGCCTCGACGCTCGTCTTGGCCCAGGCACGGGCGATCGCGTCCTGCAGGTCCATCGGCTGGGTCATCAGCTCGCGCTCGATGTTGCCCGACAGGCGGGCGTGCCACTTGAGGTGCAGTGCGCCGACGAGGTCCAGCTCGCCGTGGAAGGTCTCGGAGACACCCGGTACGTCGAGCGGCAGGACGCCGTCGCGCCGCAGGTCCGCGGTGTCGATAACGGTCTGGAGGATCTCTCCGCGGTGATGGAAAGCGTTCCAGGTCATGGTCCACATCCTTTCTCATTCACATACCGTTGGTACGTACTGAGAGTATGCAGCCGACCGGGGGTAGGCAACTCAGAAGCCGCGTTTCCGGCGGTGACCTCAACCACATCAGCGCGGCGGACAGGCCATAGACTGCGCCCGTGGCCAGCCGATCTCACGCCGAGAAGCTGCGCTCGACGCTCCCCAAGGTGCCCAAGGTGCCCGGGGTCTCACGCCGGGCGCAGTACTCCGCGACCACCAAGAAGGCGCTCGTCGACGTCGCGACGCGCCTCTTCACCGAGCAGGGCTACGCCGCCACCAGCCTCGACGCGATCGTCGCCGGAGCCCGGGTCACCAAGGGCGCGCTCTACCACCACTTCAGCGGCAAGCAGGCCGTCTTCGAGGCCGTCTTCGAGCGGATCGAGAACGACGCCTCGGCCCACATCCGCAAGGCGCTCAAGCGCTCCAAGGACCCGTGGGACAAGGCACTGATCGGGCTGCGCGCCTTCCTGGAGATCGTCCAGGACCCCGCCTACCAGCGAGTCGTCATCCAGGAAGGCCCCGCCGTCCTGGGCTACGAGCGCTTCCGCGAGCAGGAGGAGCGCTCGAGCTTCGGCCTGGTCCAGGAGATGGTCAAGCTCGTCCTCGAGGGCTCGGCCTACGACCTCAGCGACGAGATGCTCGAGACCTTCAGCCGGATCTTCTTCGGCGCCATGTCCGCGGCCGGCGAGAGCGTCAGCACGGCCACCGACACCAAGATCGCCGTGGCCCAGGTCGAGACCGCGATGGCGTTCATCCTCGCCGGCCTCCGCTCCCTGGCCGAGAGCGGCGTCGAGCTGCCCGACCCGGAGGACCTGCTCCCCGACGAGGAGGAGTAGCCCCCGGGCCTCGGCTCACGGGGCGAACGACAGGTGCCCGCCCGCGACGTCCTTCGGGAGCAGCTCGATCCAGGTGTGCCCGGCCGGGACCTTGAGCGAGCCGGCCGCCGTCGACAGCTCCAGCGGGCTCTCCCGCTTCGGCTTGGTCCAGGTGCCGCGCACGGCCTGACCGTTGTGGAAGAGGACGAAGTTGCCGGTGCCGAAGAACAGCGTCTCCGGGACCGGGTTGCCGGCCGGGTCGCGGTAGCCGGCGTCACCCTCGCGGACCCGGAGCACGAGCACCGAGTCGGCCCGGAACTGGTCGTTCCTGCCGGCGTGGGTGTTGGTGTTGAGGTACTTCTTCGTCTGCGGGTTGAACGCGAACTTCGTGGTGGTCGCCGGGCTGAACTTCGCGGAGATCGTCGTCGCCGGCGCCACGCCCGCGAAGTCGCTGTCCTGGCCCCACGGCAGGTAGCTCGCCGGGACGACCGGCTGACCCTTCAGGCTCTTGGCCAGCTCGGGCAGGTGCATGAACAGGTTGTACGGCGCGTGCCGCGAGTGGTCCCGGACCATCCCCGGGGCGCCCTCGGTGAAGTACTTGACCTTGGCGGCGTTCAGGCGGCCGTAGGTCGGCGGGGCGGCACCGCTGGCCACCAGGACGGCGTGCGTCGGCTTCACGACGCCGATGTCCGAGGCGCGCATCGAGCGGACCGGGCCCGCGGTCTGCGGGAGCTGCGAGTAGAAGAGGGTCGCCAGGCGGGTGATGCCGCCCTCGACCAGCTCCTCGACGACCATGTCCGCCTTGCCGAGGCCGACCTGCGGCTCACTGGCGTAGGTGTTGTCGATCTTGACGATCATCACCGGGTGGTCCGGCGTCTGCTCCGGGGCCGGCAGGCCGGTCAGCGGCCAGACCGCGGCGAGCTCGGTGCCACCCTGGGTCGGCTGCGAGACGGGCTCGTCACCACTGCCGCCGGAGTCCTTGGTCGAGCCGCAGCCGGCGGCCACGAGACCGGCGACGAGGGCGAGCGCTACCGCAGCGGAGAGGCGGTAGCGGGACGTGCGACGAGCAGTGCTGCGAGAATTCATGCGGCAAGCATGCAGGAGGGGTCCTAGCGTTTCCGGCAGGACCCCTCCGTGTTGCGTGACCTGTCTCACACCAAACTGGTCCATTCGGACCATTCGGGATGAACCGAGCGGGTCAGATCTTCGCGCCGCCGTCGACGTACAGCGTCTGGCCGGTGATGTACGACGCCTCGTCGCTGCAGAGGAACGCCGCGGCGGCCGCGATGTCCTCCGGGAAGCCGACGCGCTTGACCGGGTTGGCCTCGGCGTTCAGCTTGCGGAACTCGTCGACGTCCATCTTCAGCCGGCGGGCGGTGTCGTCGGTCATCTCGGTGGCGATGAAGCCCGGGGCGATCGCGTTCACGTTCACGCCGAACGGGCCGAGCTCGAGCGCGAGGGTCCGGGTGAACCCCTGCACGCCGGCCTTGGCGGCCGAGTAGTTCGCCTGGCCGCGGTTGCCGAGCGCGGAGATGCTCGAGAGGTTGAGGATCTTGCCGTACTTCTGCTCGACGAAGACCTTCTGCGCGGCCTTGCTCATCAGGAACGCGCCCTTGAGGTGCACGTTCATGACCGAGTCCCAGTCGTCCTCGGTGAGCTTGAAGAGCAGGTTGTCGCGGGTGATGCCCGCGTTGTTGATCACGACGTGCAGGCCACCGAGCTCGTCGAGCACCCGGGCCACGCCGGCCTCGACGGACGCCGCGTCGGTCACGTTGACGCCGACGCCGATCGCCTTCGCCGCACCCCCGAGGCCGGCGGCGGTCTCCGCGGCCTGCTCCTCGTTGATGTCGAAGATCGCCACCGCGGCGCCCTCGTCGGCGAAACGCTTGGCGGTGCCCGCGCCGATCCCGCGCGCGGCACCGGTGATGATCGCGACGCGTCCGTCGTAACGACCCATGACTGCTCCTTGATCGAATCCGTGGTGAGCGGCTCCGGGGGCGGAGCGCACGGGTCACTCTAGGCCGTGCGGGAGCCCGCTCCGGAGGTGGTCCGGGCGGCCGGACCACGCAACGCGCGGGGGCACGCCTTAGGCTGCACCCCGTGGGTAAGGCCAACTTCATGTTCGGGGGCGCGTGCGCCGTCGCGCTCGCGATCTCGACGTGGCTGATCTCCTCGATCCACGACCTGCCGATCCGCGACCCCGACGGCGTCGTGGTGCCCGCCTACGTGCAGATCCCGATGATCCTCGGCGTGGCCTGGCTGCTCGACGTGGTCCCCCGCGCGGTCGGGCGGAGTCTCGGCGAGTGGCGCCGGCTGCCGGCGCACTTCGCCGAGGTCGTGCACGAGCGCTGGAACCGGCGGCACACCGTGTTCGCGCTCAGCGGCCTGGCGACCTGGTACGTCTGCTACGCGGCGTTCCGGAACCTGAAGAGCTACGTGCCGTTCGTCAACGACCGGATCTGGGACGACACCCTGCTCCGGATCGACCACGCGCTCTGGCTCGGGCACGACCCGGCGAACGTCCTGCACGCGATCTTCGGCACCACGCTCGCCGCGGAGTTCTTCTCCTTCATCTACGTCTCCTGGATCGTGCTGGTCCCGGTGTCGATCGCGATCGCGCTGGTCTTCACCCGGCACCCCGCGGCCGGCTCCTGGTACGTCACCGCGATCTCGCTGTGCTGGGGCCTGGGCGCCATCGGCTACTACCTGCTGCCGACCCTCGGGCCGGCGTACAGCCGTCCGGGCGACTTCAGCGACCTGCGGCGCACCTACACCACCCAGCTGGTCGAGAACCTCGCCCACGACCGCGGCCTGGTCGTCCCGCCCGGCCTGCCCGGCGGGGCCACCGGCGGCGACCCGCACGGTACCCACGCACTGCAGACCATCGCCGCGTTCCCGTCGCTGCACGTCGGGATCATGGTCACGATCTGCCTCTTCCTCACCCTGGTCGGCGCGGCCCGCTGGATGCGGATCGTCGCCTGGGTCTACCTCGGCCTCACCATCCTGGCCACCATCTACTTCGGCTGGCACTTCTCGCTGGACGCCCTCGGCGGCTTCGTCCTCGGCGGTCTGGCGGTCTGGCTCGCGGCGCTCGGGACGGGCAACCACGTCAACGGCAGGCCCAAGCTCGTCGACCGCGGCACCTACGAGCACGCCACGGAGCCGACCGACCACGACGATCAGCCGAGCGCGGCCCTCAACCGGCCGGCGTAGTCGTCGGCCTCGGCCTCGTCGGCGTACTTCGTCCGCGGCCAGAAGAACCCGCGCAGGCCGTCCCCCTTGGTCCTCGGGACGACGTGGCAGTGCAGGTGCGGGACCGACTGCGAGACGGTGTTGTTCATCGCGACGAAGGAGCCCTGGGCGCCGAGCCCGTCGACCATCGCGGACGCCAGCCTCTGCGCCTGCGCCAGGAAGCCGTCGCGCAACCCGGCCGGCAGGTCCGGCAGGGTCACCACGTGCTCCCGCGGGACCAGCAGCACGTGCCCCTTGAAGACCGGGCGCACGTCGAGGAAGCCGACGAAGTCGTCGTCGGCCAGCACCACGGTCGCGGGCTGCTCCCCCGCCGCGATCGCGCAGAAGAGGCAGTCGCGCATGCGTGCGAGGTTAGTGGAGGCTCCTCCGGAACGTCGCTGATCTCCAGCTCCGTCGTCGTGGATGCACCTTGCGTGAAGCGCGCTCAGGCCGTCGGCCGTCTTCCCCAGGCGAGCGCGACGTGGACGACCAGGCCGGCGACCAGTGCCCAGAAGGCGGCGCCGATGCCGCCCAGGGTCACCCCGCTGGCAGCGACGACGAACGTGACCACGGCCGCCTCCCGGCCGGTCGGCGAGGAGGTCGCGCCGGAGAGCGCGGCCGCGAGGGTGCCGAGCAGCGCCAGCCCGGCCGCCGTCTCCACCAGGCCGTCGGGAGCCCCGGCGACGAAGCCCGCGAGCCCCGTCGAGGCGGCCGCCAGCAGGACGTAGGTCCAGCCCGCGGTGTGGGCCGCGATCCAGCGCCGCTCGGGACGCGGGTCCGCCTCCGGCGACGCCACCATCGCGGCGGTGATCGCGGCGAGGTTGATCGCGTGCCCGCCGGCCGTCGCCCCCGCGAGCGTCCCCAGCCCCGTCACCGTCATCGACTCCCGCCACGGCACCCGGTAGCCGAACGTCGCCAGCACGGCGACGCCGGGGACGTTCTGCGAGGCCATCGTGACCACGTAGAGCGGCACCGCCAGCCCGACCACGGCCTGCCAGCTCAGGTGCGGCGCGGTGAACACCACCTCGGGCAGCAGCCGCGGGGCCGGCGCCGGGTGCGCGACCAGGTACGCCGCGATCACCACGAGCGTGGTCACGAAGGCGCCGGGGACCGCCAGCTTCGGCGAGAACCGGAGCAGGACCAGCCAGACGACGAGGATCGGCGCCACCAGCCCGGGCCGGTCCACCAGCGCCCGGACCGGCTCGAGGCAGATCGCCAGCAGGACGCCGGCCAGCATCGCCTGCGCGATCTCCCCCGGGATCGCGGCGATCAGGTCGCCGAGCCGCGGCCAGAGCGCGGTCAGCAGGATCAGCAGGCCGACCACCAGGAAGGCACCGACGGCAGCGGGCCAGCCGCCGTCGACAGCCCCGGTGCTGGCCAGCAGCGCGGCCCCCGGGGTCGACCAGGCGAGTACCAGCGGGATCCGGTGCCGCCAGGTGAGCCAGAGGATGCCGAGCGCCTGGGTCAGGCAGAGGGCGAGCAGGCCGGAGCCGGCCTCGGCCGGCGTCGCCCCGACCGCGCGCAGGCCCGCCAGCACGACGGCGAACGAGCTCGCGAACCCGACGAGCGCGGCCATCACCCCGGCCGTGACGGGATGGAGCAGCCGGTCCTCGATGGTCTCCACGTCGTGCCGCTCCATGGGCCGACACGATAACGACGTCGACTGCTCGGCAGATCCCGACACCGGTCGGCTGTCCGGCCCTACCCTGGAGGGACCTCATTCCTAGGAGTTCGCATGCCCAGCTGGATCTGGACCGTCGTGGTCCTCGTGGTGATGCTCGGCCTGGCCCTGGCCGCACTGCAGTGGTCGGGCCTCGCCCGCCGTCGGAAGGCCCACGGCGAGTTCGCGAACCACAACGACGACTACGCCGAGGGCCTCATGAACCAGCACCGGATCCAGGGCGGCTTCGGCCCGCACTGAGCCGACGCGGTCAGGCGTCCAGCGCCCGCAGCCGGGCCAGCGACGTCGCCAGGTCGCCCTTGATCGTCCGCGCGGCGATCGTGCTCATCGGCCCCTTGAGGGCAGGGTGCCGGAAGTCCACGTCGAAGGCGAGGTCGGTGGACGCCCCCGCCGCGGTCAGGCTGAAGGTCATCGTGACGCCGGTGCCGCCGACGCCTGCGCCGACCAGGCTGACGTGGTGCGGCGGATCGAATTCGCCGACGGTGAAGGTGACCCGGTTGCGGATCCCCTTGGCCTTCACGACCGCGCTGACCTCGGTGCCGCTGGCCAGCTCGGCGGGCAGCTCGCTGCGCCAGCCGTCGAGCAGGGTCAGCCACTCGCCGTACCGGGAGAGGTCGGAGACAAGCACCCAGGCGCGCTCGATCGGGACCGGCACGGACTCGGTGAGGTGCACCTGAGGCATGGCCGGAGGCTAGCAGCGGGGCTTAGGGTCGGTGGCGATGAGAAACGTGTCGGAGGCCGAGCTCGCCTCGATCCTCGGCGCCCTCGGCGAGTGGCACACCGGGCAGGACGGCGAGCCGCTACGGGTCGTCGTCTCCGGCAACGCCGCCCGCCCGGAGGTGGCGCTCGGCATCCTCGACGAGCAGGTGGCGAGCTACCGGCTGTTCGTGCTGAACGCGCACCCGCCGATCCCGGCCCGCGACGGCGTCGTCCACGAGACCGCCTTCGTCGGGCCGGCCATGCGGCACAGCGAGTCGCTGTCCTACGTGCCGGCCCGGCTCTCGCTGGTGCCGCACCTGTTCGCGACCACGTTGCCGCCCGATGTGGTCATCGTGCACACCACGCCCGCCGCACCCGACGGCCGGTTGTCGCTCGGCATCGAGGTCAACATCCTTCCGGGCGCCATCGAGGCGTGCCGGGCCCGCGGAGGTGTCGTGATCGCGCAGGCGGATCCGGCGATGCCGTACACGTTCGGCGACGCCGTCCTCGACCCGGACCTGGTCGACTACGTGCTGGAGGCGGGGTCCGGACTCGGCGGTCCCCCGCCCCGGCCGGCGGCGGACGAGCTGTCCGGCGCGATCGCGGACGCCGCGGCCGCCCGGGTCCTCGACGGCGCCACCCTGCAGACCGGGATCGGCGCCATCCCGGACGCGGTGCTGGCCAGGCTGGGATCCCACCGGCAGCTGCGGGTCTGGTCGGAGATGTTCTCCGACGGAGTCCTCGACCTGGCCGAGCACGGGTGCCTCGACGAGAACGAGCCCGTGATCGCCTCGTTCGTGCTCGGCTCGCCGGCGGTGTACTCCTGGGTCGACCGCAACCCGGCGGTGCGCCTGATGCGCACCGAGCTGGTGAACTCCCCCGCCCGGATCGCGCTGAACCCGCGGATGGTGTCGATCAACACCGCGCTGCAGGTGGACCTGTTCGGGCAGGCGAACGCGTCCAGGATCGGCGCCCGGATCTACTCCGGGTTCGGCGGCCAGACCGACTTCATCGTCGGAGCCCTGCACGCTCCCGAAGGGCAGGCGCTGATGACGCTCGCCTCCTGGCACCCGAAGGCGGACGTCTCCACCATCGTCGACCGGCTCAGCGCACCCGTCACCAGCTTCCAGCACACCGCGGTGATCACCGAGAACGGAGTCGCCGAGATGTACGGGCGCGACGAACGCACCCAGGCGAGCAACCTGATCGAGCGAGCCGCACACCCCCGGGTCCGGGAAGCGCTCTGGGAGGCCGCGGCCGCGTTCGGCCTGCGGTGACTCCGGCTCTCAGGACGCGACCACCTGCGTTCCCGCGGCTCCGCCGACGATCTCGTGGATCGCGGTGAGCGCGCCGATGGCGGCCCGCCCGCCGGTGGCCTCGACGAACCGGCAGGCCGCCTCGACCTTCGGGCCCATCGACCCGGCGGGGAACGCGCCGGCGCGGAGCTCGGCCGCGGTGACCCGCTCGATCAGCCGCTGTCGCGGCGTCCCCCAGTCGGCGTACACGCCGTCGACGTCGGTGGCCATCACCAGGAGGTCCGCGTCGACCTCCCGGGCGAGCAGGCCGCTGGCGAGGTCCTTGTCGATGACGGCCTCGACGCCGACCAGCGTCCTCTCGTCGGGTTCGGTGAACATCGTCGGGATCCCGCCGCCGCCCGCGCAGATCAGCACCACTCCCTGCTCCAGGAGCCACCGGATCGGCCGGATCTCGAAGATCCGCCGCGGTTCCGGCGACGGCACCACCCGCCGCCAGGCGTTCCCGTCCGGCTTGAACGCCCACTCCCGCTCGGCCCGGAGCCGGTCGGCCTCGCGCTCGGTGTAGACGGGACCGACGAACTTCGTCGGGTCGGCGAACGCCGGGTCGCCGGGATCCACCTCGACCATGGTCAGGATCGTCGCCAGCGGCACGTCGAGCGGCATCACGTTGCCGAGCTCCTGCTCGAGGACGTAACCGATCATGCCCTCGGACTGGGCTCCCAGCATGTCGAGCGGGTACGGCGCCACCTCGGTGTACGCCGCGGCCTGCAGCGCCAGCAGCCCCACCTGGGGCCCGTTGCCGTGGCTGAGGACGAGCTGGTGCTCCGCCGCGACCGTGGCCAGCGCCGGCGCCGCCGACCGGACGTTGGCCCGCTGCGCCTCCGCGGTCATCGGCTCGCCCCGGCGCAGCAGCGCATTGCCTCCGAGAGCGACGACGACGCGCATCAGGCCTCCTCCGGGACGGATCTCCAGGAGGCTACGGGCCCGGCGACCGTGCCCGGCTCACCCTCGGCGGGTGAAAGCGGTGCGCGTCCCGTGCCACGGTGACGAGCACGAAGGCAGCGCCGAGCGCACCACCGAGGAGCACGGCCGCGAGCAGCGCGTGGTCGAGGAGGTGCAGCGGGCTCCGGCTGCTCGCGAACCGGAGCCAGAGGTACGCGACGGGGAGACCGGCCAGCGGCGCGAGGCGGCCGACCGATGTCCAGGCCAGGGACATCAGGCCCACGCCGCACCAGGTGACCACGACCGGTTCGACCGACGACCAGGCCAGCGCCCCGACGAGGGCGGGCGTGCAGGCGACCAGCTGGGTGGCGGCGTACCGCGCTGCCGCGATCCTCCAGCCGGCCCGAGTCGCCGTACGGGTCTGCCCTTCCCAACGGTCGGCGGCGGTGGCGGACAGCAGCAGGACTGCCACCACCGGGATCAGCACCGCGGTCGAGATCGGGAGCGGGATCGTCGGCACCTGGGCGCTGTCGTCCCAGGTCAGCGCCGCCAGGAGTCCGAGGCCCACGGCGATCGGCAGGGACAGGCTCAGTCCCCAGGCACGCACGACGACGAGGCAGGTCCTCACGGGCTGAACGGCAGCCGGAGGTTCGTCAGGTCGCACGCGCGCAGCTGGGCGTAGGTCCGCGCGACCCAGCGCTGCTGCTCCTCCGCCGGCGTGGAGAACCAACGCCCCTCCGGCGAGGCGGGATCGACCGCGATGCCAGGGAGCCGGTTCCGCACGGCGATCCAGTCGGCCAGGACGGCACGGACCTGCAGGGCCTGCTCGGGCGGGCGCTCGGCGGAGAAGGCCGGGCAGCCGCGTGGCGTCGCGAGTGCGAGGACCGCCGACCCGGTCGACACGGTCGAGGACACCGGCTCGCTCCCCACCAGGATGACGACGCCGTCCCGGTCCGGCACGCGCCCGGGGAGGTCCTGGACGAAGCGTTCCGGGAGCGTCGCGCCGGCCGCGGTGATCGGGCCGGAGAACTTCCCGAGCTTCGCCACCAGGTCGCCGAGCGGACGGGTCGTGTCGCGGGAGGTGCAGACCTGCGGTGCCGACCCCCGGCAGGCGAGCCGCGGGCCCCCCGGCTCGGCCTCGTACCGCGTGTACCCGTGGCTCCAGAGCTGGGTCATGCCGAGCGCGGCGAGCGTCGTTGCTGCGGCAACCGGCAGGACGTGGCGCACCGCCGAGGTGGCGGTCGCAGGACGGATCAGGACCGTGAGCAGCGCGACGCCGATCGCGGCGAGGACCGCCGCCTGGAGGTAGAGCGTCGGCAGCACGAACCGCTCCCCTGCCAGGGGTCCGGTGACGCCGCCGGTGCGGAACAGCCCCGGGAGAATGCCGTCGACGGAGACCACCGCCAGCAGGAAGCTGGTCACCGCCGCGAGCGGAACGGCGATCCAGTCGCGGACGTAGGTCCCGAACACGGCTCCGAGGACCACCTCGCAGCCGAGCGCCGCGACAGGCTGGACGAGCATGGCCAGCGAGCCCGGCGAGGCGAGAGCGCCGGTGGCCGAGGCGATCGTGGTCGCCGCCAGCACGCACAGCAGCAGGCCTGCGAGTGCGACGGCGAGGACGCAGCCCACCGGGCTCAGCCAGCCTCGAAGGCCGCGTTCGACACCGGCGAGCTGCCGGGGCCATTGCGCTCCGGTCATCCGGGCGTAGGTCCAGGCGGCGATCGCGGCAGCGCCGGGCCCCACGAGCAGGACCACGCCGGTCGCCTGGTCCAGCGCCATCTTCCACGAGCCGGACCACGGCGGACCGGCCACCAGGACGACGGCGCCGAGGAACGTCAGGAATCCGAGAGCAGCGAGAGCGCCCGGCGCTCCGCGCAGCCACACCGCACCGGACCTCACGAGGCCTCCCGGTGACGGGAGACCACCCGCAGGAAGGCCGTCTCCGCCGACCTCTCGGGTCCGCCGAAGGTCTCCCGGAAGACGCTCATCGGTCCGTCGTGCACCACGCGACCGGCATCGATCACGACGATGCGCGACGCCAGCGCCTCGAGGTCCTCCATCACGTGGCTGCTGAGCACGATCGTGCGGCCGCCGGGCTGCGCGGCCAGGTCGTGCAGCAGCGTCCGCACGCCGGCGCGCTGCTCGGGGTCCAGGCCGGTGGTCGGCTCGTCGAGGAGCAGAACGTCCGGGTCGGCCAGGAGCGCCTGCGCGAGCGCGACGCGGCGCCTCATCCCCCCGGACAACGCCGCGAACCGCTCGTCGGCGCGGGCGACGAGGTCCACGGCCGACAGACACGCCTCGACACGTTCCGAGGCGACGTCCCCGCCGAGCCCGCGAAGCCAGGCGCAGTAGGCGAGAACATCACGAACCCGCAGCTCCGCGGGAACCCGGAAGTCCTGGGGCATGAGCGCGATCCCCCGGAGCAGTCGGCGCCGGCTGCGGGACGATGCGTAGAGATCGGCGCCGTCCACGGACACCCTCCCGGTCGTCGGACAAAGCGCTCCCGCGCCCACCTGCAGCAGGGTGGTCTTCCCGGCGCCGTTGACGCCGACGAGCCCGGTCACCTCAGGGCCGAACGAGAGGTCGATCGCAGACAGGGCCGTGTTCGAGGGCCGGTAGACGTGGCCGAGGCCGATGCAGCTCAACATCGCGGGTCCTACCTCCCGTGGCTGCGTGCCGCTGCTCGGCACTGCTGTCACCGGTAGGACGTGGGCCCGACCTCAGGGATTACGCGAGTTGGCAACGCCGGGATTCAGACCCCGCACCAGCGGAGGATCTGGTCGGCGCTGCAACGGCCGTTGGTCCGCTGCATCAGCCGCAGGGCCCACCGGGCCTGGACCTCGTCGAACGACGGCGGGAGCACCAGGAGCCTGATGTTCGTGTTGCGCAGCGTGTCGATCAGCAGGGTGTGGGTCGGCATCGTCGTGGAGGCCGCGAGGCGGACGAAGCTGCCCGCTCGGGTGGCTCGGCACGAGCCGTTCTCGGTGTCGTCCCAATCGCTGGCGGCGTAGGTGATCCGGTGCATCAGGCCGTGGACGCCGACGAGGACCTCGTTGAGGTCGACCAGCTCGCTGCTGAGCTGGCGCGTCCGCGGCCACCAGACGCCGTGCATGCCGGTGTCGGGCGGATCGAGCATGCCGAGCCGGGCCGACGAACCACCCGATCTGAACCTGTTGCTGAGGCGTACGGTCGTCATCGGGACTCGCCCTCTCCGGCACCGGATCGACGACAATCATTGGATCGCAACGCCCAAGTCCCTGCTCAGACGGTACACCTCGGTCCGGCGCGCCCTCAGACGAAATCGCCGGTCCGGCTGTCGATGCCGTACGCTGGTCTTGTTGAAGGGACGACTACGCGTCGTTCTGGCCGGGCAGGATGTCCCGGCTTGTGTATCTCGTACTCCTGGTCTTCGGTTCGCGCTGGACATCATCAGCACAGGTAGATGTCTTCAGCAGCTCGGGTGCACAGTGCGCCCAGTACCGAACAAAGGGTAAAGATCATGGCTCAGGGCACCGTCAAGTGGTTCAACGCTGACAAGGGCTTCGGCTTCATCGCGCAGGATGGCGGCGGCGACGACGTCTTCGTGCACTTCTCCGCGATCCAGGGCAACGGCTTCAAGTCGCTCGACGAGAACCAGAAGGTCGAGTTCGACCTGACCACGGGCCCGAAGGGCCCGCAGGCCGAGAACGTCCGCGTCTCCTGATTTCTCGCGAAGGGCCCCGACCGTGAACACGGTCGGGGCCCTTCGTGCTTTCCGGGCTGTCAGGTGGGTGTCAGGAACCTGCCGTCACGCTCTGCTTCCATGAGTGCTCCCACGACGACGACCCGTGTTCCTGACGCGCGGACGATGCTGAACAAGGTCCCCGAAGTCACCGTCTACTTCTGGTTGATCAAGATCCTGTGCACCACGGTCGGCGAGACCGCGGCCGACTACCTCAACGACACCCTCGGCCTCGGCCTGACGAAGACCTCGATCTTCATGGGAGCGCTGCTG